>PAHJ01000020.1 GCA_002705565.1 Geminicoccus sp. | reverse complement strand
GCACCACCCGGTCCCATCCCGAACCCGGCCGTGAAACACTTTAGCGCCAATGGTACTGCAGGTTCACCTGTGGGAGAGTAGGTCGCCGCCAGAGTTCTTCTATATAACCTTGACCTCAACGCCGTTCTTCATACGTCCCCGTACAGCACAAACCTTTATCGTGCCGTACCGCGACTAACACTCCCTTTGACGCGGGATGGAGCAGCCCGGTAGCTCGTCAGGCTCATAACCTGAAGGTCGCAGGTTCAAATCCTGCTCCCGCAACCAATTTCCTAGACAAAGTTTGAGTGTTAGCAGCGTATCACGGGTCAGCTGCGTCCTTTGCCAGCTTTATATGGCCTTCGCTGATCGGCGCCTTGGTCGCTGATGGATCGTCGTTGGAAATGCCAGTGCTGGAAATGGCCGTGCTGGTACACCCATGCTTCAGTGCATTATCCAGATAGACGCTCGGGTCGTCGCCTTGACCATTTCCTGGATGAGAGACCGGCACGCCAAATCAGCCCTCTCCCCCTCAGTCTGCAACATCCACTGACTCGATAACGACAGCCTCGGATTGCTCAACAGTTTTTAGATTGTGGTTGGGTGACGCGAGGCAAGCGGACGTTAAGAGCCCGCCGATGACCGAAACTGAAAACCTAATGGGTTTCACCGGACACGCTCAAAGAAAGATAGACGTCACACGGTCAATTCACGGCGGTATGTACTCCGCCCCCAACACCAAATGGCGGCTAAGCGAGCCGTGCTGAGGCTCGGACGCAGGGGTTTAGGCGACGGCCTGCATCGCCATCTCTACGGACCCAGCTTCAAACAGCCGAACTTCCAGATCTGCGCGGGCGTTTTCGGACAGCTCGTACATGTCGTCTTCAACCACAATCAACCGGCCATTATCACGCAAGCTGCGGATATAGGCGGAGGCGTTGTTGCCGTGGGTGCTGCGCTTGTAGATGTCGCGGGCCGACTTCGCCTCATGATGCAGCTGGTTGCGGCTGAACCGGGTCACACCGTCGATGAGCGATAGCTTGGCCGCCGCAGACAGGAACAGATCCGCGCCCGATTTGTGGCCCAGGCGCATGCAAATCGCATGAGTGGTACGGATCGAGAGATTGCGGTCAAAGGTGCTGCTTGAATCCGAAACTTTCTCGTTCCAGTCGATTTTCGACAGAACGGGAATAAGGTGTTCTACGACAAAAGATTCAGAGCCCTGAAATTCCACGCGGATTTGATCGCGTTCCATCTTCAGCGAGCAGTTTTCCATTTATTGTCTCCCAAAAAGCGAAATATAGTTCGCTCATACTCCTAATGCTTTTAGACTGTCAACCATTTGCAATTAAATTTTGCCGTTTTTTATTAGCTTTTGATCATTAGTGTGATTATCTGATGAAAGCGCTGATCGGCCTGATAGATCTGTTCAATATCTGGCATACGACGGTAAGTTCGTGCGTCTGACCACGTTCTGGCCACGATGCCGGTGAGAAAATACCAGTCAAGTGATCGCACTAAACCCCCTCTCTCTGGTCCGCAAAAGGCACTAAGTTGGGGTTTGCAGTACTAAGGGCTTAACCAAAGATAAATATTCCCTTGGGTCGCCTTGTCATTGACCTCCATCGCCGGTTGCGGGAAGCAGGAGGCGATGGAACCGTTTATCTATAACCCTCCGCCGCCTGGCCCCTTGCCGATCCTGTATGAAGACGCCTGCCTACTGGCGCTCGACAAGCCTGCTGGCTTGCTCAGCGTGCCTGGGCGCCTTGCCGAGCACCGGGACAGCCTTTACACCCGCGTGCTTGCGCTGCACCCTCAGGCAATGGTGGTACATCGGTTGGATCTGGCGACCTCGGGTGTGATCGTCATCGCCAAAACACGCGACGCGAACCGGAAGCTATCCCGACAGTTTCAGGAACGGCGCGTCGAAAAGCTTTACGAAGCCGTGGTCGAAGGGGTTCCGGCGGATGGTCAGGGACTGATTGATCTGCCGCTGATTTGCGACTGGCCGAACCGACCACGACAGATTGTGGACCACTCTCAGGGTAAGCCGTCACAAACGGCTTGGCAGGCGCTGGAACCCGCACAAGTTGGCGGCCGCGTGGGCACGCGTGTCCGCCTGCGTCCACTCACGGGCCGGTCCCATCAGCTACGGGTTCATCTCGCGGAGATCGGACACCCGATCTTTGGTGATCGCTTTTACGCCAGCCCAGACGGCGCGGACGCAGCCGAGCGGCTGTTGTTGCACGCACGCGATCTGCAGCTCGTTCACCCCGAAGACGACAGACGCATACTGCGCTTTCAGGCACCCTACCCTTTTTAGCGGACACGGGCCGATGGACAGGTCAAACCACCCAACGCTGTCCGACCACGTCTCCGCGGCTATTATGAATGGGCTTTAGAGCAATGGGCGAGAGAGCGTTCTGCTCATCCTCGCTCAGCAGTCCCAGACGCAGCAACACAGCATAAAGCGCAGCATCCTGAACATCAGATATCCCGTCGAGCATCTTCAGCGTCAGCCCCCAACCCTTGTCCCGGATCACGGCAATATAGTAGCCGTCTGCACCGCCCTTAGCGATGATGCGGCCTCCAGTTTGGGCCGCCAGGGCAACGCTGAAGTGGTCGGTTCCGGCGATGTACCAGGGACGGGCGCCAATCGCGTCCAACAACCGCGTCTGCGCCTGACCTCGCGCCGTTCCGGTATGAGGCTGGCTATATGATGCCATGGCCCGCGCCATATCGATCATAGGCAGGGCGGGGGTCGGCAGAGTGCAGCCATCAACCCCCCAGATTACATCGGCCTCCGCCGCACCGCTCAAAGCCAGCAGATTGCGCGCGTAGAGTTTCTGGCTGGGGTGATCAGGATCGCTGTAACCGGCTGTTGCCCAACCCTTGTGTCGGCAGAGCGTCAGAAAGCCCGAATGCTTGCCACTGCAATTATGGATGGTGGTCGAGCGGTCTGCGCCGCTGCTGATCATGGCGATCCGTGCATCAGGGTGCGCTGGAAAGTCAGGGCCGCAGGCCAGATCATCCGGTGTACAGCCAATTATTTCGAGCCAGTCCCGCACCAACTCGTCGTGACCGGGTTCGCCAAAATGCGAAGCACAGGACAGAGCGAGGTGCTGGGTCGACAGCGTAAAGGCATCAGCAGCCCCGCTTTCGACCAGCGGCAAGGCCTGCACCAACTTTGCAGACGAGCGAGGGTAAGCGGGCAATTCAGGAAGGCCCGCGCTATCGACCACGCCGCCGTGTTCCGCGTCCACGACCACGAAGTGTCCACCCTGAACCGTTTCGATGCCGTCTGCGCGGGTTGCGTACACCAGTGGCTCGGCCTGCCGGAACCATTGCGCAGCTGAGATCATGGGCCCTGCCCCTTTCTGATAATCAAGTCGATTACAGGCTAGCAGCCACGGCTTGACTTGCAGAGGGGCAAAAGCAAACGGGCGTGACACGAGCGCCCGAGACCAGCCAATCTCCTCAAGAATCAACGATGACGTCGAGGGCCGATTTCAAGGCAACGACATTGCAAAATACCGCGATTGGCACGTCGTTTTTATCGTACAGGCGAAGCTTCATCCCTTCGCGTTCAAACCGGGCAATCTCGCTGAAAGCGATGGTCGGCGGATAGTCACCAAAGCATCCCATCAAAGTCACCATCGACCCCTTGGGTGAAATCGAAATCGAACCGTCTTCGCCAGCTTTCTGGAACTCCCCGGCGATTATATTGCAGTCCATGCGGGAACTGTAGCCGCCAGTAAGGTTGACGCGCATCAAAACGGCATCGTCACTCTCCCCACCACGCCAGATGGCTTCACCCTGCTGGTCGTAAAGCGTTTCTGCCCACCAGGTGCCAAACAGCGGATGGATCGGCAACAAAGGAAAATAGGGTTTGCTCTCAGCGGTTGATGCGGAAGGCGCTGCAAGCGCGCCAATAACTATGAGCAAGACGGCCAGACTTTGAACCTGGCGGCGGAGTGCGATGATGGACGTGAACATGGGTGCTTCCCCTTCAAATCAATGACATTGGAAGCTCTTATAGCCAAAGGATTGTCACACTAAATTTCGAGCGTATTTCAGTTGATTTCGCAGTTAACTTGCGCTTTTTAAGAATTTTCCCCATGTCTGGGGCGCGGATATTAGGGGTTCACCATCGACTGAATCTATCCATCGCGACGTAGCCTGTTCGCGTGGCGAAAGAGGTCTTCTTACCTGGCTCGAAGAAAGGTCATGATGGTGGGCCCGGCAGGATTCGAACCTGCGACAACTCGGTTATGAGCCGAGGGTTCTAACCGCTGAACTACGGGCCCCCACAAAGTCCTTGGCTGATAGCACCCGAAGCCAACACTGGCAAAGCGACTTTGGATTAACCTGCTTTGTGAATTTCGACTTGGTGTGGATAGGGGATTTCGATCCCGGCGGCATCGAGCGCCTTCTTGGCTTCCAGGCGGAAGGCGGCCTGTGCATCCCAGTACATCTTGCCATCGGCCCAGGCCCACACTGACAGATCAACCGAAAAGTCGCCAAGGTTGGAAACGTAGACGTAGGGTGCCGGATCTGTGTCCCAGGCCTTGTTGGCCGAAATGACACCGCGCAGAACCTCCATCGCCTGATCAAGGTCCGTGTCATAGGCCACACCAACCACCGCCGTCATCCGGCGACGGCCCAGGCGGGTGTAGTTCTGGATCGACCCTTCGAACATCGCCGTATTCGGCACGGAGACCAGCACATTGCCCAGCGTGATCAAGTCGGTTCGGAACAGGCCAACGCGGCTGACAGAGCCGCTCGAACCGCCCGCAGCAACCCATTCGCCGACCTTGAGCGGCCGCAGCACCAGCAACATCACGCCGGCCGCTACGTTGGAAAGCGTGCCCTGAACGGCCAGGCCTATGGCGAGCGCAACACCGCTGAGCAGCGCCAGGATGGTGGCCGTCTGAACGCCAAACATTTGCAGGGCGAGCAGAATGGTGACGATCAGGATCGCAAAACGAAGGATCTGGACCAACACCTTTTCGACGGTGGCGTCGAGCAGCGTACGCTGGGCGAGGAACTTGTCTACGATACCCGAGAACCAGGCCGCGAAGATCCAACCAACGATCAACACCACCCCGGCACCGACCACTTTCACCCCGATGGGCAGCAGTAAATTGAGGATCTGATTATCGCTCTGACCCAGCACAGCGTCGATGATAAGGGATAGATTGAGCCAGTCCATGACGGTGTCGCCTCTTTACAGTCCTGCGGAACGGGATGAAGCCGGGCTCGGAAAAACCTGATCCGTTCGCCCAAGCGCGAAGTAGAAGAATAGACCGCCCCACTCCCTCGCTGCCAGTGCAAACCGCTCCCATTCAACGATCCCCTGACCAAAAACAATAGCACGTCCGCGATCAGAACGGTAATCCACTGGAATTGGCACAACCTTGATGCCGCTTTTTTCGAACACGCCAACGGCTCGCGGCATATGGAAGGCCGAAGTGACCAGACCATAGAGACCGCTTTCGAGCTCAGGAAAGGCGGCGAGCAGAGCCAGGGGGTGTTCTGCGGTGTTGCGGGATTGGCTTTCAATCTTGATCCGTGCGGACTCAAAGCCCTGCTGATCCAACCATTCCGCAACCAAGGCCGCCTCCCCAATCTCCACCCGGCGCGTCAAAGCGCCATCACCACCGGTGAGATAAAGATCAAGGTTACTCTGGTTCAGCACTTCGACCGCAGTCAGAACCCGGTCGCTGGCACTGCCCACTTGAAGCAGTCCGGCGCTGTTCATGGACGCACGCAAATCGACAGCCCCGCCCAAGACGATGACGCCATCCAGGCGCCCGGCTTCAGATTGCAAGCGATAGGCCGGGAAACGATCTTCCAAGGGTTCCAGCATGCGCGAACCCAGCGGCAGGAAAAACAGGGCCAAAACCGCACCCAGGACCAAAAACTGAAGCGCCTTACCAGACCAGGCATGGATTCCCCGATTCACCAGTCGAATCAGCGCGCCTAGCAGAAACAGCGCCAGCAGGACATGAATCGGGTCGAGCAACCAGTGCACTGCTGTTGCGAGGGCGTACATGAGCGCGCGACCCTGCCGTGCCGGTCCGTTTAGGCCCGCACGGGCCTAGTGGTCCAGGAAGGACCGCAGTTTGCGGGAGCGGGACGGATGTTTGAGCTTGCGCAGGGCCTTAGCCTCAATCTGACGAATTCGCTCACGGGTTACGGAGAACTGCTGCCCGACCTCTTCAAGAGTATGATCGGTGTTCATGCCAATACCAAAGCGCATGCGCAGCACGCGTTCTTCGCGCGGTGTCAGGGACGACAGAACCCGCGTGGTTGATTCCCGCAGATTGTTGTTGATCGCCGCTTCCACCGGAATGATCGCGTTCTCGTCCTTGATGAAGTCACCCAGGTGCGAATCTTCCTCATCGCCAATGGGCGTTTCTAGCGAGATCGGCTCCTTGGCGATTTTCATCACCTTGCGCACCTTTTCCAGCGGCATGCCAAGGCGCCCAGCCAGCTCCTCCGGCGTCGCTTCGCGGCCGATTTCGTGCAGCATCTGACGACCCGTCCGGACCAGCTTGTTGATCGTCTCGATCATATGCACCGGGATACGAATGGTCCGCGCCTGATCTGCGATCGAACGCGTGATGGCCTGTCGGATCCACCATGTGGCATAGGTCGAGAACTTGTAACCGCGCCGGTATTCGAATTTGTCCACGGCCTTCATCAGGCCGATATTGCCTTCTTGGATGAGGTCGAGGAACTGCAGGCCGCGGTTGGTGTATTTCTTGGCGATAGAGATCACCAGGCGCAAGTTGGCCTCAATCATCTCAGCCTTGGCGCGGTTGGAATCGCGCTCGCCCTTCTGGACCTTCTCAACGATACGCTTGAACTCGCTGACAGGCAGATCAACCTGATGGATGATGTCGGCGATGTCTTCGCGGATTTCTTTGGCCATGGAGCCATAGCGGTCGAAAAGCATTTTCCAAGCCGTATCGACTTCGGCCATGCGCTCCAGCCAGCTCGGGTCGATTTCGTTTTCGAAATATTCGTTGATGAACTCCTCACGCGGGATCTTGCAGCGGTCAGAGAGCTTCATCAGCTTGGTTTCGTGGCTGATAATCGCTTTGTTGATCGACTTCATCTGGTCAACCAGCTGGTCGATCAGGTTGTTGTTCAGACGAACCAGCTTCATGGCGCGAATGACTGTATCGCGGCCTTCCTCGTAAGCGGCTTCGATTTCCTGTGGAACCTCTTCCCCGGTTTGAAGCAGGGTCATCCGGTCCTTCTGGACCTTGTGCAGGCCGCCGTAAGCGCCTGCAATGACGTCCAGCGCTTCCATCACATCTTCACGCAAGATGCCTTCCATGGCGGAAAGAGAAACGCTGTTGTCTTCGTCATCATCATCATCGTCGTCCGAGGAAGCGGCGGCACCCTCTTCGCCCTCTTTGCCCTCAGTGGACTCACCTTCTTCTTCTTCTTCTTCGTCTTCGTCCTCTTCCTCGCCCTCCTGCAGACTCTCCGCAGCGGAGACATCCAGCGAGGGGTCATTGGCGTCTTCGTCGTCACCGGCAATGGACCGCATGTACGCGGCATAGGTGGCGTCGAGGTCAATCACGTCGCGCAGCAGAACCACGTTCTCTTGCAGGGACTGGCGCCAGGACATGAGCGCAGAGAAGGTCAGCGGAGATTCGCAAATACCCGCGATCATATCTTCGCGGCCTGCTTCGATCCGCTTGGCAATGGCGATCTCGCCTTCGCGCGATAGCAGTTCTACCGACCCCATTTCGCGCAGGTACATGCGAACCGGGTCATCGGTACGACCGACATCATCGTCCTTGATGTTACCGGTCGGGTTGGCGACGTCGGTGGTTTCTTCTTTTTCGGTGTCCGCGTTCTCGCTCTCGGTCACGGTCACACCGGCTTCGGAGAGCTGTGCCATCACGTCTTCGATCTGGTCGCTGCTCACCTGATCTTCAGGCAGAAATTCGTTTATGTCGTCGTAGGTCACCGAGCCGTTGGCTTTCGCCCGCTCGGTCAGTTTACGAACCGCAATCAGGACCGTGTCCTGTGCACCTCCGGCAGCATCTTTGGCGGCATCCGTATCGGTTGGCTTTTCTGCTGCGCGCGCTTGAGTGCTCATTCAGACCTCAGTGTTTCAACGTACTTGCATTGCGGCCCCATCCTCACCCAATTCGGGAGGTACGGCGGCAACGCGTTCAAAGAACCGGCTCCATGCCAGGAACCTACGATCAGGAGGATGGCTTGGTATCGGTGTAGGCCTTAGCGCGCAGATGAAGGGCTTTGAGCTCTTCCTCTGAAACGTCATACGCAGGCAACGCAACCCGCGACACCTGCAGCTCATGCTGCATGTCCCGATGCGTAAATCCTGCGAACAAGGTCTCTAGATCCTCGATCACCTCATCTTTTGGGGCCTTTGGCTTTGCAAAGCCTGCATGAAGCTGGGTATCTTGCCCCTTTAAACGCTCGACCATGCTATCTAGCCCTTGTTCCGAGAGATGAGCGTGCAAGTGCTCTGAGTCAAGAGTTACCTCCTTGAACAGGGCTTGAACCAATGCATCGCGGAATTGCGCCAAGTCGACATCCAGCATGGTCAGAGTGGCAAGGTTTTCGCCGTAGAGGTCCAGCAAGTCAGGATGATTGAGAAAAGCGGCAAACAAAACCTCATACTGCCGCCGGGCCAAAGTCTGCGTATCCAGGGCTGAGACCCGATCGTTACCGCGTAGAGACAGGCCGGAAGACGGGGTGTTCCAACCGCCCTTACTGCTCTGGTTTCGCTGCCATTGCTTGCCGCCCCTGTTCTTGAGGAAAGGGTGATGACCGAAGCTCGCTTCGAACCGCCCCACCATGTCGGCCTCTAGCGCAGCATTCAGGCTTGCATCCTCTACCGCCTTCAGCGCCATGCTGATCCGTGACCACAGCGCCGCGCGCTGCTCAGCATCATTTCGGGGCATCTCGGCCCGCTCCCAGCGCCAAATGGCCGCAGGCAGGGTTTCCGATTGAGAGAGCACGGTTTGCAGAGCGCGCAGGCCACCATGCTTGAGCAAATCATCCGGATCCTGCCCCTGGGGCAGAGTCGCGAACTTTACCGACTTGCCCGCCTTGAGCAACGGCAGGGCGCGTTCGGCGGTCCGGCGCGCGGCGCGCTGCCCAGCGGCATCGCCATCCAGACAGATGATAGGACTGGTCACCATTTTCCACAGAAGCCGCAGGTGGTCCTCGGTCAGCGCAGTGCCCAGCGGCGCAACGGCGTTCTCGACACCGGCCTGCCCAAGCGCAATGGCGTCCATGTAGCCCTCAACCACGAGAATTTCACCCCGGTCGTGGGCCGCCTTGCGCGCCAGATGGTGGCCATAGAGCAGCTGACCCTTATGGAAAATCGCGGTGTCGGGGGAGTTCAGGTACTTGGGTTCACCGTCCCCGAGAATACGCCCGCCAAAGGCGACCGGATTGCCCTGCCGGTCCCAGATTGGGAACATCAACCGACCCCGGAACATGTCAAAGGGCGGACGGCCGTCGTCGGGCGCCTTGACCAGGGCTGCGTCGATCAGCACCTGCGCGCTGAACCCCTGCGCGATCAGCTTCTTGAACAGCCAATCCCGCGCATCGGGCGAATAGCCCAACCCGAAGTGCTCAACGGTGGCGGGTGTGAGGCCACGCTTGTCGATGTAGGCCCGCGCGATCTCGGCTTCGGGCCGTTGCAGGGCCTCCTGATAAGCCGTCACCGCCGCGACCATAGCCTCCTTCAACCCCTTGGCGCGCTCTGCCTTGCGGGCCGCGTCGGGATCGGCTTTGGGCATGTCCAAACCGGCTTGCACGGCCAGCGTCTCGACCGATTCGATGAAGGTCTGGCCGTCATGGTTCATCACGAAGCCAACATGGTCCCCATGCGCGCCACAGCCAAAGCAGTGGTAAAAACCCTTTTCATTGTTCACGTAGAATGAGGGGGTCTTCTCGTTGTGGAAAGGGCAGCACGCCGTCCATTCTCGCCCTTTGCGCTGCAACTTCACGCGCAAACCCACCACGTCCGACAGATCAAGCCGCGTGCGAATTTCGTCGAGGAAGGCGGGTGGGATTGTGGCCAAGGCTGCAAGGGCTCCTTCGATGTGAGACTGCGTTGCCAACTCTGAGATAGCGTGAGCTGACAAAAAGAATATAGGGTGGCACCTAGGCTAAGCGAGGCGCACCATACTAGCGCGAAATCTCCATAGAGCCTCCCCCTTATCGCCGCTTGAACGCGGTCTGGCATACCCGGATTCTGAACAACCTCGGGGAAAACATCGGGAAAAGACCGTGACATTAATCGATCAGGGTGCGCTGCTGGCGCTGTCCATTTCTGTAATTTGGGCCCTGACAGGCATCATTTCGGCCGGCACAGCACGAGCGCTGGGCGGGATGCGCTTCAACCGGCTGCGTATCACGATGGTTGCAGCGGTCATGGTGGTGATCGCGGCAGTGTTGGTGATCCAGCAGGGAAGAATGCCGTCATGGACGCAGTTTGGCGTGCTGAGCTTGTCCGGCTTTGCTGGGATCTTCATCGGCGACACCCTGTTGTACAGCACCGTTGCCCGACTGGGACCGCGGCGAACCACCATGCTGTTTGCCACACACGCACCGATGACCGCACTGCTCGGCCTGGCTTTGGGTGAGGTGCTGAGCGGACGCGACTGGCTGGGGATTGGGCTGGTGTTCGCTGGGGTGACCGTTGCCATTCTCTATGGCAAGCGTCGGGATCAGCTGCACGTTTGGGAATCCGTGCAGGGCCTGCTGGCCGTGGGTGTCTTGCTGGGGCTCGGATCAGCACTGGCGCAGGCGGTTGGCACGATTATCGCCAATCCGGTGATGGAAAACCCGGACCTGAGCACCCGCCCCGATCCCATCGTTGCCTCCGCCATCCGCGTCTCAGTGTCGGCGGTTGCGCTTTGGCTGGTCATGCTGGTTCCCGGCCCCTGGACCCCGACCCCGGCCCAAGCCAGCGCACCTCTGACGCCCCGGTTCCTGATCGTCATTGGACTGAGCGGCTTTCTGGGGATCGGTCTGGGGATGACACTGTTCCTGCTCGCCCTGGGCATGACCGACGCAGCGCTGGTCGCCACGCTGTCATCAATGACCCCGGTGGCGCAACTTCCGCTGATATGGATCATAACCCGTCAGCGTCCGACCTTGCTGGCCTGGGTCGGTGCAGCAATGGCAGGTCTGGGGACAGCGCTGCTGCTGTATCAGGTCACCTGATCCGGCAGCCTACCTGAGCGGGGGCAAAACGCGCTCAGGCTGAAACGGGACACTCAATAGGGGGAGAAAAGCGGCGCTCTCGAATCAGGCCGCTTTGGCCAGCGCGCACAGGCGCTGCTTGACGATGGGCGAAACCGAGCCGAAGTCGATCTGGCCGGCGTACTTCTGCTTCAGCATGCCCATAACTGGACCCATGTCCTTGATGGACGCAGCGCCGGTTTCCTCGATGACGGCATTGAGGGCAGCCTGGACTTCCTCTTCGCTCATCATCTGCGGCAGGAAACGCTCGATCACTTCGATCTCAGCGGCTTCCTGAGCGGCGGCATCAGGACGGCCACCCTCTTCATACATCCTGATGCTTTCCCGGCGCTGCTTGATCATTTTCTGCAGCAGGGAAAGGATGTCTGAGTCGGCGATACCGTCGTCATTGCCGGAGGATCGAACGTCGATGTCCTGCTGCTTGATCGCAGCGTTGACCAGACGAAGCGTGGAGAGCGTCACCTGGTCTTTGGCTTTCATCGCGTCCTTCATGGACCCTGTAAGTGTTTCGCGGAGCATGGACTGCCTGCGTGCTGTTTCAAAGATGCGCGGAAGCTAATGATGTGGCGGAACTTTGGCAATAACCCCCGTAGATTGCCACTGACTTGCGCCTGACGCATGCACAGTTGCGAACTTGTTGAGACGCGCCTCTGGCATTCCTTGACGCATCGCGTGCACAGCCTTACTCCACTGTCTTCCAGTACGTGCTTTTAATTTTAAGCGATCTGCACCGAATGGAGCCATCCTTTATGACAGACCAAACCCGTGATTTGGGACCCAACAAGACGCGGTTTTCTGCGGCTTTGGCCACCAAACCAAGCCTCGCCACAGGCGCTCTTGTACTGGGAAACGGTGCAATCCTGTGGGGCGTGGGTCTGGGCGCAGAAGGGCGCAGTCTGGGGGAAGTCTGTTTTAACACGTCGATGAGCGGCTATCAGGAAATCCTGATGGATCCGTCCTATGCCGGGCAGATCATCACCTTCACTTTCCCGCATATCGGCAATGTCGGAACCAACGACGAAGATGTTGAAGCGCTGCAGGTGCATGCGCGCGGCTGTGTCCTGCGTTGCGATATCACGCAACCTTCGAACTACCGCGCGGCGCAGCACCTCTCTGATTGGTTGCGCGCCAAGGATATGACCGGGATCGCCGGCGTTGATACCCGCGCCCTGACGCGCCTGATTCGCGACGAGGGCGCGCCCCACGGCATCGTCATCAACGGAGACCTCAGCGACGCCAGCTTGCACGCAGCTTTTGACGAGGCCAGCGGTTGGGCAGGACTAAAGGGGCTCGATCTTGCCAAGGATGTCACAACCGGCCAGACCTACAAGTGGTCGCAAACCACCTGGAGCCGTACAGACGGATTCGGCGAGATGACCGCGCCAACCAAGAAGGTCGTGGCGGTCGATTTCGGCGCCAAGCTCAACATCCTGCGCAACCTCGCAACCCGCGGCTGTGACGTGACCGTCGTGCCGGCCTCAACCACGGCCCAAGAAATCCTCAGCCACCAGCCCGATGGCGTGTTCCTGTCCAACGGGCCCGGCGACCCGGCTGCCACTGGCGCCTATGCCGTCGGCGCGGTTCAGGGTGTGCTGGAAAGCGGCACGCCGGTGTTCGGGATCTGCCTGGGCCACCAGATCCTCGCTCAGGCCCTGGGTGCGAAGACCTCAAAGCTGCATCAGGGGCATCGGGGCGGTAACCACCCGGTCAAGGACCTGACCACCGGCAAGGTCGAAATCACCTCTCAGAACCACGGCTTTGCGGTGGAACTGGAGAGCCTGCCGGACGACGTTGAAGCCACCCACGTTTCGCTGTTTGACGGCACCAACGAAGGCATCCGTTCGACCCGCTACCGTGCCTTCTCCGTCCAGTATCACCCCGAAGCGAGCCCTGGCCCGCACGATTCCCATTACTTGTTCGATCGTTTCATGGAGATGATGGATGCCTAAACGTACTGATATCAACTCAATCATGATCGTCGGCGCCGGTCCCATTGTGATCGGCCAGGCCTGTGAGTTTGACTATTCCGGTGCGCAAGCGTGCAAGGCGCTGCGGGAAGAGGGCTACCGAGTCATTCTAGTGAACTCCAACCCCGCCACCATCATGACTGACCCGGATTTGGCGGACGCAACCTATGTCGAGCCCATTACCCCGGACATGGTCGCCAAGATCATCGAAAAAGAGCGTCCTGACGCGCTGCTGCCGACCATGGGCGGTCAGACCGGGCTGAATACTGGGCTGGCCCTGCACTACGACGGCACGCTGGAAAAGTACGGCGTAGAGCTGATCGGAGCGCGCGCTGAATCGATCGAGAAAGCCGAGGACCGGCAGAAGTTCCGCGATGCTATGGACAAAATTGGCTTAGAGAGCCCGCGCTCGCTGCTCGTGACCACCATGGATCAGGCCGAAGAAGCGCTCGCCAAAACCGGCCTGCCCGCCATCCTGCGCCCCTCGTTCACGCTTGGCGGCGAAGGCGGCGGAATTTGTTACAACCGCGAAGAGTTCCTCGAAATGCTTGCAGGCGGCCTGCGCCTGTCGCCGGTAACCGAAGTGCTGGTTGAGGAGTCCATCCTCGGATGGAAGGAATTCGAGATGGAAGTGGTGCGCGACAAAGCGGACAACTGCATCATCGTCTGCTCCATCGAGAATATCGACCCTATGGGCGTCCACACCGGCGACTCCATTACCGTTGCGCCTAGCCTGACCCTGACGGACAAAGAGCTGCAGATCATGCGCGATGCGTCAATCGCGGTGCTGCGTGAGATCGGCGTGGATACCGGCGGCTCGAACGTACAGTTCGCCGTCAATCCCGACGATGGCCGGCTAATCGTTATCGAGATGAACCCGCGCGTTTCACGCTCGTCGGCGCTCGCATCCAAGGCTACCGGCTTCCCCATCGCCAAAATCGCCGCCAAGCTCGCCGTGGGCTACACGCTGGACGAGCTGCAGAACGACATGACAAAGGTCACGCCAGCCTCGTTCGAGCCGAGCATCGACTACGTCGTCACCAAAATTCCGCGCTTTGCCTTTGAGAAGTTTCCCGGCGCGCAATCCAACCTGACCACGGCGATGAAATCCGTGGGCGAAGTCATGGCTCTGGGCAGTGATTTCAAGGAGAGCTTCCACAAGGCGCTGATCGGTCTGGAAACCGGGCTGAGCGGAGCCGACGACATCGAGATGCCTGGCATCGAGGGTGGCAAGATCGTCGATGCCAGCGCCGCAGCTGCACATCTGCGCGCGCCAACGCCAACCCGCATTCTGGCCGTTTGCACCGCTTTGCGGGCGGGCATGAGTGTCGAGGACGTCCACAGCGCCTCCAAGATCGATCCATGGTTCCTGCGTGAAATTCAGGATCTGGTGCTCCAGGGTCCGGGTACGGGAACGCGCGTTTACAAGCGCATCGATACCTGCGCCGCAGAATTCCCATCGAATACCAATTACTTCTATTCCACCGTGGTCGATGACCGCTTCAACGCACCGGTGTGCGAGGCAGAGGTTTCGGACCGGGAAAAGGTGATGATTCTGGGCGGTGGCCCAAACCGCATTGGGCAAGGCATCGAATTCGACTACTGCTGTGTCCACGCCTGCTACGCGCTCAAAGAAGCGGGCTATGAGACCATTATGGTCAACTGCAACCCGGAGACCGTGTCCACCGACTACGACACCGCCGATCGGCTATATTTCGAACCGCTGACCGAAGAGCATGTGCTCGCGATCGCCCGCAAGGAGCAAGAGCGTGGCACCCTCAAGGGCGTGATCGTGCAATTTGGCGGGCAAACGCCGCTGAAAATTGCTGCAGCGCTGGAAAAGGCGGGTGTACCGATCCTCGGGACATCGCCTGACGCCATCGATCTGGCCGAAGACCGCGAGCGGTTCCAGCAGCTGCTCAACGACATTAGCCTTTTGCAGCCCTCCAACGGTCTGGGCCGGACGTCGGACGAGGTCGAGGCCGTCGCTGAAGCCATTGGCTATCCCGTCCTATTGCGCCCGTCCTACGTGCTGGGTGGCCGCGGAATGGAGATCGTCAACGATACCGCCCGCCTGCGCAAATACGTGTCTGAGGCGGTCAAGGTTTCCGGCGACAACCCGGTGCTGATCGACAGCTACCTGCGCGACGCCATCGAGGTGGACGTCGACGCCATCTGTGATGGTGAGCAGGTCTACATTGCCGGGATCATGGAGCATATCGAGGAAGCCGGGATCCATTCCGGTGACAGCGCCTGCTCCCTGCCGCCCTATTCCCTGTCTGACGCCTTGGTCGAACAGCTCAGACAGCAAGCTGAGAAGCTGGCTGTGGCGCTGAACGTGCGCGGGCTGATGAACGTGCAGTTTGCTGTGCAGGGTGAGGCCATTTACGTGCTCGAAGTGAACCCGCGCGCCAGCCGCACCGTGCCGTTTGTGGCCAAAGCGACTGGCGTTCCAGTCGCCAAAATCGCTGCACGCGTCATGGCGGGCGAAACGCTGGCTCAACTGCCCCCTAAGCCGCACGCCGCTGGCCAGATGGCCGTAAAAGAAGCCGTGTTCCCCTTTGACCGCTTCCCCGGTGTTGATGTCCTTCTCGGCCCAGAAATGCGATCGACAGGGGAGGTCATGGGTCTGGATGCAGACTTTGCCCACGCCTTCCTTAAAGCGCAGCTGGCCGCGAACGTGAAACTGCCGAGTTCAGGCGTGGTATTCCTGTCTGTGCGCGATCACGACAAGCCGCGACTGCCTGAACTGGGCCGCATGTTCATCGACGCCGGCTTCACGCTGCTGGCGACTGACGGGACTTGCAAAGCACTGATCGACGCCGAACTGGACTGTGTGCATGTCAACAAAGTCCACGAAGGCCAACCCAACGCCGTAGACGCCATGATCAATGGAGAAATTGATCTGGTTGTGAATACAGTAGAGGGTCAGAAGGCGATCGATGACTCGAAAAACCTGCGAAGAACCGCTCTAACGCGGAAAATACCGTATCATACGACCATGGCAGGCGCTTTTGCGGTTGCACAAGCGATCAAAGCGTCGCAGACAGGCGCCCTCAAGGTCGCGTCCTTGCAGTCTTACGCGGCTTGAGCCGTAATCACCAACCCCATGACGACCTCGGTCCCTGCAAAACGGAGGACTTACTAAAGATGGAAAAATTCCCACTCACCAAAGAAGGTTTCGAACGCCTAGAAACCCGGTTGAAGCATCTTAAGTCTGTAGAACGACCCGCGATCATTCAACAAATCGCTGAAGCGCGGGAACATGGCGACCTGTCAGAGAACGCGGAGTATCACTCTGCGCGGGAAAAACAGGGCTTCATTGAAGGCGAAATCGCCAATCTCGAAGGCACACTGGGCCGGGCGGAAGTCTTTGACGTTTCGACCCTTTCTGGAAGCACAGTCGTGTTTGGTGCAACCGTTGACCTCGTGGACGAAGAAACGGACGAGCCAGTGACATATCAGATTGTCGGCGACCTTGAAGCGGACCTGAAAGCGGGCAGGATCTCGGTGTCTTCACCGCTGTCTCGTGCGCTGATTGGTAAGGAAGTCGGCGCGTCAGCCGAAGTCACGACGCCCAAAGGCACGCGCTACTACGAAGTCGAGAAAATCTCGTTTATCTGACATAAGCAGGGTCGTCTCAGCCTTGTGCTGAGCCCCCTGCTAGTCCTTGGGCTGACGGTTCCAATCGAGTCGCACGACCACCTGTCCGTGGTCCGAGCGCCGCGCATGGTATTTTGACACCTGCCAGTGTTCGAGTTCATCCAGTCGATCATCCATCAGGTGATCGTTGAACACCCGCAATGACCCAACATCCCCCACAGCCGGAGAGCCCCAGTCTTCCCGCATCCAGTCCGGTATGAAGTGTCGAGAGACCAGGATATGGTCGAGCGTATTATGCTGACCATCCCAGAAAAAAGTGTAAAGCACGTCCCGCTGGGTCTTGTGGCCATGTCGGAGTGCGGTTGAGTAGAGCGCGAGGTCGCTGGAAACGTGGCGCATCAGCTCCCGGTCATCGTCGGGGTAGTCGTCGCGGCTGAAGTACGGCACCGACAACCCGCCTGCAATATCGCTGGAAATCGCCTCCAACTCATCATTGAGGTCGCCCATCAGGATCACGGGGCGGTGTGGCGCGCGTTCCAGATCGTCGATGATGCGCCAGCGGATTGCCGCTGCGTCCACGTTGCGGATCATGGCTGAACGGGCGGCGCCCAGAACGTTTTCACGGGCGTACCGCCGTGCCTTTTCCACTGAATTGCCGCTGTCCGAGCGATCCGCCATGGGCGCCTTGGATTTAAAGTGCGCCGCATAGACCACCACCTGCCCGCGCTCACCCTCGGGAACACCTTGCAGCCGCTCAGACCATTCGGGCAGCGTCAGCACACAACGCAACGCCGGGCGGTACATGCGAGAAACGGTTTCGCCGTCGGTCGCATACACAAACGTTCGCTCTAGGCCATCACGGCCCACCAAGGGCTGATGAAAGTCAAACTCGGGTGGAAAGCTGTCCAGCACTTCGCTCTCGACCTGCCAATCCCCGCGCACCAGCAGTGCCACGCGCGGTTTGTTGTAGACCCGCGCCGGCGTGCCGTTGAAATTGGTGTCCTGAAACGACGGCTCACCGCCCATGACCAGGGTGAACGGATGCTGCCCCCAGCTGGACATCGCAATCGCCTCACGCAGCGGTGCTTCGTCAAAAACTTCCTGAAATGCAATGGCGTCGCAGTCCAGAAGATCGATCTGCCGCGCCAGCCATTGCAGCTTTTCCGCATAGGCCGACAGGCCGGAATCGCCCTCATCCCCTGCCCAGTACGACTGTCGGGTTTCCGCCTTGTAAAAAAAGTGCCGCATCTCGGACGTTGAACCGGGGACGAGGTTCAGGACGTTAAAGGTGCCAAGGGTGAGACGGGCGCTGGACATGGCGACTGTTTCCTATTTTTTGCTCAGGTTGTGCGCGTTTTTGCACCTTAACAGCGGCCTAAGGCAAACCCATGTCAGTGGAAACAACAGCATTGTGAGGATGAAATCAGCATGGGCTTGCTCGTCGACGGTAAATGGGTGGATCAGTGGTACGATACCAAGGCCTCGGGTGGACGCTTTAAGCGCAAGGACTCGTCGTTTCGCTCCTGGATCAAAGCCGATGGCTCCACCCCGCACGCCCCGGAAAGCGGCCGCTATCACCTCTACGTCTCCTACGCCTGCCCTTGGGCACACCGAACACTGATTTACCGGGCACTCAAGGGACTGGATGACCACATTTCAGTGTCCGTGGTCAACGCGATCATGCTGGAAAACGGCTGGACCTTCGAAGACGGTCCCGGCGTGCAGCCCGAGCCGCTGCACGGTGCCGACTTTATGCACCAGGTCTACACCGCGGCCCAAAGCGACTACACCGGCCGAGTGACGGTTCCGGTGCTGTGGGACAAGAAACTTGAAACGATCGTCAGCAACGAGAGCTCGGAAATCATTCGGATGTTCGATGAGGAGTTCGAAGCGGTTGGCGGGATGGCACCGGCTTTTCGTCCAGCTGATCTGATCGACGAGATTGATGCCCTGAACGCCAAGATTTACGGCAACTTCAATAACGGCGTTTACAAGTCAGGCTTTGCCACCCAGCAAGACGTCTATGACGAAGAAGTCATCAAAGTCTTTGCCGTACTCGACGAGATGGAAACGCGGCTTCAAACCCGGCGCTACCTGACCGGCGAGCGGATTACCGAAGCGGACTGGCGGTTCCTGCCGACTCTGTTGCGCTTTGACCCGGTTTATGTCGGCCACTTCAAGTGCAACCTGCGCCGGGTCGCCGACTATCCGAACATTCAGAATTATATGCTCGACCTGGTCCAGACACCGGGGGTACTGGCAACAGTGAACCTCGACCACATCAAGCGCCACTACTACGGCAGCCACGCCACCATCAATCCGACGCTGATTGTGCCGAAAGGCCCGGATTTTGACCTGAGCGCACCGCATGACAGGGACCGATTGCCCAAGGCGGCTTAGATCAGTACAAGCGGGGTGAACCGATACATAATTTCGTCTGAGGATTACCCCATGGCTGCGAAGAACCCGCTTGAGATTTCCATGAAAGACACCATCACCACGTTTCTGTGGATCGTGGTCATGGTCATCGTTTTGTTCATGCTGTTCGTCATGAACTGGACGCTGCTGCCTATCGCAGTTTTTGGATTGGGCGTGGTGCTGTCGATGTTCATCGCGGCCTGGGGCTCGGATGACGTCAACAAAATCAAGTGACGCCGGGGTGCTAAGCCCCGCTTTCGGTGCCAGCGCGGTTTAAACCGTTGGCACCGGCACAGACGGTTTGCGGTCTGACCGACGAATGCAGATCGCTGTCTTGACGTTCTTGACGTTGGGCGCAGAGGTCAGGTGGCTGATGATAAAAGCATTCAGCTCTTCGACCGAGGGTGCCATGACCTTCAGAATGAAGTCGTCTTCCCCCATCAGCATGTGACATTCCCGAACATTGGGCCAGGAGCGCACGAGCGCCTCATAAGACTTCAGGTCAGCCTCTGCCTGGCTCACCAGTCCTACATGGCAAAAGGCCGTAACTTCATAGCCGATCAGGTCCGGGTCGAGTTCGGCGTGATAGCCATGAATGTACCCAGCTTCCTCCAAGGCCCGAACCCGCCGCAAGCACGGCGGCGGCGAAATCCCCACACTTTCGGCCAGCGCGACGTTGGTGATCCGCCCCTGATCACGGAGGATTCTCAGGATTTTGAGATCAATGGGGTCAAGCGTAAGGCGCGGCATGGGTTTTCTCAGACATATTTCTTATACATGGCCCTCATATCAGAAATAATATTCCACTTAAAAGTAATTATCCACCAGTCCTCCACAGGGGTTCGTTTTGCCAGAGAGACGCCCTTCGCCTATATAAGGGGTCCAGCAGAGACACCGTTCGAGTGCTGCTCTTTTTCACACCTGCAGGGGACCCTTCATGACTGACTCTCAACACCGCCGCATGATCATTCTTGGGTCCGGACCTGCTGGATACACGGCCGCGGTGTACGCGGCGCGTGCCGCTCTGAACCCCATGCTGCTGCAGGGTATGCAGCCAGGTGGCCAGTTATCGATCACGACGGACGTCGAAAACTACCCCGGCTTTGCTGAAGCGATTCAGGGGCCTTGGCTGATGGATCAGATGAAGGCGCAGGCGGAGAATGTTGGGACGGAAATGGTGTTTGATCATGTTGCCTCCGTCGATCTGGATAACCGCCCGTTCACACTGAAATGCGAGTCGGGGGCCGAGTGGACCTGTGACACCCTGGTGATCTGCACAGGCGCGCAGGCGAAGTGGTTGGGTCTGGATAGCGAGGAAGAATTCCGCGGCTTTGGCGTTTCGGCCTGCGCGACCTGTGACGGGTTTTTCTTCAGAGACCGCGAAGTGGCGGTTGTTGGCGGTGGCAATACGGCCGTGGAAGAGGCTCTGTATCTGACCAATCACGCCTCCAAAGTTTATCTGATCCACCGCCGCGACTCCTTGCGGTGTGAAAAGATCCTGGAAAATCGGCTGCTGTCCAACCCCAAGATTGAGACCATCTGGGACACCGAAGTCCAGACAGTCAATGGCACCTCGGGCTTCCCCAAGGAAGTCCAGGGCCTGACCTTGCACAATCGCAAGACCGGCGCTGTCGATGACCTGAAGATCGACGGCCTGTTCGTCGCCATCGGTCATGAGCCAGCGACCGCTATTTTCAACGACGCGGGTCTGACCATGGACGGCGGCTATCTCGTCACCGCTGCGGATAGCACCAAAACCAACATCCCTGGCGTGTTCGCCGCCGGTGACGTCACCGACCATATTTACCGGCAGGCCGTGACGGCCGCTGGCATGGGCTGCATGGCGGCGCTGGAAGTGGAAAAGTACCTCGCAGCGCTGGAGGTTGGTGAAACGCCTGAGTGGAGGGCTGCGGCCTGATGACCCCGGCTGAGACCAGCAACCAGACCGAAGAACCTGCGGTCCGCAAGCGAGCATCCGCGCCGCCGATTGAGGATGGCGCACTCGACTCCCTGCTGCTCGCCCCAACCCCAGACGACCCCGAACTCGCTCAAACCATCAACATCACCAATGAACGCGGTGAGACTGAACGCGTGCGCGCGGTGCGGGAGAAGCCACTGACGATCTTTCTCAACGATGCGGAAATTGTTACGGCAATGACCGTCGGCGATTTTCCGGAGATGCTGGCGCTGGGTTATCTGGTGAATCAGGGCATGTTGCCTCGGAATGCCGTAATCGACGGTATCGACTACGATGATGATCTGGGAGTGGCGGTCGTGCGCACGCCAGAGGAAACCGACCTGGAGCACAAGCTGAAGAAAAAGACGCTGACCAGCGGCTGCGCGCAGGGTACGATTTTTGGTGACCTGATGGAGCAGCTCGAAGGCGTCTGGCTGCCAGATGACGGGCCAAAGCTGCCGATTTCGACCCTGACGCGGCTGCTGCGCCGTTTGGCGTCCGTGCCCAGCCTGTATCTGGAAGCCGGCGGCATCCACGGCTGCGCGCTGGCCGAAGAAGACCGCCCGCTGATCTACATGGAAGACGTAGGCCGACATAACGCGGTCGATAAGATTGCGGGTGTCATGGCGCAAGAAGGCGTGGACCCGGCGGGCAAGATTTTCTACACAACCGGGCGCCTGACCTCCGAGATGGTTATCAAGACCGTCACCATGGGCCTGCCCGTCCTGATTTCGCGCAGTGGGTTTTCGGCCTGGGGGGTGGAATTGGCGCGACAGAACAACCTGACTTTGATAGGCCGCGCCAAAGGAAAGCGGCTGACCGTGCTCTCGGGCGCGCAAAGGCTGGCATTTGACACGGTAGAGGACACCGGCACGTGAATTTTGGGCTTGTATTGGCGGGCGGACAGTCTCGGCGCATGGGGCGGGATAAGGCTTATCTGGAGTTTGAGGGCGAGACGCTGATCGAGCGGACCATCCAACGCATTCAGCCGCAAGTCGATGTCCTCGGCCTGAGTACAGGTCCGAACCGCGATCGACTGAGCGAGATCAAGCTACCCCGAATTTTCGATCTAGAGCCCTCGGAAGCCCCGATTTGCGGGATTCTTGCCGGCCTGGCGTGGGCGCGCGCCTCGGGCGGTATGAGCGCACGTCTGATTACCGTGCCGATCGATTGCCCGCATATTCCTTTCGATCTGGTGCGCAAGCTGAATCTGGCGACGGATGAAATCGTCTTCGGCAGCAGCCACGGTCGCCACCATCCGGTTGTCGGTTCCTGGCCCGCGCATAGCCTTGAAGTGCTGCTGGACGCCTTTCATCGCGGCGAACGCAAGATTGATCGATTGGCAGAGCAAGTGGGCTGGAGCGCCGTTGACTGGCCAACCGACCCCAAAGACCCGTTTTACAACGTCAACACACCCGAAGAATTCACAGCGCTAACCCCGTCAGCCTCCTGAACGAGTGCGATCGACCCCAAGGGGTTCAACAACGGAACAGCGGTTAAAACAAAAAAAATCCCGTCAGGACAAACCTGACGGGATAAAGGTATTTTGGAGACACTTTCAGAGAAAATGAAAGAGCGACGTCGTGCGGAACGTCATAATGAAACGCCAAGACTGAACAGCGTATCGAGCGACACGGCGGGCTCGCCGCGCGTGGCTAAATAAGCCGTCATTGCTGCCTTGGATTTCGACCCCCAGACACCGTCAACGGTGTCTGAGTAAAGACCGCGGCTCTTCAACGCGGTCTGGATAGCGGTAATCGTGGACTTGCTCAGATTGGCCGGATCAAGCGTTCCGGGCTGAGGCATGGTCGTCACAGATTGACTCGTGGAAGCCACAGAACTAGCCGGTAGACCGGCGGTCAGAGGCGCCGCAGCAGGCGTGCGCGCAATGGTTGTGGCGGTATTCATTGCCTGGTTCGGCAGACCGGCAGGCTGATAGGGGTTACCGTAGAGCGGCGACAGTTGCGCCGATGGCTGGGCCACCGTGTTCAATACGGGCTGCTGAACGGGCTGCTGAAAGCCGATAACGGCTGTGGTATTGGCAAACGGAAGGCGGGGCGCATACGGGTTTGGCTGAGCGCCGTAGGAATAGGTCGCCGTCGTCGTCGTGGTCGTTGGCACACCCGGCATCAATCCTCCGAAACCGGATGGAGATGCTCCCATGGTGGAGCCAATCAGCGCGGCGTTGGCGGCGCTGGACTGTATATTCATGGACGAATTTGGCAGCATAGGCTGCGCGCCGCTGAGGTCGAAGGGCGCTGGCTGTTGAGCGGAGGCGCCGGCGCTGGCCTGCGTGACCGGCGTTTGAGCCGTCGCGGGCGAGTCGGTGATGCCGCTGCTCGCTTTGTTAAAGTTCAGGAAATCAAGCGCTTCGCAGCCACTCAACGTGGCCGCTAGGGCACTGGTCGCCATCAACAGGGCGATACGCTTTGCTACAGTCATGGCTCAAATCCACTCGACGCGCCCAACGAGAAGAATTTCTCGCAGACGAACCTAAAAATCTTCGACCCACCTTGAAAAACCCGCGGCGGTGTCTGTGTTCGTCCAGATAATGTCTGGACCCCCATTTAAACGCAAGTGTTAATTTAACAAAAACCTGTAGACCATTGTTTTAACGCAATTTTTTTTATTCCATGCATTCGACTCATTGCTGATTTATGGTGAATTTTACAATTATGCGGCGATGGTCAGCGAGCCCAGCGGCAGATCCCCAACAACATTCCCGAAGGCTGTGCTTGAGTTTGTCAGGTGACAGGCGTACATGCCCAATGTCTTCATTCGAATGCGCAATTGCTTGCCCGCATTGCATCGCCGGAGGTTCGCTGTATGGATTTGCCGATTTTGCCACCCGACTACCGTCCATCTGAAAAGGAGCCTTACATGAGCTCTCTTCAGCTGGCCTATTTTCGGGCGAAACTTATGCAATGGAAATCTGAATTGCTGAACGAAAGCGAAGACACCCTTGCCGCTTTGCAGGAACAGTCGCTCTCCACGCCAGAAGCAGTCGAACGCGCGTCGATGGAAACCGACCATGCGCTCGAACTGCGCGCACGCGATCGGGCGCGCAAGCTGATCAACAAAATCGACAAGGCCATCGTCCGGATTGACGCCGACGAATACGGCTACTGTGAGGAATCGGGCGAACCGATCGGCTTGGGCCGCCTCGAAGCCCGTCCCATCGCCACGATGTCGGTTGAGGCGCAGGAACGCCACGAACGCGCCGAGAAGCTGCACCGCGATGAACGTCGCATGACCTGAGACCAAGCCACAGGGCCGCCAATCAAAGGGGAGCCACGCGCTCCCTTTTTTATGGGCTTTGTCCGCAGCTTGCGCGATCCTGGGACCAGATTTCTTTTTGTTCGCACTTGTTCTTTTCTTGTTCTTGTGTCATGACAAGGAACAAATCAAGATCAAACGCATAATTATTGCAATTATCTGACCATTTCCGCATAGGGAGTACAGCCAATGGCTTCGAACAAACTCCAACTCGTGAGTGACACGTCCTTGAACCACAAAGATAAAGACAAAGCCCTCGACGCAGCGATTTCCCAGATCGAACGATCCTTCGGAAAGGGCTCCATTATGAAACTGGGATCGCGGGAGAAGGTGGACATTGAAACCATCTCGACCGGCTCCCTGTCTTTGGACATTGCGCTGGGCATCGGCGGCTTCCCGCGAGGCCGAGTTATCGAAATTTACGGCCCGGAATCCTCAGGTAAAACAACCCTCTCGCTCCACTGTATTGCCGAAGCGCAAAAACTTGGCGGCGTCTGCGCCTTTGTTGATGCTGAGCACGCACTTGATCCGATTTACGCCCGGAAACTGGGCGTTGATATCGATAACTTGCTGATCTCTCAGCCCGATACCGGGGAGCAGTCGCTGGAGATTACCGATACGCTGGTCCGTTCGGGCGCTGTTGACGTGCTGGTGGTCGATTCCGTTGCCGCGCTGGTACCACGCGCCGAGCTGGAAGGCGACATGGGTGACAGCCAACCCGGTTTGCAAGCCCGCTTGATGAGCCAGGCCCTGCGCAAGCTGACCGGTTCAATTTCAAAGTCCAACACCATGGTGATTTTCATCAACCAGCTACGGATGAAAATTGGCGTGATGTTTGGCTCGCCCGAAACCACCACGGGCGGTAATGCGCTGAAATTCTATGCCTCACAGCGCTTGGACATCCGGCGAATCGGTGCAGTCAAGGATCGCGACGAAGTGGTCGGTAACCAAACCCGCATCAAGGTCGTGAAAAACAAGCTGGCCGCGCCGTTCCGCCAGATCGAAGTCGATATCATGTACGGCGAAGGAATTTCCAAGTCTGGCGAATTGCTGGACCTAGGCGTCGCCGGTGAGGTGATTGACAAATCAGGCTCCTGGTTCTCCTACGGCGACCAGCGCATTGGCCAAGGGCGGGAGAATGCTAAGACGTTCCTGACCGAAAACGTGAGTATTGCCAATGAGATCAAAACCAAGATCCTCAGCAACCACGGACTGATCGCCGACGCCATGCTCGATGGACCCGGAGATCAGGACGGCGACGACACCTAAGCCAGCCGCGCCTCCGACCCCAAGTCGGGACGCGAACGGGGAAATAAAGGTGCGCTCAGTGCATGAGCGCACCGACTCAGCTGGCGTGGACTTCAAGGCCTCCCCTGCGTAATGCTGACCCTCACGTTTAATGTGCAGCTCAAGGCGCACGCAAGATGACTGAGGGAGCCTTTCATGGCATCGGCAAATGAGATCCGCTCGACCTTCCTGAATTACTTCAAGGATAATGGTCATGAGATCGTAGACAGCTCACCACTGGTCCCGCGCAACGACCCGACGCTGATGTTCACAAACGCGGGCATGGTGCAGTTCAAGAATGTCTTCCTTGGCCAGGAACACCGTCCCTACAATCGAGCTGTCACCTCACAGAAATGCGTGCGCGCCGGGGGCAAGCACAACGATCTGGAAAACGTCGGCTACACCGCGCGTCATCACACTTTTTTCGAGATGCTAGGCAACTTTTCCTTTGGTGATTACTTCAAAGAAAATGCCATCGAATACGCCTGGAACCTGATCACCCGCGAATACGGCTTGCCTCAAGAGAAACTGCTGGTGACCGTCTATCACACCGATGACGAAGCCGTTGACCTCTGGAAAAAGATCGCAGGTCTAGGCGACGACCGCATCATCCGCATCCCCACGTCTGACAATTTCTGGTCCATGGGCGATACCGGTCCGTGCGGCCCGTGCTCAGAGATCTTCTTTGACCATGGTGACCACATCTGGGGTGGGCCTCCGGGGTCACCGGAAGAGGATGGCGACCGGTTCATAGAGATCTGGAACCTGGTTTTCATGCAGTTCGACAAGCCAGAAAAAGACGCTGAAATGATTCCCCTACCACGCCCGTCGATCGATACGGGGATGGGCCTTGAACGCGTGTCCGCCATCCTGCAAGGAAAGCACGACAACTACGACGTGGACCTATTGCGCAAGCTGATCGAAGCTTCTGCCCACGCCTCCAATGACGACCCGGACGGTGATAATAACGTGTCCCACCGGGTCATCGCCGACCACCTGCGCTCCGCCGCGTTTCTGGTGGCCGATGGCGTTCAGCCCTCCAACGAAGGCCGGGGCTACGTTCTGCGCCGCATCATGCGCCGGGGCATGCGTCACGCGCACAAAATTGGCAACACGGACCCGCTGATGCACCGCCTAGTGCCCACGCTCGTCGATGCGATGGGCGAGCACTTCACCGAACTCAAGCGCGCCGAAGCCTCAATAACCGAAATTCTGCGGTTGGAAGAAACCCGCTTCAAAGAAACCCTCGACCGAGGGCTCAAGCTTCTGGGTGAGGAAACCGACCGATTGGGCGAAGGCGAAGCCCTGGCCGGTGACGTCGCCTTCCGCCTGTACGATACCTTTGGTTTTCCGCTGGATCTGACGGCTGACATCTTGCGCGGCCAGGGCCGGGAAGTGGACCAGGCAGGGTACGACGCTGCACTCGAAGTCCAGCGCACTGCGGCCCGCGCATCCTGGAAGGGTTCCGGCGATGCCTCGACCGACAAACTGTGGTTCGCCATCCGCGACGCCGTGCCGGCCTCCGAGTTCCTGGGCTACGACACTCTGCACGCCGAAGGGGTTGTTCTTGCCCTAGCCGGATCCGAGGCCATGACTGAGGAACTGAAGGCCGGTGAGACCGGCTATCTGATCGCCAACCAGACCCCGTTTTACGCCGAAAGTGGTGGCCAGCAAGGCGACCGGGGAACCATCACCAGCGAGACCGGAGCCACAGCAACCGTTCTAGACACACAACGACGTGTCGGCGACATGTGGGTTCATGAGATCAGAGTGGATGAGGGCAGCCTGAAGGTCAGTGACGCCGTCGCCTTCTTCGTAGACAGCACTCGCCGCGCGGCGCTTCAAGGCCACCACTCCGCCACTCACCTGCTGCACGAAGCCCTCCGGCAACGCCTGGGCGCGCACGTGGCACAGAAGGGCTCTTTGGTCGCGGCCGATCGCCTGCGCTTTGACTTCTCACACACCGCCCAAGTCGACGCCGGCGCGCTGGCGGAGATTGAAAGCGCTGTCAACGAGGAGATCCTCGCCAATACGCCCGTGCAAACCAAAGTGATGTCCCCCGAGGAAGCCATCGAAGCCGGGGCAACCGCTCTGTTTGGCGAGAAGTACGGCGAGGAAGTCCGGGTCGTCACCATGGGCACGACGGACGCTGACACCAAAGAGATTTACTCCATGGAACTGTGCGGCGGGACGCACGTGGACAGCACGGGCGACATCGGCCTGCTCCGCATTGTACGCGAAGAAGGCCCCTCTTCGGGCGTGCGCCGGATCGAGGCTGTGACCGGACTGGCAGCGCTGGATTACATCCGCACGCGCGACGCCCAGCTCGAACGCGCGGCGGCAGTTCTGAAAACCGCACCCGCCACGCTGGCCGAGCGTGTCGAGGCGCTCAGCACCGAGCGACGGCAGCTGGAAAAGGAGCTCGCAGATGTCCGCAAAAAGCTGGCTGCGGCCGGTTCAGGCGGCGGCGGAGCGGTGGGCCCTGAAGATCTGGGCGGAACCCCCGTTATCGCCCGCATCGTCGAAGATGTTCCCGCCAAAGACCTCAAGGGTCTGGCCGACGAGTTCATGGGACAGATTGGTTCCGGCGTTGTGGCGCTCATCGGCACCGAAGGCGGCAAGGCGTCCATCGTGGCAGCGGTTGGCGCTGACCACCAGGGGAGGCACAACGCAGTTGATCTGGTCCGTGCAGCCTCAGCCGCGGTGGGCGGCAAGGGCGGCGGCGGTCGACCGGACATGGCTCAAGCCGGCGGCCCCGACATCGGCAAGGCTGAAGACGGTCTCGCCGCCATGCGCGACTTGATCTCGGGCGCAGGCTAAGCCCTTTGGCGGTTCTCAGCGATACCCAGCGCGACGCCGTTTTTGCAGCCATTATCGAGGCTGCGGAGCAAGCTGTGCTGCCGAGGTTCCAAAACCTCGCAGACCACGAAATCGGCAGCAAATCCAATCCCAGCGACCTTGTCACCATCGCCGACCGCGAGGCCGAAGCGCTGCTGACGGCGTCTCTAAGCGCCATCTTGCCGGGCTCAGTGGTCGTGGGTGAAGAGTCCGTTGCCGCCAACCCGGCGCTGCTGGACGCGATCAACGGTCTTGCCCCCGTGTGGATCGTCGATCCCGTGGATGGGACCCGCAACTTTGCCAATGGGCAAACGCCGTTCTGTGTAATGGTGGCACTGGTTCAGGATGGCATCACCGTCGGGGCCTGGATCTGGCGTCCCATCGACAGCGAGATGGTCGTAGCCTTCCGGGACGAGGGCGCGTGTCTGTTTGAATGCAACACAGGGAACAATCGCCCCTTGCGAGTCAGCCGCCCCTTGGCAGCGACAGAGATGAATGGATTTGTGTCCTTCAAATACCTCAGTGAAGAACACCGCGCGCTCGCCCGCAAGAACGCCAAACACATGCGCCGGATACAGGCCATTGGCTGCGCGGGCGAAGAGTACTTACGCATTGCCGAAGGCCGCGACCACTTTGCGGTGTTTGGCAGTCTTCACCCTTGGGACCACGCTCCAGGCTCGTTGATCGTCGAAGAGGCCGGGGGCCTGGCCGTCATTGGCGGTGAAGCCTACCGCCCGACCAACCGCGTTGGACCTTTGTGGATCGCCTCCTCTGGCCATGTTTTCGACACAGCGCGGCAAAAGCTATTGGGCGGCTAAGCCAAGAAACCCCCAAAGCCACGCCCGCAGACCGATCTTCACGCGCAGGCTCGGCGGGATCGCAGGATCACCCTAGAACCCTGTGCTGATAACGGTGCCGTTCACCAACTGCACCGTCACGCGCATGGGCAGCAGCATACCCCCGCGCAACGCCCACCGCTCCACCGGCTCAAGCGGTGCATGACCGGCACCAGCCCAGTAAGCCACTTCATGGGTAATGGCGTAAGGCCGTCGCTGTTTCAGGCGTTTTTCGAGATCCAAAAGCGCATTTGGGTCGCTGAGCCGCGCCACCAAAAGCTCGTCTCGCGATGGAATTGCCAGCAGGCTGGGCTCACCCACCCGCAGGGCCAGCCAGTCGCCGAAGCCCGGGTCAAAGACCACTGAAGGCTCATAGAACCCGTCCACTTCCACCCGGCAGTAACGTTCGGGGTCGTCTTTTCCGCAGCGCAACTTGGCCTGACCCGTCCTCGCCCACCGGGCATTGATCCGCGCGCGGCTCTTGACGGCATCGAAATCAGTTAGCCCCAGCACAGGGTCATCCCCCCGCAAAACCAGATGGACGGCGGTCGCGTCATCCCGTACGGCGAAAGCAACCGCAGCCGGGAAGCCCGGCACGGGGAACAGAGCGGCATCGGGTAAGCGTTCCTCCTCCCGAGCGCGAGCCACGTCCGCCGCCGCGCGCACCAGCGGTCGCAGGTTGGTCCGTTGCGGATAAACCCGGTCGGGGTCACCCGCGATCAGGACGGCATTGGCAAATGAGAGAATTTCAGCCTTGGGATCCGCGTCGGGTGCTTGGACGCGGTCCAGCAAGGGTGCAAGGGCGAGATCCATGCTCTGTCCTACGCCCACAAAGTGACAGACAAGCCCCATGGGGTCATCCGAAGCCGGGTCGCAGTGACTGATCAGGGCTGAGCCTTCCAACACGTCCTGCACCAGTGGGCGCAGCATGCGACCATCCTCGAACAGGGTCGCCGCAGTGCTCTGGCCCCCAGCTTGCGGTGCCCACACACCCACCAGACCAACAACGGCGCCCAGTCCAGCGCGTCGCACCAAGGACGCAGCAGAGCAGCGGTTGCGGCCGCTGGTCCTCATGGCGCGGCTCGCAGGGGCGAAGGGTTGGCTGCTGCTATGGTCTAGATTTCATCCGCCAGCATGAAAACGCGGCGCATGCGATCGGGATTGGTCACGGTGCCCGAGCCCGGCGCGCCGCGTTTGATTTGGTCTACGGCGTCCATACCAACCAGCACTTCACCGACGATGGTGTACTGCCCATCAAGAAAAGGGCCGTCGTCGAACATGATGAAGAATTGAGAGTTGGCGGAATTTGGGTCTTGAGAACGTGCCATGCCAACCGCGCCGCGAACAAAACTGGCGACCTCTGGATCAGAAAACTCGGCTTCAACGTCCGGCAACTCCGAACCGCCACGCCCGGTTCCGGTCGGATCGCCCGTCTGGGCCATGAAGCCTTCGATCACCCGGTGGAACACAATCCCATCATAGAACCCTTCCCGCGTCAGCTCAGTCAGTCGCATCGTGTGCTTTGGCGCGAGGTCGGCCCGCAGGTTGATGGCGACATAGCCGTATTTGGTATCAATCATGATCGTCTGGTCCGCGCTGCCGCCCGCAGCAACGACCTGATCCGCGATTTGACCGATGGATGGCTTTGCGATGCTTTCCAGCCCGGAGAGCAGCGCCACAGCGATCGATCCAGCCATGGTCTCGGGGTAGAGGATCACCGCAGCCTGCAGCGCAATCGGCTGCCCCAGCTCGAGCGCCCGCGCCAAAACCACTTCGCCGCCTGCATCGAGGAACACAGCGTCACAGGCGATATTGCCGTAAGCGGCAACCCCAAGTGCACTGTAGGTCGCAGGCGCCATGCCCAGGGACAGAACCGTAGAAATTTCACCATCCGCGGCTTCAATCGCGGCAACCAAAGCGGAATCGACCTCCATCCCCTCTGGCGTGGGCGAAATACGGGCCGTTTGTGTGCCGTAGCCGACAGCTTCGAGGGTATCGAGCACCTGCTGTTCGCACGTTCCATCACCATCCTCAGCCACCACGACCAAGGCCGTTTGTGCCGATGCTGCCGCTGAGAGTGCGAGAGAGGCGGCGCAAGCCGCGAGAAGTCGGAGAACCATGGATCACTCTTTCCTGTTAAGCACCGAAGGCGGTGGTTGTGCGTAGTGTAGGCTGCGCTCGAGTCTACACCCAATAAAAAAGCCGCGAGAATCGAAAAGTGTCTCGCGGCTTTATTTTTGATCGGAAAGGTCCGTGACTGCGGCTTAGCCGTCAGCGGCAACCTTGACCGAAATCATGGTGTCCGGTTCGCCGGAGAAGGACGTGCCGTTCTGGCCCGCGCCCTTTTTGATGTTGTCGACGAACTCCATGCCCGAGCGGACCTGGCCGAAGACCGTGTACTGGCCGTTCAGGAAAGAGCCCTCGGCAAACATGATGAAAAACTGGGAGTTGGCGGAATCCGGGTTCTGAGACCGCGCCATGCCAACTGTACCGCGCTCAAACGGCACGGAAGAAAACTCAGCAGGCAGATCCGGCAGGCTAGAACCGCCTGTCCCGTTGCCCTGCGGGTCGCCGGTCTGAGCCATGAAGCCGTCGATCACCCGATGGAATTTGATGCCATTGTAGAAGCCTTGGCGGGTCAGTTCTTTCAGGCGGGCAACGTGCAGCGGAGCGACGTCGGCGAGCAGCTCGATAACGACGGTGCCGTCCTTAAGCTGGATTTCGAGAGTGTTTTCCGGATCCAAGTTGGAATCCTCCGTGGTTGTCGCCGAACCTGTATCGGACAGGAAGGCGTTGTTGTCATTTGACAGAAAAGACGTGTCGTCAAAGGACGCGTCTGTTGAAATATCAGCAGCACTGTCTGATGAGCTTGAGTCATCACCCAGGCCGGAAATCAGGCCACAGCCCGATACCAGCGCCAGAGCCAGCAAAGCGATTGCCGCGAGAATGGTCACTAGATAGCGCATGCGAAACGGTCCTCTATCATGCCTTACAGAACAGGGACGCTTACAGGCCCATGACCTGCTTAAGTTCTTCATCGAGCTTATCGAGGAATTGGTTAGTGGTCATCCATCCCTGATCCGGAGAAACAAGCAGAGCCAGATCTTTAGTCATAAAGCCCTTTTCCACTGTGCTGACACAGACAGACTCAAGCGCTTCAGCGAACTTCACGACATCTGGGGTCTGATCGAACTGGCCACGGTAGTACAGACCACGGGTCCAGGCGTAGATCGATGCAATCGGATTGGTGGAGGTTTCCTTGCCCTGCTGATGCAGACGGTAGTGCCGGGTTACCGTGCCGTGCGCGGCTTCGGCTTCGACCGTATTGCCGTCCGGGGTCATCAGAACGGACGTCATCAGCCCCAGCGAGCCAAAGCCCTGCGCCACGGTGTCTGACTGAACGTCGCCGTCGTAGTTCTTACAGGCCCAAACAAAGCCGCCCGACCATTTCAGCGCCGAGGCCACCATGTCGTCGATCAAGCGGTGCTCGTAGCTGATCCCGGCCTGTTTGAACTTATCGGCAAACTCTGTTTCGAAGACATGCTGGAACAGGTCTTTGAACCGGCCATCGTACTTCTTCAGAATGGTGTTCTTGGTAGACAGGTACACCGGCCAACCCAGGTTGAGGCCGTAGTTCATGCAGGCACGCGCAAAACCGATGATCGACTCATCGAGGTTATACATGCCCATGGCCACCCCGGCTTCTTCGAAGTCGTAGACTGGGTATTCAACCGCTTCACCGCCGTCCGCTGGCTCGAAAACCATCTTCAGATGGCCCGCACCAGGAACGAGAATGTCGGTCGCCCGGTACTGATCGCCAAAGGCATGACGCCCGATAACAATCGGCTGTGTCCAGCCCGGAACCAGGCGCGGTACGTTGTCCATGATAATTGGCTGGCGGAATACGGTGCCGCCCAGGATGTTGCGGATTGTACCGTTGGGGGAGCGGTACATCTTTTTCAGGTCGAACTCTTCAACCCGCGCTTCGTCCGGCGTGATGGTGGCACATTTAACGCCCACGCCGTGTTCCTTGATCGCGTTGGCGGCGTCGATTGTGATCTGATCATCGGTCTCGTCGCGCTTTTCCATACCCAGATCGTAGTAGTGCAGATCGACGTCGAGGTAAGGCAGGATCAACCGCTCCTTGATGAAGGACCAGATGATACGGGTCATTTCATCGCCGTCGAGTTCCACGACGGGGTTTTTTACGGAAATTTTGGACATGCTTGGCCATTCCTCAAAGGTCGGAACCAGATCGATGCGGCAGTCCGATCCTGCGCGGTCTGAGCGCAGGAATGAGCCGCTGGAGGTTCGATTTCATTTGGCGTTTGGCTAGCATGACATCCGCAGGTCGACCATACCCGCTAGATGACACTCAGGGTCGCACGTGACCCATACGCTGTCGCCTTTGAAGCAACGCACCTTAGCCTGCGAGCTGGCTTTCGAAGGCCTTTGGCAAGTCCTCGGGGTCGCGAATCGAAACGTATAGGTTCTTCAGCCGCGAGTGCAAAAAACCCTGTTCCTCAAGGTGGTCTATCAGGGTCATCAGCGGTTGCCAAAACCCCTGTTCGGTATCAAGAAAAATGATTGGCTTGTTGTGACGGCCCAGTTGCTTCCAAGTGATAACCTCAAAGATCTCTTCCATGGTGCCAAAGCCACCGGGCATGGCGACGATGGCCTGCGCCAGGTCGAACATCATGCGCTTGCGCGTGTGCATGTCGGGGACAAGGCGCAGGTCGGTCACGTCGCGGTGGCCAACTTCGACCTGGTCCAGAAAGTCGGGAATGACGCCGATGACGTGCGCATCTTTGGCCAGAGCGCCATCCGCCATGGCGCCCATCATGCCCGTGCGACCGCCGCCGTAGACGACATCAAGCCCCGCGAGACCGATCACCTCGCCCAGTCGCCGGGCTGCGTCGACGTAGCCCTCCCAACTGCCCTCAGAGGCCCCGCCGTAAACGCACACGCGCTGGATCCGCTCGGCTGCAGGCAAGTCCGCCTGCAGCTTGGTAAAGGCATCTTTGATGATCATGTTCTGGCCCTTGCTCAGGATGAGGCGATCACACCGCCGACGGTGCCCTTCGCCCGTGCTTTCGCCGCCTGACGTTCAAGCCGCGCTCGGCTCGAAGGTCTACCTGCAACTTTGCGCACTTCCAAGCGGGATTGAATCATCAGCATCGATGGCGTGAAGAACAGCGACACAACGGTCGAGAACAGCAGGCCAAAGGCGATTGCCTGGCTCATGCCCTTCCACCATTGCGACGACGACGAAGCCTGGCTGACGACACCGTCTTTCGCGTTCAGCTCGGCGATGAAATCACCGACCAGCGGCAACCCGGTCAGAGGGGTCAGATCCACTCCCGTGATCACGAAGTTCTGGAAGTCTACCCCGACTCCCACCGCCAGAGGCAACAAGCCCAGAATAGTGGTAATCGTGGTGATCAGAATCGGCCGCAGGCGCTGAGCGCCGGTGAGCATGATCAGGCGCTTGTATTCTTCGATACTGCGCGGCTTCTTTTCCCGCTCCAGATTGGCGAATGTATCCACCAGAACGATGTTGTTGTTCACCACGACCCCGGCCAGCGATACCACTCCAATGAAAGTAAACACGCCAAAGCCTGAGTTAGTAATGATCAGGCCAAACATCACACCCGGCAGCGACATTGCCACAGCCGTCAGGATCAACATGGCCCGGTAGAAGCTGTTAAACTGGGTGATCAGGATTGCGAACATGCCGACCAATGCTATGGCGAAAGCGCTGGCGAGGAAGCTGAAAGCCTCCTGCTGGTCCTGATTATCGCCCACGAAGTTCCAGCTTACATCCGGGTCGATTTGCGCTTCCTGCAAAGCCACCGTCAACTCTTCGACCACCGTCGACGCAGCTGCTTTGGTTTCACCGGGCTTGGGTTCGGCGATGTTAGCAGACATGGTGTAAGCCCGCCGTTCGTCGATGCGGGTGATCAGGCTGGTCCGTTCGTCGATGTTGAAATCAACCAGATTGGCAATTGGCACCGTACCGCGCTCCGTGTTGATCCGGATTTTGTCCAGTTGATCAATCGAGCGGAACTCAGAGGGGAAGCGGAAGACGATATCGGTTTCATCGTTGGAACCATCCAGGCGGATGCTGTCAACGATATAGCCATCGTTGGTCATTTGGATGTACTGCGAAATCTGGAAGGCGGTAACGCCCAGGCGCTGTGCATCGGCTTCTTTCAGATCAACAGAAATCTTGGTCCCCGGCAGGGGCAGACCGTCCTCGATATCGACGAGATTTTCATTGGCTTGCATGATGGCGCGGACGCGCTCCAACTCCTGCAGTAGCAATCTGCCATCTTCGGCGCGCAGGCGCAGCTGGACGGCCTTACCGGACGGCGGACCGCCGGCGACAGCCAGAATTTCAACCTGAACACCGGCAAAATGGTCCGTTCTGTCACGGACTTCCTGCAGCACGTCAGCGATTGGCCGGCTGCGGTTGAAGTAGTCCACGAAGGTCAGTTGGATCGACCCAATTGTATCTTCGGATTCCGGGATGGCCGAGTTGGTTGTCCCGCCGCTTTGTGAGCGCGCCGAAATGGCTGAGAACTCACCATTGGCGAGCGCCAGATCGTAAACAACGTTTTCGACTTCGCGGACCAAAGTGTCCTTCTCATTGATCGATAGGTTACCGCGCGCCTTGATGTAGATATTGGCACTGTCCGGCTCGGTTTCCGGGAAAAACTCAGTGGGAATATTCCGGGATCCGTAGAACACGAAAGAGAAGACCAGCACCAGCAAGCCCAGCCCGACGACCATGAGCGGCGCCTTGAGCAATTGGCCAATCACCGCCACGTAAAGGCCTGCGAGCCCTCGCGCGTTGCGGGGATCAGAAGCCTCTTCGACCGTGCGCGTCTGCTTGGGATCACCGATCAGCACGAACACCAACGGCCGGACCACGAAGTAAATCAACAGCACCGTCAGCAATGCCAAGGCCATCCCAACAGGTGCGCCGGCACTTTCTGGTATCGCCAGGCCCAACTGGCCCAACGCCGTACCCAGCGTCCCATTCACGCCCAGCATGGCGACGGAAACCCCAGTGCTCACAGCGAGCAACAGGATGATCACAGAGAAAAAGGGACGGAAGTTGGCGCCCATGGTCGGCACAAAGAACAGCGCCATCAGCAAGGAACCGGACAGCGTCACCAACAAGGTGATCGGCAGGTACTTCATGAATTGCCCGGTAAAGCCGGGGAAGAACAGCAGCGGCGCAAACACGATCAGCGTTGTGGCCGTCGACGCGATGATCGGCCAGGACATGCGCTTGGCAGCATCACCGTAGGCCTGTTTCATGGTGGCACCTTCGGAAAGCCTTCGGTCCGCGTATTCGGTCACGACAACCGCACCGTCCACCAGCATGCCGGACGCCAGGATCAGCGAGAACAGCACCACAATATTGGCACTCAGCCCCATCATGTTGAGCGCAATAAAGCCAATCATGTAGGAGCCGGGGATCGAAATGGCGACCAGCAGCGCAGAGCGCAGCCCGAGAATGGCGACGACCACAATCATCACCAGCAACACGGCAAAGGCAACGTTGTTGATCAGGTCACCGAGCATGGTGGCCACGAAAATCGAGTCATCATAGGAATTGGTTGCGACGATGAGGTCCTGAAGCGCTTCCATCAGCTCGTCTCCTTACCGGTATCGGCTGTGGCAGTGATATCCGTGCCGGTTGTGGCTTCGTCAATCACGGCTTTGATACGGGCGGTCACATCCAGCGTATTGGTACCGGTGCGCTTGGACACCGAAATCGATACGGATGGCTGCCCGTTCACCCGAGCGTAGTTATTTGCGTCGCGAAAGGTGTCGCGGATTTCTGCGATGTCGGAAAAGCGAATGATGGAGTTACCATCGACGACAATCGGCAGATCTTCGAGCGACCTTATGCCCTGCAACTCACCGGGCAACTCAATATCGAAGGCACCTGAGGAAGACTCAGTGGTGCCGGTGACAACCAGCTGGTTGGCGTTGGTGATCGCTGAAGCGACCTGATTGATGTTCAGATTATAGCTCTCGAAGGTTGTCGGCCGCATGACCACTTCGATCACCCGCTCTCGATCACCGCCGAGGGTCACCTCCAGAACGCCGGGCAAAACCTCGATCGCGGTTTTCAGGTCTTTGGCAAAATCGACCAGCGTTTTTTCCGGCACGGGGCCCGTCAGGCCATAGACGAGAATAGGCTGCTCGGAGAGGTTGATCGGGGTAACGACTGGCTCGTTGGCATCTTCGGGTAGGTCTGGCTTAGCGCGATCGACGGCAAGACGGATGTCGTCCTCCGCCTTTTCCTCATCAAACCCCGCTTCGAACTCGAGCACGACGTTGGCGTAGCCCTGTGATGCGGTCGAGGTCATGGTTTTGAGACCATCCACCCCGGAAAGCTCGCCTTCCAGCGGCTTGATCAGCTTGTCTTCCGCGTCTTCGGGTGAAATGCCGTTCTGATAGACTGAGACATAAATCGACGGAAAGGTCACATTGGGAAAGGCTTCTTTGGGCAAAATAATCCAGCTGTATACACCTGCACCAAACAGCGCGATCAGCAGGGTGAGAACCGTCCGGTTATACCGGAGCATGGCCTCAATGATCGAGTTCATCATCGGTTTAGTCTCTTCTCCTGGAGCCTGATTTCGTCAGCGCTCTGGTCTATTCGCTTAGAAGTTCTTCATCGGTCTGTTGAGCGACAACCGCCGCATCAATAGGGTTGACGCGCTGACCGTTCTGCACCGACGCCTGACCCACGGTGATCAGCGTGACTTCACTGGCCAAACCATCGACCCAACTGCCTGCAGAATCCGCCGCGACAATCGTCACAACATTGAACTTAACACTATTGCCTTCCTCGACCGAATAAAGCCCCTGGCGACCATCTGGCGCACGCTGAAGTAGGCCAGTCGGGACGTAGTGTAGGCCTTCGGTCGGCTCATGAACGACCATCGTTGCCGTCACGCCTTCGAACAGGCTGTAATCCGGGTTGGGTGCTTCTGCTTCGATCTCGAAGGTACGGGTCGATGCGTCGGCAAAGGGCGAAACATACGAGATCTTGGCCTCGACCATCTGACCGGTTGCCAGCTCCACTTCCGCGGTCTGGCCAATCTTGAACTCAGCGACCTGCCGCTCGCCGGCGTCCGCGCTGATCAGCATCGGATTCAGCGACGTAACGGCCATGACCGGGTCACCTGCGCCAACATAGCCACCAATCTGGGCGATACGGTTTTCAACCACGCCCGCGAGAGTGGACTTCACCTCAAGGTCCGAAATCTGTTCGCGCGCCTGCTCCAGCGCTGCCGTAGCGCTTTCGTAGGCGGATTGAACAGCCACCAGGGAATTGCGCGCCGCAAACCCTTCACTGACCAACTTCTCGGTTGCTTCCAGATCGACCCGGGCGGCGTCAAGTGCGGCTTCTGCCTGGCGCAGGCTGTCATCCCTTGCCGCTGCTGTGATGACGGCGATCACATCGCCAACGTTCACCACGTCGCCTTTATCAACCCGCACTTCAGCCAGCGTGCCACCAGACTGCGCCAAAACTGTTTCACGCCGCTTGGCTTTGGTTTGGCCGGCAAGCTCGATGGTGCGAACCAGTGTTTCTTCGGTGAAAACCTGCGTCCGTACGTCTAGCGCCGTATCCTCAGTCACCAACTCAGCTGGTGGATTGTTCTCAACCGGCGTCGATCCGCCCAAGATGTTCATCACCATTGCCATTGCAACTGCCATGAAGATGATGAGCGCGATGAGTATCCCGCGTATTGCCATGACTAAAGCTCTTATCCCGTCTTGAATTTCAATATTGGATAGCAGGATGTTACGCCTATCCAGCGTCTAATATGGGTACAATTGCGCTCCAATTGAAGCGTCAGTTTGTGCAAGTCTGACACCGCCCTAAGTAGAGCATATAAAGTGCCTTTTCAGGGCCACAGGATTTTGTATATTAGAAATTACTTATCAGAAGGTTTTCAAAGGTAAATTGGTCGAACGCCTATGTCAGCGTCATCCGAATCAGAGCCCGGACAAGCCCCCTATCAAGTGACCGAAGACGTCGTCTACGACGAAACCGAGGCCCTGGGTGCGCTGCCCAACAGTGGCAGTATCTCCACCCCGGTCAACATCGAGGAGGCGACCCTATTCCTCCGAGCCCTGTCGAACGAGAACCGATTGGCGTTACTGACCTTGCTTCAATCCGGAGAGCAGACCGTGACAGTGCTGGCCAATACCCTGAACATGCGTCAACCGGCTGTGTCCCAGCAACTGGGACGGCTTCGGGAAGCCAACTTGGTTGAATTCAGGCGCGAGGGCAAAACCGTCTATTACCGCCTGACCTCCAACCGCGTCCGCGCCTTCCTACCGCTGATCAAGAACCACTTCACCGTTGAGGACTAGAGGGCGCATCGACACTCAGGTGGCGGTGGCAAGTGCCTGAAAGCAGGGCTAAATTAAGCCTTGATGGCTAGATTGTTACTGGCCATAGTCCAATATCGAGAAGTCGATTGATGACGAGTTACTCCTAGTTGAAGTCTGATGAAATTTAGTCACTTGGGTGTCTTGGATTCGGGGTTGCTAAGGGTTTTGCAATGCGCGTAGTTCATTTGGCATTTGCCACATCGACTCCATCGAATTGCCATCAACGCCTCGCATAGGATGGGAAAACGACGCATTGAAACGAAATGGGGTGCGACCGTGAAACGGATTGTGCAGACATTGACGCGGGTAGGCGCAGTGACGCTTGCGGGCTTGGTGGTCGTTGGTTGTGGCGCGATCCGGCCGGAACACTGTCCTTACGCCAATTGGGAAGCAACCGGCGAGTTGCATGCATCCAAAGGGTTTCAGAGCCGGTTGCCCGGTCTATACGACACCTGCATGGCCGTTGGGGTTCTGCCAGACGGTGACGCTTATGTCGCGGGTTACCAGCGCGGTTTGCTGGGCTTTTGCACCATTGAGAATGGCTGGACCTGGGGTGCGCATCGTGCCGTTAACCCCGGCACCTGCCCACCGGGCATGGCCGCAGGCTTCGATCGCGCCTTCACCACCCGCAATCGTCTGGAGCAAATGGGGCTTGAGGAAGCCTCCATGGAAGCTCGGCGCGACGACATCGAAGAGCTGATCATTGTCGGCAACGTCAACGATGAACAGCTGCTTCAAGAACTGCGCGATCTTCGCGGTGATTTGGACGATTTGGACGCCAAACAATACAGAACGCGCAACGGCTTTGCGCAATGGCTGCGCCAGATGGGCTTGGAGGCTCCGTTCGATCTGTATAATTACTGACAAGGTTCCAACTCTGAACGCGTCAGGTGCAGCATGGACTTTCCCAACTCCTGGGCGACCCCCAAGGTCAGCCACACAGATCAAGACTGGTGGGTGAGCGCATTCTACGGCTTTTCTACCGTCACCGACCCAGCGGCGGTCAAAGCGGCCATGAGCGATCAACTGGCCGACAAGCAAGTCTACGGCAGCATTCTGGTCGCCAGCGAAGGCGCAAATGGCACCCTGTGCGCTCCGACTCACGACCTGTTGCTCAGCACGCTTGACGCCCTCGCCGAGCAGATCGGCCTGGCCGGCGGCTTTGACCCGACGTGGTCGCGCGTGGACCGGCCCATTTTCCGCAAGCTGAAAGTCCAGCTGAAAAAGGAAATTGTCACCATCAAGCACGCCGGCGCCACTCCGCTGACCGGCGAAGGCGGCGAGCATCTCGATGCCGCAGCCTGGAACGACTTGATCCAGGACCCGGACACCATCGTCATCGACACCCGCAACTCCTTTGAAACCAAAGTGGGCACCTTTCCCGGTGCTTTGGACCCCGGTAACGTGTCTTTTAGCGAGTTTCCGCAGTTTGTCAGGGACCAGCTCAACGGGCAGCAACACAAGAAAATCGCCATGTTCTGCACCGGCGGCATCCGCTGTGAAAAGGCGACGGTGTTCATGAAGAACCAGGGCTTCGACAACGTGTTCCAACTCAAGGGCGGCATCCTGCGGTACCTTCAGGAGACCGACGAGGACAGCAACATGTGGGAAGGCGACTGCTACGTTTTCGATGACCGGGTAGCGCTGAACAAAAGCATGGAACCGGGCGGGCACATTTCCTGCCCCGTGTGCCGCATGCCCGTTGCGCCCAACCAGTTTGACGACCCCCGGTTCAAGGCTGGCTGGTCCTGCCCCAGTTGTGCGGATGATCCAAGCTACGACCGAACCCGGGCGTCTTCGATGGAGCGGCTGCGGCAAATCCTGCTCGCCGCCAAAAAGGGAAAGCGCCATTTAGGGCCCCAGAAGTCGTAAGTCGGCTCTTTACCTCCTAACCCGCATTGTGCCAGTGTGGATCCCAAGTTGAGCGGAATCAGCCGCTTAGACCTAGAATGTGGGGGCGCACGCATGTCGGATGCGCAGTCTGCCCCCTTAGACAAAGACGCTTCGAGCAGACGTAACCGTCGCCGACGCGGTGCTAAGGGGAAGCCCCAGGCGTCTGCTCACGCAGGTCAACGCCCAGGGAAAAACGGGACCAGCGCGCCCGCTGCATCCGCGACCCGGAAGGGTCCGCCGCGCGCCGAAAATGGCTCCGGCCCGGTGTTTGCTGCGATCGATCTTGGCACTAATAACTGCCGCCTGCTCATCGCCCGCCCCAATGGCAAAGCCCAAACCCAGCCCTTTACCGTCGTTGATGCTTTTTCCCGGATCGTCCGTCTGGGCGAAGGCCTAGGCCAGACCGGCAAGCTGTCGGACGAAGCCATGGACCGCACCGTGGCAGCACTCAACATCTGCGCAGGCAAAATCCGAAAGCAGAAAGCCGGACGCATCGACGCCGTGGCAACCGAAGCCTGTCGCCAAGCCACCAATTACCCTGAGTTCGTCACTCGGGTCGAGCGCGCAACAGGCGTTAAGCTGCGGCTGATCTCGGGGCAGGAAGAAGCCGCCATTGGCCTGGCAGGGTGTGCCTCCCTGCTCGACGCCAGCACGCCACGCGCACTGGTCTTCGACATTGGCGGTGGATCGACTGAGGTCTCCTGGATCGATACCACATCCGACCGTCCCCGCGTGCTGGCCAGCCGGTCGGTCCCGCTCGGCGTGGTCACGCTGGCCGAAAAATACGGCAACGGGCTGGAACTGTCTGAGGGTGATTTTGATGAAATCGTGCGCAACACACGCCGTGCCTTCAAGCAATTTTCAAAGCGCCATGGGATCGTTGACGCGGTCACCCGTGGTGAAGTCCAAATGGTCGGCACCAGCGGTACGATAACCACCGTCGCAGGTCTGCACCTGAATTTGCCAAGCTACGACCGCTCGAAGGTCGATGGCATGCGGTTAACGGTGCGAGAAGCGCGGGCGGTTATTCAGGACCTGCGCGCCCGCGACAACGACAGCCGCGCCATGCTCGGGTGCATCGGACGCGGGCGATCGGATCTGGTCCTGCCTGGCTGTGCTGTTCTGGATGGCCTGACGACACTGTGGGCTGTGCCGACGCTGTCGGTGGCAGACAGAGGTCTGCGTGAGGGCATGCTGCTACGAATGATGCAAGGCAAAATGCCGGGCAAGCGCAGACGTCCCCGCCGTCGCCCTCGGCGCAGCAAAGCCGACGGGGCAAATGCCCCCGGAAACGAAACCGTCCAACCCACAGCGCAGGACCCCAATAACTAATGGTTGAATACAAACCAAAACGGACCGGCGGTTCAGGACGAGGCAGCGGAGCACCAGGCCAGAGCCGGGATCTGGCTGTGCGGGTTAAATCTGCGCGAGGGCGCAAGAACTCCTCAACCCGATGGCTCCAGCGCCAACTTAACGATCCCTATGTCGCCGCAGCTAAGCGCGAAGGGTATCGCGGGCGGGCGGCGTTCAAGCTGCTGGAGATCAACGACAAGCTGAAGTTCCTCACCAAAGGCAAGCGGGTGGTCGATCTAGGCTGCGCGCCCGGTGGCTGGTTGCAGGTTGCGGTGCAGCGCTGCGGTGAGGGCAACGTCATCGGCATCGATCTGCTGCCCACTGAGACCGTTGCCGGCGCAGAGGTCATCGTGGGGGACGTGCGAGAGTCGGCAGACATGGACCGGGTGCGCGACCTTCTCGGCGGTCAAAAGGCCGATATCGTGCTGAGCGACATGGCCGCCTCGTCCACCGGACACAAGGCTACCGATCACTTGCGCATCGTCGCGCTGATTGAGATTTCACTCGACTTCGCTCATGAGGTTTTGGTCGAAGGCGGCTGGTTCGTGGTCAAGATTTTGCAAGGTGGCGCGCAGGGTGAGCTGCAGCGCTCGCTCGGCCAGTGTTTTGACAAGGTCCGCGTGATCAAGCCCCCGGCAAGCCGCAGCGATAGCTCTGAGGCGTACGTCGCCGCCAGCGGATACCGCCCCGCTGAGCGCGAGTCATCTGCTTAGCTCAACCCACAGTGTGCGGTCTTGTGGGTTTTCCAGTGGAAGACTTTCCCATATTCTAGCAAAGAAAAGGGCAAGGACCTTTTCTCATGCGCATCCGCGACGCTTTGACTTTTGACGACGTGCTTCTGCAGCCCCAGCGCTCAGCCGTTGTCCCGCTCGACACCAAGACCAACACCCGGATCTCCCGAACCCTGTCGGTGGGCATCCCGCTGATATCCGCTGCCATGGACACCGTGACAGAAGCCCCCATGGCCATCACCCTGGCCCAGGCGGGCGGGATCGGCGTCATCCACAAGAACCTGAGTATCAGTGACCAGGCCATGGCCGTTCAGGCAGTGAAGAAGTATGAATCTGGCATGGTGGTGAACCCCGTAACCATCCACCCGACTGCGACCCTCGCTGACGCCCTGATGCTGATGGAACAGCATCGGATCAGTGGGATCCCCGTCGTCGAGCCCGGTTCAGAGCGTTTGGTCGGCATCCTGACCAACCGCGACGTCCGCTTTGCCCGCGATCAGCGCCAAACCGTGGCTGAGCTGATGACACACGAGAACCTGATCACCGTTAACGAAGCCTGCCAACGAGACGAAGCTGAGCGCCTGTTGCACAAGTACCGCATCGAAAAACTGCTGGTCGTCGATGGCGATTTTCGCTGCGTCGGGTTGATCACGGTCAAGGACATCGAAAAGGCCCAGAACCATCCCAACGCGACCAAGGACGAGCAGGGCCGCCTGCGCGTTGCTGCCGCAACTGGAGTGGGCGAGGACGGCCTGAAACGTGCCGAAGCCCTGCTTGAAGCCGGCGTGGATGCCATCATTGTCGATACCGCCCACGGTCACAGCCAGGGTGTGCTCGACCAAATCAGCGCGGTCAAACGGCTGTCCAACACCACCGATGTAATCGGCGGTAACATCGCGACCGGAGACGGCGCAAAATCGCTCATCGACGCAGGCGCAGACGGGATCAAAGTTGGCATCGGCCCCGGCACCATCTGCACGACCCGTATCGTCGCAGGCGTGGGTGTCCCGCAACTGACGGCCGTGGTCGATGCCGTCGAAGCTGCGGCTGACCAGGACGTGCCCGTGATCGCCGACGGCGGCATCAAGACCAGTGGAGATATCGCCAAAGCCATCGCCGGGGGCGCATCAGCCTGTATGATCGGCTCCCTGCTCGCTGGAACCGATGAAGCGCCGGGTGAGGTCTTCCTTTACCAGGGTCGCTCATACAAATCCTACCGCGGCATGGGCTCAATCGGCGCCATGGCGCGCGGCTCAGCCGACCGGTATTTCCAGGCAGAAGTAAGCTCATCACTCAAGCTCGTGCCTGAGGGCATCGAAGGCCGCGTCCCCTATAAGGGCCCCGCAAACGCCATCCTGCACCAGCTCGTTGGCGGCTTACGGGCTGCCATGGGGTACACCGGAAACGCGGATATCGAAGCGATGCAGAACAACTGCTCCTTCCTGCGAATTACCTCCGCAGGCCTGCGCGAGTCCCACGTCCACGACGTGTCAATCACCAAAGACGCCCCCAACTACGCGCGTTCCAACTGACCCGCTCCCGCTCGAAGAGGCCTTTGCACCCGTGTCTGACCCTGTATCTAACAGAATTCTGATCGTCGATTTTGGCTCTCAAGTGACGCAGCTGATTGCGCGGCGGGTCCGGGAGGCAGGATTCTATTCCGAAATCATCCCGTACAACGCCGATCCCGCCCGGTTTGCTGACTTTGGTGCACGAGCCATCATTCTCAGCGGCGGCCCCGCATCTGTTCTTAACGAAGACGCCCCCACCATCCCCGCCCCGGTAGCTGCCAGCACCTTACCCATGCTTGGCATTTGCTACGGCCAACAAGCGTTGATGCACGAAACAGGCGGCACCGTCTCCAAGGGCACCGCGCAGGAGTTTGGCCGGGCGGATGTCACGGTTGCCGAGGATTGTGCGCTGTTCGACGGGCTCTGGGAAACCGGGTCCAGCCATCCGGTCTGGATGTCTCATGGTGATAAGGTCACGGCACTGGCCCAGGGCTGGCGCGTGGTTGCGGCCTCAGAAGGCGCGCCCTTTGCTGTCATTGAGAACCCCACGGCCAACCGCTACGCCGTTCAATTCCACCCCGAAGTGCATCACACGCCCGACGGCGCAGGCCTGATCCGGAACTTCCTGACCAAAGTCGCCGGGCTCGAACCCGACTGGTCCATGGCGTCTTTCCGCGCCGAAGCCATCGCCAAGATCCGCGCGCAAGTCGGCGACAAGCGGGTCATTTGCGGGCTGTCCGGCGGTGTCGATTCCTCGGTTGCCGCCGTCCTGATCCATGAAGCGATCGGCGACCGCCTGACCTGTATTTTCGTCGATCACGGCATGCTGCGGAAGAACGAAGGGGCCGAAGTGGTTTCCCTGTTCCGCGACACGTATAACATCCCGCTCATCCACGTGGACGCCAGCGCCACATTTCTAGGCGCACTCGCCGGCGTGTCCGACCCAGAGACCAAGCGCAAGACCATTGGCGGGCTGTTCATCGACGTGTTCGAAGCGGAAGCCAAAAAGATCGAGGGTGCAGCGTTTCTTGCTCAGGGCACACTATATCCTGACGTTATTGAAAGCGTTTCAGTGACGGGCGGACCATCGGTCACCATCAAATCCCACCACAACGTCGGCGGCCTGCCCGAGCGCATGGACCTTGAGCTGGTCGAGCCCTTCCGTCTGCTGTTCAAAGACGAGGTTCGAGCGCTGGGCTACGAAATGGGCATGCCCCACTCGTTGGTGGGTCGGCATCCTTTCCCTGGCCCGGGCCTGGCGATCCGAATTCCCGGCGACATCACGCCTGAGCGGGCAAGCATCCTGCGCGAGGCCGACGCCATCTACATCGAGGAAATCCGCCGGGCGGGCCTCTATGACGAAATCTGGCAGGCTTTTGCCGTGCTCTTGCCCGTCAAGACTGTGGGCGTCATGGGGGATGGCCGAACCTACGAGAGCGTTTGCGGCCTGCGCGCCGTCACCTCAGTCGACGGCATGACCGCCGACGTATACCCCTTTGATCCCGCATTCTTGGGCCGTGTCGCGACGCGAATTGTCAACGAAGTCCGGGGCATCAACCGGGTGGTTTATGACATCACAACCAAGCCACCGGGCACAATTGAGTGGGAATAACAACTTATACAAAATAACTTTATTTTACAGTTGGTTAAAAGTTACAAAGTAGTTACAAAGTT
>PAHJ01000019.1 GCA_002705565.1 Geminicoccus sp. | reverse complement strand
GCTGATGATCAACAAAAAAAGCCCCGCACCGGATCGTCCGGTGCGGGGCTTTTTTGTGTGTCGGTGTTCGCGTTGTTTAGCGCGAGTAGTATTCCACCACCAGGTTCGGTTCCATGGTCACTGGATACGGAACGTCTTCCAGCTTTGGACCCCGCAGGAACTGGGTGGTCATCTTTTTCACGTCAACTTCGACATAATCCGGCACGTCACGCTCTGGTGAAGCGAGGGCTTCGAGAACCATGGCGATCTCGCGGGACTTGCCTTTGACTTCAACAACGTCGCCATCGCGAACCATCATGGAAGCGATGTTGGCTTTCTTGCCGTTGAGGGTCACGTGCCCGTGGTTCACGAACTGACGCGCTGCGAATACGGTTGGGACAAACTTGGAGCGGTAAACAACAGCGTCCATACGGCGCTCCAGCAGCTCGATCAGGTTTTCGCCGGTGTCGCCCTTACGGCGCACAGCTTCGGCGTAGTACTTGCGGAACTGCTTCTCGGTGATGTTGCCGTAGTAGCCCTTGAGCTTCTGCTTGGCTTTGAGCTGCAGACCGAAGTCGGAATCTTTCTTCTTACGACCTTGGCCGTGCTGGCCGGGACCGTAGGAGCGTTTGTTGATCGGGGACTTTGGACGGCCCCACAGGTTGACGCCCAGGCGGCGGTCAATCTTGTACTTCGCGGAAATACGCTTTGACATCGTAAACCCTTCGTTTTCGAGGTGTTATTTTGACGGTGCCGGTAGTCCTGCGAGCGAACCCGCAAGCGTGGAGCCACTTAGATCAGCGGTGACACCAACTTTCCCGACATATCTCAGAGAGATAGAGGGTGAATAAAGACAAGGCGCGCGCCTGTCAAAGGGCGCGCGCCATTATGGGACGAAGGGCTGTAATGCGCCTTCGCAGGCTGTGCTCTCAGACTTTGAACTAGTGAACGCCCGCCAAGCGATCCGCGACGGTCACACCACCATCCGCGACAATGGTTTGACCATTGACGAAGGCCGCGGCTTTTGACGCGAGGAACACCGCTATACCCGCGATATCATCGACTTCTCCCAGCCGCCGCAGCGGGGTCGCTTTGATCGTGGATTCAGCAATCTTTGGGTTGTTCCAAAGCGCTTCTGCGAAGTCGGTCTTGATAAGGCCAGGCGCGATGGCGTTCGAGCGGATCCCCTTTGGACCCCATTCAATCGCCATGTTCTTGGCCAAATGGGCGTTAGCCCCTTTTGTGATCCCATACGTGCCGATCGCGCCGTTGCCCGTGATCCCGGCTATCGAGGCCATAAAGGTCATGCTGCCGTGCCCACGCGCGGCCATATCTTCCACACACTCTTGAATGAACCAGTAGGCGGACTTCAGGTTGGTGGTGAAGGTCTTGTCAAACATCTCATCGGTGATGGTGTGGCTGAGGCCCATATGCGGGTTGGTTGCCGCGTTGAGCACCAGATGGTCGATCTTGCCAAAGTGGCGTTTAACGTCCGCGCACATGGCTTGAACCATTTCCTTGCGGCCGATGTGGCAGGGGTAGGCCAGCGCCTCGCCGCCTGCGGCTGTGATAATGCCGGCAACCTCTTCGCAGGTTTCCGCCTTTCGTCCTGAGACAACAACTTTAGCACCCATTTCCGCCATGCGCTCGGCTATCGCACGGCCAATGCCGCGACTGGAACCAGTGATCAGCGCGACTTCGCCGTCTAATCGAAACATGAATTTTCCTCCCATGATGTCCGCTTGATTGGCCTGAACAGTGGCACACGCGGCCGGGATCGTGAAGGCGCTAGCGGGGACCGCCCTGTCCCTTGAGGAAAGAAAAGATGCCGTGGAGAGTATTGATTTCGTTTTCGGTTAGATCGTTACGCTGAAAGATGTTGCGCACGTTCCGGATCATCCGCTCGCGCTTCTCCGGGATCGCCAGAAACGACCGCTCGTCCAGGTCGGTGATCAACCGGTTGAGGAAGTTATCCAGCATTTGATGCGACGCGGGTTGGGCCCCGCTGGCTTCGAGCACAACATCCGGCGTGAGGTCACCGGCTGTCCACCACTCGTACCCGACCAGCAGCACCGCTTGACCAATGTTCAAGGACGTATTGCCGGGATTGAGTGGGACCGTGATCATGGCCGACGCCAGGCTGATTTCGCTGTTCCACAGTCCTTCGCGTTCGCGCCCGAACAGCAAACCGATTTTCTGCCCGTCACTGGCGCGCGCCCGCGCATCCTGCGCAAAACCACGAGCCGTGAACACCGGCTTGACCTGATCCCGACTGCGGGCGGTCGTAGCATAGGTGTAGGAGAGGTCTGCAACAGCCGCTTCGAGGGTCTCGAATACGGTTGCGGCTTCTACGATGTCTTCGGCGTGCGCGGCCATGGCGTTGGCGGCCGGGTTGGGCCAGCCGTCGCGGGGGTCCACCAGTCGCAGGTCACTGAGCCCACAGTTCTTCATCGCCCGCGCACAGGCCCCGATGTTTTCGCCCATTTGAGGCCCACACAAGATGACGCAAGGCGGCTTGGCAACCGCTTCAGATGGCATGAACGCCTTCCTTCAGCAGCTTCCACGCAATCGCATCGAGCAGGGCGTCAAAGGATGCATCGATGATGTTCGTGCTGACGCCAACGGTGGTCCAAGTGCGCCCCGCGCTGTCTTCGCTTTCGATCATCACTCGGGTTTTGGCAGCTGTACCGCTCCGCCCGTCGAGAATACGCACGCGGTAATCGGTTAAGTGCATGTCTTTAAGGCCGGGATAGACTTCCAAAAGGGCCTTGCGCAGCGCCGCGTTCAGCGCGTCTACGGGGCCATTGCCTGGTGCTGCTTCGATGAACACACGATCCGCGATTTCCAACTGCACCATGGCCATGGATTCGGTGACTTCGTCGCCCTTGGCATTATGGCGGCGCTCGTCGATCACTCGAAACCGGTCAAGCTGGAAGAAAGACGTGCTCTGTCCGAACTGCTGGCGCGTGTAGAGCTCGAAAGACGCATCTGCGCCGTCAAAGGTTAGTCCCTTTTCAGCCTCCAGCGTCTTGATGCTGGCGGTCAGGTCGCTGATGCGAGGGTCTTTGGGGTCAACCTCTAGGCCCATGGCAGTGAGTTGGGCCAGCACGTTCGAGCGGCCGGCCTGGTTAGATACCAGCACCTGGCGCTCATTTCCCACGCTTTCGGGCGGGATATGTTCGTAGGTGCGTGGGTCTTTGGCAACCGCAGAGGCGTGCAGTCCGCCTTTGTGGGCAAAAGCGTTGGCGCCGACGTAGGGTGCGTGACGATTTGGGGCGCGGCCCAGGATCTCATCGACCAGCCTGCTGATTTTGGTCAGGCTCTGCAAGCCTTCCTCATCCACCCCGATCTCAAAGTCTGTTTTCAGCTTGAGCGAGGGAATGAGCGAGGTCAGGTTCGCGTTGCCGCAGCGCTCACCCAGCCCGTTCAGGGTCCCCTGAACCTGTCGCGCACCGCATCGCACAGCTGTCAGACTGTTGGCGACTGCGTGGCCGGTGTCGTCGTGGAAATGGACGCCCAGGCGGTTACCCGGAATGTGGGTCAGCACGTCATTGATGATGGCCTCCACCTCGTGCGGCAGGGTGCCGCCATTGGTATCGCACAGCACCACCCACCGCGCGCCATTGTCAAAGGCCGCGCTTGCGCAGGCCAGCGCATAGTCCCGGTCGGCCTTGTACCCGTCGAAAAAGTGCTCGGCGTCATACATGGCTTCTTTGCCCGCCGCCGCCGCTGCGGCAATGGTATCGCCAATCATGGCGAGGTTTTCGTCGTAGGAAACCTTGAGGGCAACATCGACTTGATAGGTCCAGGATTTGCCAACAAAGCACGCGCCCACCGTCGGTGCATTCAGGATTGGCGCGACCACCGGGTCGTTAGCCGCTGACCGCCCCTTGCCGCGGGTCATGCCAAAGGCGACGAACTTAGCGTGCTTGAAGCCAGGATCGACGGCGAAGAATTCGGTATCAGTGGGGTTGGCGCCGGGCCAACCGCCTTCGATGTAGTCGATACCAAGGGTATCCAGCGCATCCGAGATCATGCGCTTGTCCTGCACGGAAAAATCCACGCCCTGTGTCTGCGCACCATCGCGCAAGGTCGTGTCAAAGAGGTAAATGCGTTTTGAGTCAGCGGATGCTGACGCAGCGCTCGCAGTCATTGTGCTGCTTGTCCCGGTCTGTGGATAAATCGACAGACTCTGATGTACCGGGGGTGAGCGGGCTTGTCACCTACTGCGAGGGTGAACCCGTTATTCGGTGTGCCCAAGGGTCGATAATCTCGGCCCAGGTTTCGGTCCAGATGTCAGTCAGCATCCAGTGTGGCCGGGTAGATGATGGATACAGCCGGACCCAAGCCCTGCTGTATCCGTCAGCGCGTTTTAGCGTGCTGCCATTCGCATGGCGCCATCCAAACGGATGGTTTCGCCGTTGATGTAGGCGTTTTCAATCATGTGGATCGCCAGACGTGCGTACTCGTCAGACGTACCCAGGCGCACGGGGAAAGGAACCTGCTTGCCCAGCGAGTCCTGAACTTCCTGGGGCATGTTGGTCAGCATGGGGGTTTCAAAGACGCCAGGGTTGATGGTGTTGACCCGAATGCCGAAGCGCGTGAATTCGCGGGCTGCGGGCAGCATCATGCCCATCAGGCCCATCTTTGATGCGGAATACGACGCCTGACCGACCTGGCCTTCCTGGGTGGCGATCGAGCCAGTTGAGATCACGATACCGCGCTCGTTGTCGTCGTTAATAGGGTCAACCTTGGACATCTCGGCAGCGGCCTTGGACATCACGTTGTAAGCGCCGACCAGATTGATCTCGATGCCCTTGCGGAAGTAATCGAGTGAGGTTGCGTTGCCTTCGCGGTCGATGATCCGCTTGGCTGGCGCAATGCCTGCGGCGTTTATCACAATGCGGGCCACGCCGTGGGCTGCTTGAGCCTGTGCGATGGCGGAAGCTACGCCTTCGTCGGAGGTGACATCGCACTCGATGGCCAGGCCCCCGATTTCGCTGGCAACAGCGTTGGCGCCTTCCATGTTGACGTCGAGAAGGGCTACCTTCGCGCCCTTTGCTGCCAGTTGACGGGCAGTTTCAGCACCCAGACCAGAGCCGCCGCCGGTGACAATTGCTGAGAGACCATTGATATCCATGGGTCCGAATCCCTTCCAGATTGGTGTTTTGTTTCAGGTTTGTTGAAGACGCGGGCCGCTGAGGTGTCAAGCGTAACGCCCTGAAATCCGATGCAACACGGCTGCCCCATTCGCGCCTTTTTTCAAGCCCAGCCTCGCATCATCGAATTAAATCAATGACCTAGCCGAGGTTCCCTAATGTTTCGTCTCCTCTCCCTTGCGGCATTCGCGGTGCTCTCTGCACTGACTTTCGCAACCCCCAGTCAAGCGCTCTCCTGCTTGCCGCCAACGCCAGAAAGTAGCTTTGCCCGTTACCATGCTGCAGCGGAAATCTACCAAGTTTGGTCAGGTCGTTGGATCCAGATCAATCCAACTCCGGCCACGAGCGGCTATGTAGACCCCCTCACCGGGACAGCCCCTACGCCGGTCATGTATCGCTTTCGCGGACGGATGGTTGGTCCCCATGGCATGTTTGGCTCGCTCCGCACGTTCCGCGTGAAGGTCGATCCACAGTGCGCAGGGCCCTGGTGCGCCAATTACCCGAGTGACGGAGAGACGGTCGTTGGTTTCTTTGAGCGCCCAGCAGCCGGGGTCCGTCGTTTTGAGACCCTGCCGTGCGGCGGCGCGTCCTTCCAACGGACGCGTCAAAACATCAACCGCATCGCATCGTGCTTCACATCTGGCACGTGCAGCTAACCTGCACACACAGTCTTGCTGCCCTTGCTTGATCTGAGCTGGCCACGGTCTTACCCTCTGTTCAAGTGGGAGAGAGGGTAAACCATGTCCGCAGCCAATCCTGTTTCGACAGGCCTGAAGACTGACGCAGAGTTCGATTTTGTCATTGTTGGCGGGGGAACCGCAGGGTGCCTGCTCGCGAACCGGTTGTCGGCTGACCCGAATGTTAGTGTTCTGATGATTGAAGCGGGCGGCAGTGACCGCCGGTTCTGGATCAATGTACCCGTTGGCTATCTCTATAACATGGGCAATCCAGCGGTGGATTGGTGCTACAAAACGGAAGCTGATCCGGGGCTAAACGGTCGCTCGTTGAGCTATCCGCGCGGCAAGGTTTTGGGCGGGTGTTCGTCCATCAACGGCATGATCTACATGCGCGGGCAGGCGTCGGATTACGACGGTTGGCGGCAGATGGGGAACGAAGGCTGGGGCTGGGACGATGTACTGCCCTACTTCAAGAAGAGCGAAAATCACTTCGATGGTGAAAGCGACTTACACGGTGGCGGTGGCGAGTGGAACGTCGCCCAACAACGCTTGCAGTGGGAAATTCTTGAGGCTTTCGCAGACGCCTGCGAGCAAGCGGGCATCCCGAAGATCCCTGATTTCAACACTGGCGACAACGAGGGCGTTTCCTACTTTCAGGTGAACCAGAAGGATGGACTGCGTTGGAACACAGCCAAAGCCTTCCTTCGTCCGGCGATGAAGCGCAGCAATCTGACCGTCTGGACCCACACACAAACCGAACGCGTCCTGCTCGAAGGTCGGCAGGCGAGGGCGCTGGTTGTGCATCCTCGCGGAGGTGAGAAAAAGACGGTGGGGGCGCGCCGCGAAATCATCCTCTCTGCCGGTTCCATCGGCTCGCCGCAGATCCTTGAACTCTCGGGCATTGGTGATGGCGAGCGACTGCGCGCGCTGGGGGTTGATGTTGCCCATGATCTGCCTGGTGTGGGGGAAAACCTGTCTGATCACTTGCAGATCCGCGCGGCCTTCAAGGTTTCGGGCGTAAAGACGCTGAACAGCGTGAGTGCGTCTCTGGCGGGACGAGCCAAGATGGCCCTGGACTTTGGCCTGCTGCGACGAGGCGCGCTGACCATGGCGCCCAGCCAGCTCGGGGTTTTCTGCAAATCAGACGAAAGCCGGGCTTCGGCCAATTTGCAATATCACGTGCAGCCACTATCGCTCGACGCCTTTGGCGAGCCGCTCCACAGTTTTGATGCTTTCACAGCTTCGGTTTGTAACCTCCGACCAGAGAGCCGGGGCAGCGTACACGTGCGCTCCGCTGACTTCCGGGATGCACCAGCAATAGCACCGAATTACCTGTCCGCGCCGGCAGACCGAAAGGTCGCCGCTGATGCTCTGCGTCTGACCCGCGGCATCGTCGCGCAGCAGGCCCTTTCAAAGTATCACCCCGAGGAGTTCCGCCCCGGTCCTGATATCGACCTTGATGAGGATCTCGCCACCGCAGCAGGCGACATCTCCACGACTATTTTCCACCCCGTCGGTACTTGCAAAATGGGTCAGGATCAGCGCGCTGTCGTGGACAGTCATCTCAGGGTACACGGGCTCACGGGCTTGCGCGTGGTCGATGCCTCAGTCATGCCTGCTATCACGTCGGGAAACACCAACTCGCCAACATTGATGATCGCGGAACGGGCCGCAGATCTGATCACTCAGGCGTGGAAGACTTAAAGGAACAAATACAGATGTCAGACGTTGTCCTGTTTGAAGAACTCAAAACCTCAAACGGCTACATAGGCCGTGCAACGCTCAATCGACCGCAAAAGCTAAACACGCTGACCACAGAGATGATCGCTCTGTTGCACCGCCAGTTTGCAGCTTGGGCCGAGGATGATGCTTGCAAAACCGTTTTCCTGGATGGTGCTGGTGACAAGGGTTTTTGCGCCGGTGGTGATGTCGTTGCTGTCACCACTGATCCGTCGCCGGAAATGGCGGTGGGTCGCACGTTCTTTTCGACTGAATATGACCTCAACTACTTCATGCACACCTTTCCCAAGCCGCTGCTGGTCTGGGGCGGGGGGATTTGTATGGGTGGTGGGTTTGGGCTGTTGCAGGGGTGCAGCACACGGATTGTTACCGACACGTCGCGCCTCGCCATGCCAGAGTGCGCTATAGGGTTCCATCCCGATGTCGGTGGTTCCTGGTTCCTGCAGCGCGTTTCTGCGCCGATGGGTGAGGTGATTGCGATCACCGGGGTTCATTTCAGCGGCGCCGATGCTGTGGATCTGGGCCTCGCTGACGTGCTGGTCGCCAACGACAGCAAGGACGCTATCCTTGCCGCCTTACAGGAGACCGACTGGAGCGATCACGCCCGTGCCAACAAGGCTTTCGCCGAAGCCGCTGTGCGCGCCGTTGCTGCCGACACGCCACCGACTGTCACCCACAAGCTGATGCCATTCAGGGACCGCCTGGTTGCATGTATGGAGACCCCGTATTTTCAGGAACGCTTCGACAATCTGCTGGCCCTGAAAGACAGCGACGAACCCTTCCTCAAGAGGGTTGGTGAAGGCACATCGCATGGTGCGCCGGGGTCGGCATTTGCGGTTATGTCCTTTTTTCAAAGGGTTCGACACGCCAGCTTGCGTGAGTGCCTGGATGCAGAATTGACGCTGTCTATGAACATGCTGGAACACGGAGATTTCCGCGAGGGCGTGCGGGCTTTATTGGTCGACAAGGACCGGAATCCCCAATGGGCCTTCGACGCAATCCGTGACATCGATTTGGGCTGGATCGCTAAAATCCTGCCCTGATCCGCGGGCTCGCAAGGGGCGCGGAATGCCCATGAAAACGCCCCTGAACCCGGGTAGGTTCAGGGGCCGTTTCGTGCGGTTCTTTTGGGCTTCTGATGCTAGCTCGCGTCCTGGAGTACGTCTTTGAACTCATCTCGCAGGTCGGTTTTCAG
>PAHJ01000018.1 GCA_002705565.1 Geminicoccus sp. | reverse complement strand
TGCTGACGGTCTCACCCCTTGGTGTATCGGCATCGAGTCCGGTGGCGCTACGGGTTGGACCGCGACAGATTGGATGGAAGACGTGATGCTGCGCACCACTTCTCCTGAAAACTACGACGCTTGGGTTTCCAATGACCTGCCGTTCAACAGCCCTGAAGTGATCAATGCCATGGAAGTCTACGGCTCCATTTCCCGCAACGACGATTACGTTGCTGGTGGCGCGGATGCTGTTGCTTCGATCTTCTTTGGTGACTCGCCAAACGGTCTCTTCACCACGCCAGCACAGTGCATGATGCACCGTCAGGCGTCTTTCATCCCGTCCTTCTTCCCGAACCAGGGTCAGGAACTGGCTGATGGCGAAGCTGACTTCTTCTACTTCCCGGCGTTCGCTGAAGGCGATTTGGGTAAGCCGGTTCTGGGTGCAGGCACTCTTTGGGCTTCACCAAACATGACCGACGCGACCATGGAGTTGTTCAACTACCTGACGACCCCAGCGGCTCACGAAATCTGGATGGCTCAGTCTGGCTTCCTGACCCCGCACCTGGGTGTTGATGCGTCAGCATACGCCAACGATGCTCTTCGCAAGCAGGGTGAGATCCTGGCAAACGCGACGACCTTCCGTTTCGATGCGTCTGACTTGATGCCTGGCCCAATCGGTGCTGGTGCTTTCTGGACCGAAATGACCGCTTTCGCGAACGGCCAGGATGCGCAGACCACGGCTGACAACATCCAGGCAGCTTGGGACGCCATCAAGTAAGCCTTCCCACGGCCCTCCAGACCTGAATTACGGTTCAGGTTCCAAGGCCCTAGGGGTCTGGCACAGCTATTCTATGTCAGACCCCTTTTCGCTTTCAGGACAAAGAAGCAAAAGGAACGTCCTTCTACCATCTTTTGGGCGCGATTAACGCTATGACCACTCAAGTCCACACCCCCCTTCAGCACAAGCGCCACCTGTTGCCGATCATCAGCAACAGCTTTGGCCTGCTGCTTACCGTGCTGATTGTGCTGCCTGCTTCGGGCTTCGCCCTGTTTGCTGCGACCTCTGTCGTTGACACGTTGATTGTGAGCCTGCCGTTCTTTGGCGGCGATGAGTTTGGTCGGGCGACGGACAACCAGGCGCTGTACATCACCCTCACCCGGATCACCTTCGCCATTCGCGCCATCGTCATCGCTATGGCGCTGAGCTTTGGCTACTACGCGCTTGCCAGCTGGCTGAACTTCGCTGGCTCGCAGATCGTGACCAAGAATATGCAGGCCCGGAACCGAGTTGTGGAGGCCATTCAACCGTGGATCTTTGTCGGTCCAGCGATCGTGCTGCTCAGTCTTTTTCTCCTTTACCCTGCCATCGAAACCCTGCGCCTGAGCTTCGCCGGCGAAGCGGGTTACGGCTTTGAAAACTACATTTTCATTTTCAACAGCAACCAGTTTTGGGTCGCCATCCGTAACAGTGTGATGTGGCTGGCCGTGGTGCCAGCAGCCTGTGTCCTGCTGGGACTTGTTATTGCTGTGCTGGCCGACAGTGTCCGCTGGGGCGTCATCGCCAAGAGCTTCATCTTTGTGCCGCTGGCCATCAGCTTCGTTGGCGCGGCAGTGATCTGGCGCAACATCTACGCAAGCGGCGGCATCGAAGGGACAGAGATCACGCCGGGGTTCCAACTTGGACTGCTGAACGCTGTGCTAGGCCGCGGCACCAATGATGGTCTGTATTTCTACGAGCTGCAGTTCTGGGGCAACTTCTTCATGATGACCATTCTGATCTGGATCCAGACGGGCTTTGCGATGGTCATCTTTTCCGCTGCCCTGCGAGGGGTGCCAGAAGACACCATTGAAGCGGCCAAACTAGAGGGCGCCAATCCTTTCCAGATTTTTACCCGCGTGCAGATTCCTCAGATTTACAGCACCGTTGTCGTGGTCTGGACCACCATTACCATTCTGGTGCTCAAAGTATTCGACATCCCCTACGCGCTCACCGCGAACAAGGACGACAAGCTCTTGCTCGCGACCTACATGCGTGTGGTTCAAGATAAGTATCGTGACGAGAATCAAGCCGCAGCGATTGCCATCGTCCTGATGCTGACCGTCGTCCCCATCATGGCCTTCAACATCTGGCGCCTGCGCCAGGATCAGCATTAGGGGCGCAGCACATGAATGACGCTTCAAACCGGTTTTCCATAGTCAAGCTATTCGCTCATATCGCCTTGTTGGCTGTGGTGATCGTTTGGGTTGTGCCCTTCATTGGCCTGCTCACAACGTCAATCCGCCCCCAGAAAGACGCCAATGAGACGGGTTTCTGGCGCGCTTACACCCCGATGGAGCGCGGGCATGCCGTGCGCACGCTGGGCGCGCCCGATGGCGGAACGCTGTTGATCGAAGGCAATCTCTTTGAGGATATTGAAACCGCACAGCAGATCAGGTTCGAACGGGCGAACGAGCGTTCCGCCAACGCCTTCATCCCCAAGGAGATGGAGATCGAAGGGGACGTGACTGGCATCCTTTCCATCCAGCGTGTGCCGGACCCTAATGACCCCACTAAGACCATTCGGCAAACCATCATCCAAGAACCCGGTGACGTGTTCGCCGTTGGCAAAGGCGAGTTCACCTATCAGGCCGATGGTCATTACTCTTGGCGCTTTGAAGAGCCCTATGCTGGCAAGGGTAAAAAGCTCAGCGTTTTTATCGATCAACAGCCTAAATTTGGCTGGAACTCCTACGTTCAGGTCCTGACCAATGTTCAGGTTCCCAATGCGCTGATCAGTTCCTTTGTTGTTACCATCCCCGCAACCATCATCCCCATCATGATCGCAGCCTTTGCGGCCTATGCCTTTGCCTGGATGCGGTTCCCTGGGCGGGATCTGATTTTTGTCGTGGTTGTGGCGCTCTTGGTGGTGCCCTTACAGCTCGCGTTCTTGCCGTTGCTCACCAGCTTTACGCAGGCCTCAAATTGGGGAACGTCGCTGAACCAATGGCTCACAGACTGTGAGTCGAGTAACAGTTGCAAAGTCAGCAGCGCCAATTTTGCCACCCTTTGGATCGCGCATACGGCCTTTGGCTTGCCACTGGCCATCTACTTGCTGCGGAACTACGTCGGCAATCTGCCGAAAGAAATTCTGGAAAGCGCGCGGATGGATGGGGCTTCGCACCTACAGACTTTCATGAAGATCATTGTGCCGCTGAGCGTACCTGCGCTCGCGAGTTTTGGCATCTTTCAGTTCCTCTGGGTCTGGAACGATCTGCTGGTCGCGCTCTACCTCGGTCCGGACGGCGAGACCAACCGCGTTCTGCCCCGTATCATCCAGTCGCAGCTCGGCACCTATAAAAGCCAGCTCCATTTGCTGAACGCCAGCGCCGTCATATCCATGATCGTGCCCTTGATCGTCTTCCTCAGTCTGCAACGCTACTTCGTGCGAGGCCTGCTTGCCGGTTCGGTCAAGGGCGGCTAGCCGCTGCCGCCCATAGCATTTTCCCTTTTCAAAAAAGATAGGAAACAACCATGTCTGACCCTTGGTGGGACAATGCCGTCATCTACCAGATTTACCCGCGCAGTTTCGCTGACAGTAACGGCGATGGCGTTGGTGATATGCCTGGGATCACGAGTAGACTGGAGTACATCGCTGATCTGGGTGCTGATGCGGTGTGGATCTCTCCCTTCTTTGTCTCTCCGATGAAGGACTTTGGCTACGACGTTGCGGACTATCGCACGGTCGATCCCGCTTTTGGCACCAACGAGGACTTCGACGAGCTGCTGGAAAAGGCGCACAGTTTGGGCCTAAAGATCATGATCGACATGGTGCTGGCACACTGTTCGGATCAGCATCCGTGGTTCATAGAAAGCCGCAAGGATCGGACGAACCCCAAGGCCGACTGGTTCTATTGGCTGGACCCAAAGGAAGACGGCACAGAGCCCAACAACTGGCTGAGCTTTTTTGGTGGACGAACGTGGACTTGGGACACAAATCGTCAGCAATATTACTTCCACAATTTTCTCAGCGAGCAACCCAACCTCAACCTGTCAAACCCGCATGTTATGGATGCGCTAATGGACATCTGCCGGTTCTGGCTGGACAAGGGCGTTGACGGGTTTCGGCTGGACGCCATTCACACGGCCAAGGCTGACAACGACTGGACTGATAACAAATCACGCAAGCGCGTCGACGGCGTGCGGCCAGAGCGGGAGTTTGAGTACCAGAGCCAAGACAGTGCGCAGCTCAACCAGCCGAGTATCCAGAAACTCTCCGAAAATCTGCGTAAGCTCGCGGACGAATATGGTGATCGCTTTTTGATGGGCGAGCTCGATGGCGAAGATGCTGTTGCTGTTTCCAAGACCTTCACTGAAGGTACTGGGCGCCTGCATTCGACTTACAACTTCGACCTGCTGCGCTGGGACGGTGCGAACGTGGGTGAAGTGCGGGACATCATTGCGGGGCTGGCCGAGAACTTCAACGACAGCAACTCGATCTCAACCGCTTGGGCGAACCACGATATGGCGCGGGTTTACGACCGCATGGCGCTGAAAATCGATGTGCCGGATGACTCCCGCGAAGACTTCGCCCACATGCTGATCCAGCTTTCGACCAGCCTCATTGGTTCCACCTGCATTTATCAGGGTGAGGAACTGGGGCTGGATGACGCGGATCGACTCAGGCGCGACCAGTTGCAGGACCCGTGGGGCATTCATCGCTACAGCAAGACCTTCAAGGGCCGCGACACCTGTCGCACGCCCATGACGTGGAACAGTAACCAACCCAACGGTGGTTTTAGCGGTGATGCCGATGTTGAAAGCTGGTTGCCCGTGGATGAGCGTCATATCGCCAAGGGCGGTTTTGAGCAGCAGGGCAAGCAAGGAAGCCTGTTTGAGCGCAACAAGGCTCATCTTGAGTGGCGCAAAGACCAGGCGGCATTCATGAACAATGGACAGATTGATTTGCTGGATGCGGATGACGACATCATCGCCTTTAATCGGCGAGCGGACGACGGCGATGCTTCGGTTCTTTGCCTGTTTAACTTCAGCGATACGACCAAAACTGTGCAAGGAGTCAACGTTCAGCCTTGGTCCGCTGCGTTTAAATAAGCGGATAATTCGCCGACCTCGACGCCCCATCATCCTGAACTTCAGGCAACTTAGAACGCTCATTCGCTGACATGATAGACAGGCCATCGGTTGGTTTGGGCCGCTGACGAAGACACGTGTTTAACGTCGCGCAGGAAACGAAGGCGCAGGCGGTTCATCGCGAAATGACCCAAGAGTTTGGTGGCGTGGATCTGGTGGTTTCCAATGCAGGAATCGCCCCGTCCTGCCCCATCGCGGAATCCTCACCCGAACACAGCTAAACCCACGTGCTCAACGCAGTTCAATCCAAGCTCTTTGGTATTGGCGTCGAGGCTTGCCGTGTTGGCCGTCACGAGTTCTGCATCGCCGCTGTCGGCCTGTGGCGGGCCTATGCAGGGGCGGTTGAGCGTTCCGCATCGGGCACTTTCACAGGCGTTGGCAGAACCAATGGTTCAGGTTATCGCGTTCTATGCCCTGCCGTGCCTACCCAAACACACTCGAAATAACCGTTTTGTATCGAGTTCAACGCCACTCAAAGCGCGCATACCGTGGGTTTTCTGCATGAGACGCGACCAAATACTCGATTTAACTTGACTTTAAGCGGGCCCTAGCAAATGGTTTAGGCGTCGGCCAGTCATGAACGGGAGAGTCTGATGCACCGGCTTTGTTCCAGGCTTTGGGCTGAGCGCCTTTAAGCCAGCAACTGGGGAGTGGAAAAATGAAATTCATGAAGAATGCCGCACTGACGATATTCGGTGTCAGTGCAATCGCCATCAGCACTACGGAAACGGTGGCGTTCGGCGATACGATGAAGATTGGCATGCCTGTCGCGCAAACCGAGTTCATGGCGGTCTTTGACCAGCCCTTCGCTGCTGGGTTCATGATGGGCGTTGAGGAAATCAATGCCGGTGGCGGCATTGGTGGCAGCGTGATGCTTGAAGTTATGCAGCAAGACACGCGCTCCGAAGCCGCACAGTCGATGCTGCTGATGGAAGAGATGATCGACAACGGAGCGAAGGTCATTTTCATGTCTGCGGGCACTTCGGATGTTTATGCAGCGGGCTCGATCGCAAGCCAGGCAGAGGTCCTCGCCTTTACCGCGGCAACGGTCGCTGGCTTTGACAGTGTGACAGGCGAGTACGTTCGCACCTTGGGCCCTGGTGACAACCAGGCAGCCGCAGCGGGCGCTCACTTTGCTGCCGACGGTCTGGGGGCGAAGACAGCCTTCCTGCTGACCTCTCCTGACGACCCATACACGGCTCACTCAACCGGCTATTTTGCGTCTGCATTCGAAGCAAAGGGCGGTGAAATTATCGGTGAAGCATCTTTCAACCTGTTCCAGCAGGAATTTGGGAACGTGGTGCAACAGATCCGCTCTCTGCCAAGCGAGCCGGATGTCATCTTCACGTACGCCTTTGAGCCGGACTTCCCAATTTTAGTCCGCCAGGCTCGGGCCGCTGGTATCAATTCCGCCATTTTGGGCGGGGACGCCATCGACTCCCCGACCATCTACGCAATGGGGGCAGCTGCAAATGGCGTCTATCACATGACGCTGCTTCCAGAAGACTTGGAGAGCCGCGATTCAATGACCAACCTGGTCCCGGTGGTGCAGGCGGCCTATGGGGAAGGTGCTGGTCTGGATGCCTTCACGACCTCTGGCTATCTGACGGCGATGCTGGTCCGTGACGCGGTGCTTGCAACGGGCTCAACCGATCCAAGAGACTTGAACGCATGGATCAGTGATCTCGAAGATTACGATACGGGCATGGGTCCGCTGACCTACAAAGGTTTGGGCGCGCAGCCTTTGGCCACTATGCACTTTGTCGAAGTCGTTGACGGCGCGCGTGAGTATCGTGGCACCGTACGGTTAGACGCCGATCAAATTCCTGCAGCTGTTCAGTAGCTCGGTAATTTGTCATGCTTCCTCAAGACCCTGCAGGGTTTGCAGGCTCTTGAGGAAGACCGTTTCTTCTGTTTCTGCCCTGCCTCGTGCTGTGCGTTGGCGTGACTGCCTAAGCATGGTTGGATGCTGTCTGCGTCACTGGAGGCGATGAGAATCATAGGTGGACGAGTAATCGGGATATGAACGTGGAACGCCGTCACGTAAGAGCTTTTCAGACGTCGGTCGTTTTGAGCGTGGTGCTGATTGCGCTTGTGCTGGGAACAGAATATCTGCGCGGCGAGCGCCTTATCTCCAATACAGATCGCAGTCAGGTCTGGCTGCTAATCGTCAATATCGTCGCGGTGCTGGGTCTGCAGGCCTTTTCCGGAAATACTGGAAAAATGACGATTTCCCACGTGGGGTTTCTCGCTGTGGGGGCTTATGTCTCCTCCCTTTTTACAATCAACCCCATGATGAAGCGCACGGTCTTGCAGGGTTTGCCGGACTGGCTTTACACAACCAATCTAGACGTCATTTGGGCCTTGCTGATCGCCGTTATGGCGGCGGGTCTGATCGCTTGGGTGCTGGGGTTCATCATTGTCCGATTGAGCTTCGACGGCGTGGTTATATCCACCTTCGCGCTGCTGCTGATTGTGCAATCCGTCATTCTCGCCGCCAAGGGTTGGACCAACGGGATGACGTCGATATTCGGCATGCCCAAGTTCTCTGACCCCTGGACCATCTTGGCCGTGGCGATTGTCGCCGTCTTTGTTTGCGCGTTCTTCAAGGAAAGCCGAATAGGACTGCAAACACGCGCAGCGCGGGACGATAAAGCCGCGGCAGAAGCAATGGGGGTCAACAGCAAGCGCGTCACCCATGCCGCCTGGGTGCTCAGTGCGATGGTTGCCGCCGCCGCCGGGGCTTTGCTGGCGCACGTAATCGGCGCGGCGGGTCCGCGCACGTTTTACATCGTCTTTACCATCGAGTTGATCGCAATGCTGGTGCTGGGCGGACAAAGGTCGGTTACCGGTGGCTTTGCCGGGGCCATGCTGGTCACAGGCATTATCATCATGGTGCGTAAGGCCGAAGGCGGGTTTGCGCTGGGCAGCCTGGAAGTGCCGCCGGTCTTTGGCGCGACGCAGCTGGTCCTGTCCTTTGCCATTCTGGGCATCCTTTATGTGCGCCCTGGTGGGATGACGGGATTGTGGGAAGCAGGCGTCAGACGCCTGTCGCCATCGGTTAAAGCACGGCCGTCTTCACCAAGGGTCCGGGGGCAGGACGGACAATTGGCGCTTGAAGGGCTGTCGAAGGAATTTGGTGGATTGAGAGCTTTGGCGGAGACCAGCTTTGCTCTGAAACCGGGCGAAATTCTGGGTCTGATTGGCCCCAACGGTGCGGGTAAAACCACCCTGATCAACACCGTCATGGGCACCTATTTCGCAACCTCTGGCGTGCTCCGGCTGAACAACGAAGACGCCACACTCTGGCCCGCCGCCCGCCTGGCACGAACAGGCATCGGGCGAACATTTCAGCAGATCAAGCTCGCTGACAGCCTCACCATTCTAGAAAATGTCATGGTGCCGGTTTCAAGCACGGCACCACTGTCTGAAGACTTGGAAGCGAAGGCGTTGGGGTGGTTGGAGACGCTGCAAATCAGTCATCTGGCCAGCAGTTTTCCGGGCGCTTTGCCGTATGGCGACCAGCGGCGGGTTGAGATCGCCCGCGCTTTGGCGCTGGAGCCTGCATTCCTACTGCTGGATGAACCAGCAGCTGGCATGAACCATGAAGAAACCGAAGCTCTGCGGCAATTGCTGACCAACATTCGCGATGAATTGAACGTGGGCATCATTATCGTCGAGCACGACCTGAACTTGATCCTGAGCCTGTGTGACACCGTCGTCGTTTTGGATCGGGGGCGGGTTATTTCTTCGGGAACGCCAGCAGAGGTCCGGTCCGACCCAGCGGTCATTAAGGCCTATATCGGTTCCCCTCAAACCGGTGGGGAGGCGCTTCCGTCGTGACTGTCTCTCCTATGCTCCAACTTGATCAAATCATCGTTCGCTACGGCGCTATTATGGCCGTCCAAGGTGTGTCCTGTGAGGTCAGAGAGGGTGAAATCATCGTGCTTCTTGGGGCCAATGGCGCAGGAAAGTCGTCGTTGCTGCGGGCTATATTGGGGCTAACACCGGTGGACTCCGGTCGCGTGTGGTTTCAGGGCCAAGATGTCACCGGGTGGCGCACAGAAGCACTGGTTCGCGAAGGTCTGACTTTGACGCCGGAAGGTCGGAACGTGTTTCAATCACTAACGGTCAAAGAAAACCTGCGTCTGGGCGGGGCAACCATGGCACGGGAGCAGGCGGTTGAAACGCTGGAACGCATGCTGGAGCAGTTTCCCATTCTTCGAGAGCGCTATGATCAGTTGGCCGGAACCCTGTCGGGCGGGGAGCAGCAAATGCTCGCCATCGCCCGGTCGCTAATGTCCAGCCCAAAGCTTCTGATCCTCGATGAACCGTCACTCGGTCTGGCACCGGTGATCATCGAGGAAGTTTTCTCGCTGCTGTCGGATCTCCGAGACCAAGGCACGACCATCATGCTGGTCGAGCAAAATGTGGCTCAGTCTCTGGCAATTGCCGATCGAGCCTACCTGCTAGAATTGGGGCGGATCCAACGCGAAGGACCCGCTGCATCCTTCCTCGAAGACCTTAACCTGCATGAAATCTATCTGGGGGGAGAAGGCTGACATGGAAAATATTCTGCAATTTGCCGTGAATGCACTCAGTCTGGGCGGTGTCTATGCCATGCTCGCCATTGGCATCGCCCTGATTTACTCCGTAATGGGCTTTCTCAATATTGCGCATGGTGATCTGCTAACGCTGTGCGGCTACGCGATGTTCTTCTGCATCGGGTTTGGGCTGCCTTGGCCTTTGGTGATTATCGTCGGCGTTCTGGCCGCCGGTGCTGCATCGGTGGCGATGGAACAAGTTGCCTTCAAACCACTGCGCTCGGCTAGTTTTGATACCCTGCTGCTGACCTCCTTCGCGCTGTCTGCGGCGATCCACGTGGTCCTGCAAATCAGCATCAGTGCGCGCCCAAAGCCAGTCCCTCTGCCGTCGTTTCTGACGGGGTCGTACAAACTGGGCGATATCGTCATCGGCACAGGACAGACGCTGTCCATTGCCGTTGCGCTGACCTCTATGGTGGGCCTGACCTATTTTCTTCGGCGGACGACTATGGGCTTAGCGATGCAAGCGGCCGCACAGGATTTCGACACCACCCGGCTTATGGGCATTCAAGCCAACCGTGTCATTTCATCAGCGTTTTTCATTGCCGGCATTCTGGCTGGTATTGCCGGTGTACTGATCATTGCTCAGCGGGGTTCTGTGGATCCCCTGATGGCCATGAACCCGCTGATCAAAGGATTAATTGCCGCCATTATCGGCGGAACAGGCAGCCTCTATGGACCCGTGATCGGCGGCATTATCCTCGGCGTGCTTGAGACGATTTTTCAGACGGTTCTGCCTGGTGAGGCTTTACTTTTCCGGGATCCATTGGTGCTGTCACTGCTGGTGGCATTCCTGCTTGTCGCGCCGAACGGACTAACCGGCACGCGCGTTGAGCGCAGCCGTTAAAAGGAGGGGTAGGGATGAATGAGCAGCGGAACAGAAAGGAGCAACCATGAACACGATATCTGGAAGTCGAGCTTGGGAGTTGGATCGGGATCATCTTTTGCATCCCTACACGGATTTTTCGAAATTCCGGGATGAAGGCAGTCAGGTGATCAGCCGAGCAGAAGGGATGTACGTGTCGGACGATACCGGCGCTGATTTTCTTGATGGGATTGCCGGCCTCTGGTGTGTCAACATTGGCCATGGTCGGCGCGAAATGGCGGAAGCCATCGCTGAGCAGGTGATGAAGGTCGAGTATTACAACCCCTTTGGCCATTCCACTAATGAACCCGCTGCGGAATTGGGAGGCTGGCTGGCTGAACATGCACCGGGCAGCTTGAACCACGTTTATTATACCTGCGGCGGATCAACAGCGAACGATGCGGCCGTACGGCTGGTTCACTATTACAACACGCTGCGTGGTCTGCACCGAAAGAAGAAGATCATCTCCCGCAACGAAGCGTACCATGGTGCGACGTATGTTGCCGCAGAGCTCACCGGTATCCATGCGACCAAGAACAGTTTTGACCGTATCGGTCAGGAGTTCATCCATCATGTCTCTGCCGCCAATATGTACGCAAAGCCCGAGGCTATGTCCGAAGGAGAATACTGCGACTATCTGGTGGATGAATTTGAGCAACGGATCCACCAACTCGGCCCGGACAACGTTGCGGCATTCATCGCCGAACCGGTCATGGGCGCAGGCGGCGTCTTGGTGGCTCCAGAGGGCTACCACCGGCGCATGTGGGAGGTGTGCAAGCGCTATGACATGCTCTACATCGCAGATGAAGTCGTCACCGCCTTTGGCCGTCTGGGGCATTGGTTCGCCTCAGAAGCCGTTTTTGACTATCAGCCGGACATCCTTGTGAGCGCAAAGGGCATTACTTCCGGTTATATCCCGCTGGGCGCGACGCTCATCTCCGACGAAATCTATGAAGTTATCAGCAAGCCGCAGTCCCAGGGCGGCGTGTTTACAATGGGGCTGACCTACTTTGGTCACCCGGTCGCATGCCGTGCCGCACTGAAGAATATCGAAATCATGGACCGCGAAAATCTGTGTGATAACGCCGCAGACGTTGGCGCCTATTTCCAATCCACGGCGCAAAGCCTGATGAACGCGCCGCTGGTGGGTGATGTGCGGGGGCATAGCCTGATGCTCGCCGTTGATCTGGTGGGTGACAAGCAGAAGAAAACCGGCCTGCCGTTGGACGTGGGCGCAGGGGACCGGGTGTTCCGCAAGTGCCTGGAGCGTGGTGTCATCGTCCGTCCTGTGGGCGACCGCCTGGTGCTTTCGCCACCGCTGATCATCAATCGGGAGCAGGTGGACACCATTGTCGCCGCCCTTTCAGAGGCAGTTACTGAGCTTCACGCAGAACTGTAAGGCCGACAGACCCGGTAACGGACAAAGGAAAGTATCATGTCTCAACCCGCCCAAGACGATCTTCGCTTCAAAGAAGACCCGGATTTTCTGGAGCACCTATACCGGCAAGTCTGGCTGCGCAATGGGGCGTCTGTGGAGCACGCCGACGCGGTGGCTTATGCCGTTTCGTTTGGCGACCGGTTTGGCAAAATCAATCAGGGTTTGGGGGTCTTCGAGGCCATCGATATTACGTTCCAGAACGGTACGCTAGACATCAAGGCGACCCCGGAGTTGGTCGATGAAGGGCCGACTTGGGCCATCTATGAAGGGCACCGATCCAGCGGTCATTGGGTGCTGAACACGGCGACCCGTAAAGCCATGGAAATCGCAAGCCGCATGGGGATGGGTATGGCACTGTCGCGCAATCATAACGATGCCGGGTGCTTTGGCGCGTACACCACCATGGCGATGCAGGCGGGCATGGTCTGTATAGCCACAAACAACAGTTTGCGACTTGTGGCACCGTGGGGCGGGAGAGAGAACATGATGTCCGGCGCGCCGTTTTCAGCGGCATCACCCGGCGGGGAAGAGACCCCGATCATCATGGATACGGCAGCCATCGAAGCCTATGACGCGGACGTTTCAGAAGCCTATTTCGCAGGCACGAAGATGCAAGCAGGAAAGGTGCTGGTTGACCCGGATACAGGCGAGCTTTCCGACGATCCTGCACCGTTTATCGAAGTGCTGGATGGCTACGCTCGATTGGCTGATAACCGAGCGGCCACGGCGTTCAACTCGCCCAAGCTCTATGCACTGAACTGCCTGACAGAAGTGCTTTCAACCCTCATCGTTCCGGAGGCGACCATCACACCCGATCTGCCTCATCCCATCGCAGCCTGGATGGATCCGCAGCCGGTCGGATCGGTTGGCGGCAGCTGCGTTCTGGTGATCGACCCGTCCAAGTTTGGGCCTATGGCGGGGATGATGGATCGCTCGGATCGATTTGTCAGGGCGGTCAAGGGGGCTAAGCGCCGTCCCGGCGTGGACGAAATCTTCATGCCCGGTGAGCGCGGATGGAAACAGTTCAAAGACGGTGGTCCAGTCGAAGTCCTGCGCACGCATTGGGATGCGTTCAAGGACACAGCGACCAAGGCCGGGCTGGACGTGGAAGCCGAACGCCGCGCGTTTCTGGCAAACAAAGAGGAAGTAAGCTAATGGCGTCCGGACTGCTAACAGGAAAAACGGCGCTCATCACAGGCGCAGGACGCCCCCGTGGTATCGGACAGGCCATCGCTCGCGCCTTTCTGGACGAGGGTGCAAACGTAGTTCTCAGCGACCTGGCCGGTGTCACAACGCCTGCTTCTGAACTCACGCGCTTGACGGCGTTTCCAGCCGATCGGGTCGCGGTCATCGAGGCGGACGTGTGCAAGCCTGCGGATGCCAGCAGAGCAGTCTTAACGGCACAGGATCAGTTTGGCGGGCTGGATATCTTAGTCAACAATGCCGGGGTGGGGCGCGGGTCACCGGATTTCATGGAATTGACCGAGGAAGACTGGTCAGCATCCATCGCCGTTAACCTTCGTGGTACCGCCATCATGTGCACGGCGGCCATGGAGAGCCTACGCCAATCACCCAGCGCTTGTATCATCAACGTAGCCTCGCTCTCCGGCCTTCGGGCGATACCGCACATTCCAGCGTGCTACACGGCATCAAAGTTTGCCGTGGTTGGCTTGACCAAGCAGTTGGCTCTGCAGTTGGCGTCCGAGAACATCCGGGCAAACGCCATTTGCCCCGGGTCCGTGCGCACGGACATGATGGAAATTGCCGTGGAGGCCATTGCTGAGGCTGAAGGAATTACCGCTGCTGAAGCCGAAGCGTTGGAGGCTTCGACCATTGCGGTTGGCCGGGTTGCTGAACCGGACGAAATCGCCCACCTTGCGGTTTTTCTGGCGAGCGATAACGCCTCTTACATCACGGGCGAAGCCTTGGTTGCTTCTGGCGGAATGTACAACGGGCTCTAGCTGCTGCCTGCTGCGACCGCCTGCCAAACCGTGTCACTGATGCCTGCCGACAGTCCGCCGCACAGATTGATCGCCTGTCCGGTCATAAACGAAAAGTCGCTCGCAACCAGCGCATGCACCAGCGCCGCGACTTCCTCCGGCTCGCAAATGCGGCCCAATGGCGTGGCCGCCGCTTCCACTTTCAGCAGGTCTTCACCGCCATCTGCCAAGGCCATCGGCGTTCGGACCGAGCCAGGGCAAATGGCGTTGACCCGAATACCTCGATCGGCCAGCTCAATCGCGGCGACGCGGGTCAAGGCCAGAACAGCGGCTTTTGACGCGGCATAGGTTCCTAGAGTCCCAACACCCAACTGCGCGGCCATCGAGGCGATGTTGACGATCGCGCCAGCGTCTTCGAGTAGGGGGGCAGAATGTTTAATCACATGGGCCACGCCCCGGGTGTTCACCGCCAGGCAGTCTTCCAGATCCGACAGCTTCATTTCGCTCAGGGTTGCGTAGTCGCGGTGGATTCCAGCGTTGTTGACCACAATGTCGAGCCGACCAGAGTACGCCTTGACCGCCGCTATCATGGCCTGAACATCGGTTTCCTGGCTGACATCGGTTTGATGGCTGGTTGCACCATCGCTTGGGGCGTGAAGGTCTGCAATATGAACGAGGGCCCCGGCCTCAGACAGGCGCGTTGCCACGGCTTTGCCGATGCCTTGCACACCCCCGGTTACGACCGCGACCTTACCGTCGAGCGAAAAATGACCAACCATAGTGCTGTTCCTTCAGCTTTTGACTCGAGGCTCCAAAACCGGCGGCAGGAAGTTGGATAGGTAACCGATCATCGCGAACTTCGCTTCATCGACGATTCCGTCGTCGAGGTTCTCGTGGGAGCGAAGGTGGAGCTCAAAAATCGCGTCGATGATAATCAATGCGTAAATCAGCCGTTGAGTGAACGTCGTCACCTTCGGCATTTCAAACAGCTCATGAAATTGAGCCCGGACCGTTTCAGCATAGGCGTGAACGCTCTTCTGATCGGTTTTGCGGACTTCATTTGGCATGGTGGCACCCAGCAGAACTTTGCGCGCAACCGGGTCCGCGCGGTAGATCGAAACAGACTGATCGATGAGCAGAGTCACGAAGTCCTGCCAGCTGGACAGGTGCACGTCGTCCAGGGGTTGAGCGGCTTGTTGGGCAAATTTTTCACCGATTTCTGCCGCCAAAGCGCTGAACAGGTCGTATTTATTGGCAAAGAAATGGTAGGCCGAGCCCTCTGGCACGCCCGCGTGTTTTGCAATTTCGCGGAAGGAGACTTCCTGTGGGTCCTGGGTCTCCAGAAAATGACGCGTGGCCTCCACCAGCTTCTTGCGACGCTGAACACCTCGTTCCTGTTTCGATGTCGTCTCGCGACGGCGTCCAATTACTTGCCTGACGGTCACGGGTGCTCCTGTGTTCGTTTTATCGATCGACAATCTACCAAAGGGTGATGCCTTTGGTCTCACCCTTCTGATCCATGTTGTCTGCCAGTAGACACAGCAACTCCCAAAATAGCGCAGCTGCCACGTGCGCGCAGTATCCGTTAACATCGCGGTTCGGGTTCAACTCCACCATATCCGCACCGATGATATTCAGCTCCCGCGCACGCAGGATCATGGCGCGGACTTGGCGCGGAGACAGGCCAAAGGCCGCTGGACCGGTTGTTCCCATCATGTGCGAGCTGTCCAATGAATCGACGTCAAAGGTCAGGTAAGCGGGATCCGTTCCAATCACTTCGCGGGCTTTGTCCATGACCCAGTCTGTGCCTTTCTCGAACACTTCGTCCGCTGAAATTACTGTCATCCCGCTGTCATGCGCAAACTCCCACAGGAAATTGGCGTAGCCTCGAATGCCGATTTGAACACTGCGCTTGGGGTCGATGAAGCCGTTCAGGACAGCTTGCCGGAATACCGATCCATCGTTGATCGTATCGCCGCCCCAAACGGCCATGGTGTCACTGTGCGCATCGATGTGCAGCAACCCGAAGGCCTCACCGCCACGCCCTTCTGACAGGCCTTTCAGGGCGCCAAAGGACGTGGTGTGTTCACCCCCACAATTGAGCGTCCGCACACCCGACTGCGCGAGCAGGCGAAAGGTGTTTGCGATGTCTTCGGTGACGCGCTGGTCCAGACGGGTTGCTGACCATTCGATATCGCCATAGTCGATGATAGCGGCCTGGTTGAAGGGGATCTTCCCGGTCACATCGTGCATGGGGCCGTTGTTGGTTGAAGCCCGTCTGCACGCTTCCGGTCCGTGCCGCGTGCCGGAAAGGCCGATGGCCCCCAGATCCAGGGGACTGCCGACAATGGCAATGTCAACGCCATCCAGATCTTGTCGGTGGGGTGCCTGAAAGAAGCCCGGTTGCGCGCGAAACGCGGATGAGTCGAGCACATATCCAGCCGGGATTGCGCGCTCAAAGAAGGCATTCAAGTCCGGGTTGCTGAATTCAAATGCTGGGGTGTCCAGCGCTTTCAACCGTTCGAGATTGGCTTTGCTCATACGTCTCATAGCCGATTATCCTTCCGATGACTTATTCATGCCTGTGTGGAGCCTGCGTCATGATTTCGATGGCACTGAGCAACCACTTGGGCGCAGTTTCCTCGGCAGCGACGCCGCCATAAGACAGCAGCCCTTCCGCGTCGATTTCGCCGGTCCGGACCAAGGCCGTGACCTCTTCCAGATCGCGGATAAATCGGTTGAGTGCGTCCTCTGCCATAATATCGATCGTCAGATGTATGGCCTCGGGCTGCTGCACGCCCAAAAGGTTCCATCCGCGAGCCGTCATGCCGCCAATGACTGTCTTTATTTCAAGCCCGTCGCCTGAGATTTGCACCAGGGGACCGTGGCACGGCCAGGGGGTCAGGCCTTCGATCTCGTTGGCGGCCTTGAGAATGCGGTTGCGCGTGTCCCGCAGCTGGCGCGCGTTCTCCAGATAGCCGGCGTGACCCAGGCCATGAAACAACCCCCACGCGGCTGCGATAGGCGCAAAGGGGCGGGAGCCGACCAGACTTTGCGACACGTAAAGGCCACAGGGCCAATCGGTGATTGGCAGGAAGTGATACCGCTGTTCCGCTGCCGATGCCCAAAGGATCGTAGAAAGCGGTTTTGGCGCGAAGCCGTACTTGTGCAGATCGCCGGAAAGCGAGCGCACCCCTGGCACTCCAAGATCAAAATCGGGTATCGCTTCTCCCAATTCCCGGAAGAAGGGCAGGACATATGTGCCCACGCATCCGTCAACGTGCAGCCAGATGTTATGCGCGAGCGCGATTTGCCCCATTTCCGCAATGGGGTCCACTTGTCCAAAGGGCCAACTGGGAGCTGAGCCGAGTAAGCCAATGGTCTGGTCATCGATGAGCGCTTCCATCGCTGCTGTATCCACCGGGTCAAAGGGTGAATGCTCGACTGTACGAAGCTCAATATCCAGGACCATTGCCGCTTTGTGGATGGTCGCGTGGATGGTGTGCGGTGCGATGACGTTGGGGCGGTGCAAGTTCTCTCCCCGGGTTTCTCTGGCCCAGGCGCGCATAGCCTGCAAAGCGCAGAAATTGCTCTCTGTGCCGCCTGAGGTCAGATTGCCGCGCGCCATCGAGCCCGCGCCGCCACCTAACAGAATACACGCGTCCAGAACGTCGTTTTCGATCCGCGCTGCACCCGGTTCCTGAAAGGTAAACAAGGCATTCCAACCCCCAAAACGCGCATAGGCTTCGTGGATGATCGCTTTGACCTCGTCAGTGCCCCAAAAGGCGGTTGCTGCCAGTTTTCCAGACATTTCGCTGGTCATATTGGCAAGCGCTTCGTCGTAAACCGCGGTTACGTCCTCCAAGGACTGCCCCTGATCCGGTAGACGAAACATGGCATTGTCGCCCATCTTCATACATCTGCCTCCAGTCCACTGAAATCGTGAACGCACGATATGAGCTCACCGCCAAGAATCAGGGCGAGTTTTGTCAGGGAGGCTTCGTTGATGGCAGGGAGGACAATGGGAAGAATGCGCTTGAATTCCTGTCCTTCGATGGTGTCGAAGTACATGGACCAGATCATTTGACCGCTTCGTTCACCGGTCATCTCCACTGCGATTTCCGCGATGTAGTCCTTGATGGGGAAATCAGGCCCGGTCGCCCGGTAAACATAGCGTTGGGGAGCCTCCCAAAGCAGCACCTCTTCAAACACGTGACCGAAAAACGTAAATTCCACATTGAAACGGGCTTCACCGTCCGGTGCGGGCGGATGGTGGTGAACGGTCTTGGCCAGCAGATACCAATCGGTGATCCGATCAGGATCGCCCATGATGTCAAAAACATCTTCGCCCGTACGCCCTTCGAAAGCGATGACACCGCGTAACCGTTCTGGTGCTTCGGTAAACTCGCCGAGATACCTTGATCTATCCATGACACCACCCCCCTGTTTTTCGGGCAATTTTAGGATGCCAGCTCTTCAAAATCAAGTTAACTCGGGATTTAAGGGTGAATCGTTAGACCTTTTGTGCCTTTTCATCAGGAGGCCGCGAAAGGGGTGGCTTGGATTGGCACCGGAACTCCAAGACCGTGAGCGGCTGCGGATTGATTCGAGTGCGATTGAGCAGGCCGGACGCTTTTGGGGTGTCGCGGGTATGACATTGGATCATCAGGCGTGCTGAAAACTTGGTTTAGGGCGACATCTAAGGCATAAACCTGAAGGTTGTCCGATGGTGAGGGCTTGATTGGCGAGACGTAAAAACAGCCAGTCGGATGTCACCGCATGGGACGACCGCCAAATCCAATGAACGAGGGGGCCGGCGTCGAAACCTTGACGCTTTAACCGTACGAATTCAAACCATGAAATATCGTCCAGAAATAGATGGGCTGCGGGCTCTCGCCGTGCTGGCGGTTATCATGTTTCATGCTGAATTTAAGTGGTTCAGCGGCGGATTTATTGGCGTTGATGTGTTTTTCGTCATCAGCGGTTATTTGATCACGACCATTCTGATCAATGACTTGGAAAACCAGCGCTTCAGTGTCACAGGATTTTACGAACGACGCGCACGGCGGATCCTGCCAGCGTTGTTCTTTGTTACGCTGATTTGCATTCCCTTTGCCTGGTTTTGGATGTTGCCCAGCCAGATGATGGATTTCTCACAAAGTCTCGTCGCCGTGAGTTTGTTTCTTTCCAACATCTTTTTCTGGGCTCAGAGCGGGTATTTCGCGCCGTCAGCGGACGCCATGCCGATGCTCCACACGTGGAGCCTGGCGGTTGAAGAGCAGTACTACGTGGTGTTTCCGGTGTTTCTGTTGCTGGCGTGGCGCTTAGGGCGGAGATGGGTCGTTGGGCTCATTGTTATCATCGCGTTGATTAGCCTGCTGCTCAGTGAAATTGGTTGGCGTCGGGACGCCGTTGCGAATTTCTATTTGCCCCATGCCCGGATCTGGGAGCTTCTCGCGGGCTCAATCGCTGCGTTCGTGGTCCGACAATACGGGGTGCAGCGGAATAATCTGGCTGCACTGAGTGGCCTTTTGGCCATTATTACGTGTGCCTTTGTCTATGATGATCAGACGCCGATACCCAGTGTCTATGCGCTGGCACCGGTTCTTGGCACGGTGGGTGTGATCGTGTTTGCCGACGCACAAACATGGGTCGCGCGCCTTCTTGGAACACGGGTTCTCGTGGGTCTTGGGCTGATCAGTTATTCAGCTTATCTATGGCATCAACCTGTTTTTGCCTTTGCCAGGATCAGGATCGATGAAAGCCCCAGTGTGTGGCTGTATCTGGGGCTCATTGTTTTGTCTCTTGGGCTGGCAGTCCTATCCTGGAGGTTCGTAGAAACCCCCTTTCGTCGTCCGCGCAAGCTCATTCGTCACCGCCTGACCCTGTTTTCGATGTGCGCTGCCGCTACCGCGCTTTTCGCCGGTTTTGGTGCCTTAGGCAGCCAGACGCAGGGCTTTGTAACGCTTTCACAAAAGCAAAGGGACCTTGCCGAGTTGGAGCGCCGGGTGGAGATCAACTATGGCATGAGCCCCGATTGCGAATGGGCCTTTAACCTGTCGCCCAACTGTGAAACCAGTAACGCGCCCGAATTGCTGCTGTGGGGTGATAGCTACGCCATGCACCTCTACCAGGGGATCGCAGCCAGCAAGCCCGGCATGGCATTCAAGCAGCACACAATCAGCAGCTGTTCGCCCATTCTGGGCCTTGCGGGTTGGAACCCTATTGAAGGGCGAGGTTTTGACTGGGTTAAGAACTGTATTGGCTTCAACAATGCCGTCTATGAATGGCTACAAGCGTCAGAGACCGTAGAATTCGTGATCCTGTCCTCACCCTTCGACTGGGTGGAATCCGAGAAGATCATCAACGCGGATGGCGAAGTTCTCGACATCAATCCCGAGTTTTTAGACCAGCAGTTTGGCGCAACAATTCAGAAAATCAGGGCCTTGGGGGTGGGGGTAGTTCTCGTCTCACCCACCCCACGCAATGGTTCAGACATCGGCAAATGCTTGAGTCGAAAATTCCATCATAGCCGAAATGGCAGCTGTGGTTTCGACTACCCTAATGATCAGCATTCTGACGATTTCGTCAGGGGGCTGGAACAGCACGTGCCGGTCTATTGGCTGCAAGACGATATCTGCGTGGGCCGGGCCTGTGTCGCTCAGATGAATGGGGTCATGATTTACCGGGATAGTGGACATTTGAGCAAAGAGGGAAGTGCCCATTTAGGCGCTCGAAACCAATGGTACGACAGGATGAAGAATCTCGCAGTGCAGGACTAGAGCTGTGCGGTGTGATCGAACGAGGACCGTGCAGGAGGGTCGGTTCGATGGCGTCTTGAAGGCAGAACCGCAACCTTTGCGACTTTTGAACGTCTTTAAATGGACCGTGGGCGGCGCGCAGAATTTACCGGTTGTTCGACACGCATCGTATTAAGGCAAAAAGATCAGTTTTTCGCGTCAGCCGCTTTGGCCCGCGCCTTTTCGGCTGCCTTCAATTTAGCAACGCCTGTTGCGGCATAGACCGGCAGGGGCTGATCCGGTCGAAATAGCATTCCGTCGCCATAATCCACGATCCCCTGACTCAAGGATGCCATCGCCAGACGGATATAAAGCGGCACTTCGTGCGTCCCGCTTTCATAATTCTGTAACATTCGCGATTTCAGCCCGAGCAGAAACGCAGCCTCTTTTTGCGTTAGTTTCAGACCCTTACGCCAAATCTTGAACCAAGTTGGTGTCTTTTTTTTCATTTTTTCCACACGCAACTGTTGCGTATTTCGGGGCGGCTCGCTATAACAAATACGCAACCATTGCGTAGGAGGTGCTCTATGACAAGTCACATGATTGTTTTCAGAGCGGCCCTTTCAAAAGATGCTGCCGTTCGGCAGCAACCCTCTTGGAACGATCGCTCTAAGATTCCGGTGAAAAGTCTACCGGCCAAGATGCAGGCGATCAAGGCCGCTAAGTGAGACTAAGCGGTTGAGTTCGAGGTGAACACACGGCATGAAATAAGTTCATGCCGTGTGGATTACCGAAAGTGAACTCATGATGGATTTAAGTGCGCTCATTCGAGACGTAGAAGACTATCCCAAACCCGGTATTCTATTCAGAGACATCACGCCGCTACTCGCCAATGGGGCGGCAATGCGTGAGGTCACCAAAGCGTTTGCTGACTACGCTGTTGCTATGAAGGCTGAGGCCATCGCCGGGATCGAGGCCCGTGGCTTCATTTTCGCGCCAGCGGTCGCTGCGCAGCTAGGCCTGCCGTTCATCCCGGTTCGAAAAGAAGGCAAGCTGCCCTACGAATGCGTTACGCATTCCTATGATCTTGAATACGGATCCGACACCCTGCAAATCCACACAGACGCGCTGCATGAAGGGCAACGCGTGGTGATTGTCGATGATCTGATTGCAACCGGCGGTACAGCAGGTGCAACAGTGGAGTTGGTGCGCAAGCTCAAGGCCATTCCCGCCGGTGCGATCTTTCTGATTGAGCTGGATGGTTTGGGCGGCCGGGATGAACTGGAAGGGCGCGGTGTTCGTGTCGACGCTCTGCTGCGCTACGAGGAATAGCCTCGCTGAACCCTCCTGCTACAGATCCTGCAGATCGAAGGGCGTGTTCTGATACACCCAGTTGACCCAATTGCCGTACATCATGTGGGCGTGGCTACGCCATTTATTCAGTGGCGCGCGTGACGGGTCATCCTGTGGGAAATAGTTGCACGGTAGAATGATGCTTTCGCCCGCTTGCACGTCGCGCTCATATTCCCCTTGCAGCGTGCCGCTGTCGTATTCGAGGTGATTGAACATGTAGAACCGGCGGTTGGCGTCATCCGCCACCAGGCCCAGCCCTGAAACCTCGTTCTCAGCCAGAATATTCAAGCCATCAACCGGAGCGATATCGCGGCGCAGGTTTTCCGTGTGCCGCGAAACGGGGATTTCAAACAAGTCAGCGATGCCGTGCATCAGGGGATGTGTGGGCTCAAGGTTGTGATGCTCAAACACCCCAAAGCGCTTGGGCACTTCGGTGATCAGGTGCTTTTCAACGCCATTAAAATGGTACAGCGCGGCTTGCGCGCCCCAGCAGATCGAAAACATTGAAAAGACGTTCTGGGTCGTCCAATCGAAAATTTCCTCAAGCTCGGGCCAGTATTTGACGTCGCGGAAGTTCATGGTTTCAACCGGCGCGCCGGTAATCATGAAGCCGTCAAACCGTTCCCCACGCACGTCCGCCCAGGACCGATAAAAGGCGTCCATATGTTCGGAAGCGGTATTGCTGCCGCGGTAGGTACTTGTTTCCACCAGCGTGAGATCGACCTGCAAGGGCGAGGCGCCGAGCAGGCGCGCCAATTGCGTTTCGGTTGCGATCTTGAGCGGCATCAGATTGAGTATCGCGATCCTCAGCGGGCGAATGTCCTGCTGTTCAGCACGGCTTTCCCGCATGACTTCAACACCCTCGTTGCGCAGGGTTTGAGCGGCAGGAAGGCCATCGGGCACTCGAATCGGCATAATTGGTCTCGCGGATATCGTCAGAAAAGGGGCTCGGGCGCTTAGCG
>PAHJ01000017.1 GCA_002705565.1 Geminicoccus sp. | reverse complement strand
TGATGGCCACGGTGATCCAAACGATGACCCGACCATTCTGCCCGCTTTGCAGACGTTCAAGTACATCAGTCGTCCGTTCGTTCCGGTGGCGACAGATGACGAGTCCCTGACCCTCGATGGCCAGTTCGCCTTTGAGGTGCACAACAACGGTCAAGTGGACCTCGAGCATCTGACGATGATCGACCGGTTCCTTGATAACCCTGGCGTGACTGAGATCGTGTCGGTTCAGGTATCGGATATCGAGTCCACTGACCCGAATTCTGACTTGGTCTTCACGACCCTGGATGAGGCCTTTATCACGGCGCCTCAACATGAGCCGTTCGTCGAGGTTGATTACCGTCCGCCACTGTTGGTCGGTGAGAGTCTGTTCTTCACCGTTGATGTGGCCTTCAAGCTGGATCAAGAGTTGCAGGGTGACACCCCGCTGACCAACTCTGCGACCTTCAGAGCGTTGATCGACACCAATCGCGATGGCGACCCGACCAACGATGACAGCGTCATTGAAGACACCACCAGTGATGGAACGGGCGACGAAACCGGCTCAAAGCCGGTGGACATTCTGCTTGCCGATATCGGCATCGCGAAGTCCTTCGTGCTGGATCCGGATACCGGACTGGGTGGACGCGCCTATGAAGACGACACGGACTACTTTGTCTTCACCATTCGTCTGGATGTTGAAAACACAGGCGAACATCCGCTGACCGACGTCTTCATTTATGACGAAACGCCCGCCACCTGGGAAACCGACGTGGTAACGGTGACCCAGCCGCGTGTCCTGAATGCACCTTCCCAGGGCTCTCCATTGATCCTGATGACGAACTACGACGTACTGGGCGGTCAGGTTGCACTGACCGATATTGGAACGCGACTGCAGCCGGGTGAGACCTTTGCGATTGAGTTCGAAATTCGGATCGATTTGAACGACCCTGATTTGGTCTTCCCGTTGAATGAAGACTATTACAATCAGGCCGAGGTCTATGGCTTCATCGATGTTGCGGATGAGACTGGTTACGGTGACGGCATTGCCGATCTGTTCAATATCAGTGGCACCTCTGGCGGCACGGAGGAAGCCGTGGCTGTCTTCGATCTCTCAGACAGTGGTACCGACGCCTCGGGCACAAACCCGGGCGAGCCAGGCGACACCGGCGGCAGCAATGATGTAACACCGCTGCCGAACCCAACACCGCCGCAGTTCACGGTAACCAAGTCCGCTGCACCGGGTTCTGTGGCCCGGGGTGATAACGCGCAGTGGTCCATTCTGGTCGAGAATACCGGCCTGACACCGGGCGTGGACATTCAGGTTGTGGACGTAATGCCAATTGGGCTGGCCTTTGTGCGTGGCTCGGGCCAGCTCGATGGTGCGGACTTCCCACCTGTCGTCAGCGCAGCGGGCAGCTACCCCCGCGGAGAAGACGGGGCGGTGACCGGCCTGTATGGCAACACCGTTAATGGCACCGGTGAAGTTCTCACCTGGACCATTCCGGAGCTGAGTGTGGGTGAAAGTGTGAAGATTACCTTCTTCGCACAGGCGACCATCGCCCTGACACCGGGTCAGACGGTTGAAAACAGTGCTTACGTCTATGATCCTAAGTGGCCGGATGACCAGACGGTTGTCTCGAACATTGGCAAGGGGTCGCTGAGCATCACGGCCGATGCGCTCTTTGACTGTAGTACTGTGGTCGGTCAGGTCTTCAACGATCTCAATGGTAACGGCTATCAGGACAGCGCTGAGCCTGGCGTACCTGGGCAGCGTATCGTCGCGCTGGTCGATGGAACGGCCAAGACCATTAAGACCGACAGCCAGGGACGCTACCACCTTTCCTGTGCGTCACTGCCGGATCAGTACATGGGCGGTAACATCATCCTGAAGCTCGACGAGCGTAGTGCGCCTTCGGGCTTCCGGATGACGTCCGAGAACCCGCGTGTGGTTCGCTTGACCGCCGGTAAGATGACCAAGGCCAACTTCGGTCTGCATGTTGCCCGCGTGGTGAACCTCTCGCTGAATGCCTGTGCATTCGACGGTGGTTCGATGGAGCTGACGACGGCCTCGAAGGAGGGCATGAGAACGCTCATCAAGACGCTGGATGCGGGCATGTCCACGCTGCGGCTGACCTACCGCCAACGCGACGAAGGCGACTCCCTGGCCAAGCGCCGCATGAAGCTGCTTGAAAAGCTGGTCTCGCAGGGGTGGAAAGACCACTCCAGCGCTGATTACAAGCTGGATGTGGAGGTTGAGCTGGTTAAAGCCATTGGTCAGGAGCCGCTGAACTGTGATGCGGCGTATACGGCCCCTGCACCCATCCAGCCGGAGCCCCAGCCGCAGCCTAAACAGGAGCTGAAGCCAGAGGTCGTGGAGCCGGTGACGGTGCCTTCTACCGACTTGTTGATCCAGCAGCAGCAGACGCAGTGGCAGCAGTACGCTCAGCAGAGCACTATGCTCCAAGGCTATCTGACCGAATGGCAGCTGAAATACGGCTACCAATCGGGATTGTTGACCTTGGATGATCAGGGTCGAGTGCAAGCCACGACACCGGATGCAATCGCAATCCTCAGTTCCATGGCACCGCCTCAGTACCAGCCTGTTGCCGCGCCGCAACCGGCATGGGCTGGTGGATCCGCGACCTACATCGGAACCGTTGGCCAGCCGGCGCAATCCGGGTTTCAGCCTTCCAACGCGTCTCACGACGACCCGTTGAGCGATGACATCCGCGCTATGCTGGAGGCGTCTTCTCAGCGGCAAGCAGGGGCAGCGGCTTCGTCCAACCGCTAGGGCCGTGTCTCGGTGATTTCAAACAAAAGGGGTTCAGTGCCACGCGCTGAACCCCTTTTTCTTTCGGTAGCCGCCGGCCTTGTCTTTGGGTCAGAGGCTGAAATCACTGCTCAGGATCGGCACGAAAACCTCAAAACCCTCAACAAACCCCTCCCGATCCGCGACGCTCAGGTCAAGGGGGTAATACAACGTGGTGGTATCGGCCGCTAAGGTGCCCCGCCACTGGATTTGCGCGCTCGTGGTGCTGATCAAATTGACATCAATGTCTGTGGTGACAGGACCGTAAAAGAAGTTCTGGCCCGCTTCGAGGCTATCCGACGCAGCCTGCATCAGCTGCGGAGAGGTCAGGCCGTTGTTATCGGACACAACCACGTTGACCAGCAGATCAAAGCCCAGCCCATCGTCCTGTGCGATCATTTGCGCATAGGCGCTGGATAGGTTGGTTGGGGCATTGATGGTGGGGTCAGCCGACGTGACCTCCCAGTCAGTGGTTCCGGAAAACGCTTCTACATCCAAACTCAATTGCGGAAATGAGCCGGGCAAAGTGTTGCCCGCGCTGGAGGCGAGGTAGTCGGGCGTATAGATGGCTGCGGTCTGGTTGCTGCCCGTTGAAATGCCATCAGCGTCGGTGGAGGCGGCGTTTAAGGCAGCCGTGGGTGCGGTAACGCCATCCTCTGCCTGCGCACGGTCTTGCAACCCAACAACCCAGAGGGCAACTTGGACAACAGGCATAAAAAACTGTCCGGCAAAGGCGAAGAAACCGTTCATGAAGGGCAGCGCGAAACGTTGAAGCAGCCCACTCCCTACGCCGAGACCTCGGCCAAAAACAAGGCCAAACCGTGAGCTTACTAAGCCTCGTGACCCGTCCTAACTGCAACTTCGCGCTCAAACAGCTCAGTTCGGCTCAGCTTAGATAAGGTCGGTGTCCCAAATGTCCACGAGCGTGTTGAACGCTGTGTCGATGTCATGCGCATCGTCGATTGAGAAGCTCAGGGGCAGATACACCTGATCCAGCGCGGCGTTTGCCGTGCCTGAAAGCGTGATCAGGCCCGCCGTCTCCAACGCGTCCAGCTCCACGTCAACAGAGGGTTGGATCAAGGGGCTGAAAAACGTCAGGTCGGTCATGTATTGCCCCACACCGTCGGCCAGCTGTTCGAGTGAGGTCTGTTCTAGACCATTGGCATCGCTGAGGACAAACTGAAGGATCAGGTCCGCGTCCGAGCCGGAGGCGGTTTCAATCCACGCTGCTGCGACCAGCAGCTCGGTCTCTTCTGGGCTCACCTGAAGGGCAGGGGCGTCCTCTGACCAATTGGAAATTTGATCCAGCACGATCGCGCGATCGACTTGTTCGAAGCTGCCTTTGGGCGAAGGTTGAACACGGTTTTCCGAGGAAAGATGAAGCTGTGAAGCTTCAGCCGTGTTCAGCAAATCCTGACCAGAATGGTCGCGTGCTCCGAAATTGAGCCAGTCCAAAGTCCAAACAAACAAGCCTTGCGCGCCCTGAAATATAGACGCAAACATAGCAAAACTCTCTCACTGAGCCGAAGCTCGAATATCGCATAACAAAGCAATATGTATGCCAATCAGGCGCATAAAATAAGAGCGGTGAGCGAGGGGACGCGTTGAGTTTCCAACTAGAATTCCCATCGCCTGTCCCCGTTTTGAGACCAGTTTCCTGTGTCGATTCGCAATTTCGTAAGCAAAAAGGGAGGTTGAGCGTTGTCGCATCTCGAAATCGAGCGTTCGAAAAGTGCGGTGAGAAATTTTTTCAATTTTCCTAGGGAAACTTTGGCGCGAGGATCAGCCGTGGCATTAACGGGAAACAATAAAATAAATCGATTATAATTGGGTTTTGGTTTGCAAATACAACCAATCCCTAAAATTTGCGCAATAAGAGACCTCGAGCGGAATCGTTGAACCTTTATGAAACAGATTTATCGGACCGCTTTACGGTCAAAAGAGGTCGCAACATTCAGGCTGTTTAACTTGCGCATGTGTAGCTGTTCTACTAAGAGTTGGGGCGCGCATATTCCAACATTGACAATGTCAATCAAGGACATGATGCTGCGTTTAAAACTACTTTAGTGCGAAAGATTGATGGCAGTAGCGGCAAAAAAAGATGTGATGGGCATCATCAACCCTGAAGAGATGATGTCGAAAGCAGAGGAAGCTTGCGATTTCATGAAGGCCCTCAGCACGTCGACACGGCTGATGCTGCTTTGCAGTCTGATGGACGGCGAGCGCACGGTGACGGAGCTGGCTGAAATGGTAGGCGCGAAGCAGAGTTTGACCTCGCACCATCTGAACCGGCTCAAGCTTTCAGGCATTGTTTCCGCACGTCGGGACGAAAAATTCATCTACTACAGTCTCGGCAATACGGTTGCGAGAGAGATTGTTGAGATTCTTTACAGAGAATTCTGTAAGCCCGACTAACCGCCAGTCGATACTTTAGCTGTTTGGTAACCAAGGATGGTGGCCCTGCGTCCTGCGGTCCTTTTTATTCTTCCAATTCTCAGTCTACAGTGCACGTCCTTAAAGATCTTGTTTCTGTAACGGAGGAAATGCCTCGTGCCGGCTTTTCAGTGGAAAGACCCTTTTTTACTCGACGACCAACTCAACGATGAAGAACGCATGATCCGCGACAGCGCGGCGGCTTTCGCCCAGGCGGAACTGCAAACCCGCGTTGAAGATATGTACATGAACGAGACGGTAGAGCCGGGCATCTTTCCTTTGATGGGGCAGGCCGGGATGCTGGGAGTCACCATTCCTGAACAATACGGCGGCGTTGGCGCGTCTTACGTGTCCTACGGCCTGGTGGCCCGAGAGATCGAGCGGGTGGATAGCGGTTACCGCTCTATGGCGTCGGTTCAATCCTCGCTGGTCATGCATCCGATCAACCAGTTTGGCACCGAAGAGCAGAAAATGAAGTTTCTGCCCAAGCTTGCCTCGGGCGAGTGGATCGGCTGTTTTGGTCTAACCGAGCCCGAAGCCGGTTCTGACCCTGGTTCGATGAAAACCCGCGCGGAAAAGACCGCCACGGGTTATCGTCTGACGGGTTCGAAAATGTGGATTTCCAACGCGCCGATCGCTGATGTCTTCGTGGTTTGGGCCAAGTCAGAAGACCATGGCAACCGGATCAAAGGCTTCGTGCTTGAAAAGGGCATGGCCGGGCTGAGTGCGCCGAAGATCGCTGGCAAGCTGTCTTTGCGCGCGTCGGTGACGGGTGAAATCGTTATGGACGGCGTGGAAGTCGGCGAAGACGCGCTTTTGCCCAATGTTGAAGGGCTGAAGGGCCCGTTCAGCTGCTTGAACTCGGCCCGCTACGGTATTTCCTGGGGCGCGATGGGTGCCGCTGAAGACTGCTGGTTCCGCGCACACGCCTACGGCATGGATCGCAAGCAGTTCAAGCGTCCGCTCGCGGCCACTCAATTGTTTCAGAAGAAACTCGCGGACATGCAGACAGAAATCGTGCTGGGCTTGCAGGGGTCTTTGCGGGTTGGTCGGCTGATGGACGCAGGGCAGATGGCGCCGGAGATGATTTCGATTATGAAGCGGAACAACTGCGGCAAAGCGTTGGACATTGCGCGGATGAGCCGTGACATGCACGGCGGCAACGGTATCCAGATCGGCTACCAGATCATGCGGCACGCGGCGAATCTTGAGACGGTCAATACCTATGAGGGTACGCACGACGTGCATGCACTCATCCTCGGGCGGGCGCAGACCGGTTTGCAGGCTTTTTTCTAGGCCTGTAAGCCAGCGCGGATCACGAAAGGTCGCACGGTGAGTACTTTTCCCTACGAAGGTCTGAAGGTTCTGGACCTCTCTCGCATTCTCGCCGGCCCATGGATCGGTCAGACGCTGGCTGACATGGGCGCTGATGTCGTCAAGATCGAAGCACCCGCCGGCGACGATACCCGCAACTGGGGCCCGCCGTTCATTGAGCGTGAAACGGGGAAGACAGCGGCCTATTACTTTGCCTGCAATCGTGGGAAACGGTCGATCGTCGCCAATCTTAAAGACCCATCCGAGCTCGCAAAAGTTCAAGAGCTTGCAGCGCAGGCCGACGTGATCATCCAGAATTACAAAAAGGGTGGTCTGGATAAATTTGCACTGGACTACGCAAGCGTGGCCGCAACCAACCCCGGTATCGTTTATGCATCGATCACCGGCTTTGGACAGGATGGTCCCCGTGCATCCCAACCCGGCTACGACCTGCTGATCCAGGGGATGAGCGGGATCATGGACATCACCGGACCCGAAGACCGCGAACCCCAGAAGATGGGTGTGGCCTTTGCCGACCTCTTTACCGGGGTCTACGGGGTGATCGGCATCCAGGCGGCTTTGAAGATGCGGGCGGAGACCGGGCGCGGTCAGGAAGTCGATCTCGCCCTGTTCGATACGTTGTCCGCGGTTCTGGCCAATCAGGGCCTGAACTACATGGTCACGGGGAAATCCCCCAAGCGTCGCGGCAACCGACACCCAAACCTGGTGCCTTACGAAACCTATCAATGCAGCGACGGCCACATTATTATTGCCACAGGCAACGATCGGCAGTTTGGGCTGTTGTGTGAAGTTTTGGGAATCCCGGAAATCGCAACCTCCCCCGCATTCATTAATAACGCCGCGCGAGTTGCAAACCTTGAAGAAATGGCGGACGTGCTCAACCGGGCAACGGGTGCCTTTACCCGGCTGGATCTGATCGACCAGCTGACGGCACGGGGCGTTCCCGCTGGCCCGATCAACACGATTGAAGAAGCCCACGCCGATCCGCAGTTCCTGCATCGGGGCATCCGAATTGAGCCCGAGGGCGTTCCGGGCTTGCGAACGCCCTTGAAGTTTTCTGAGGCTTCGTTGAAGGTCGATAAGACCGCGCCTGCATTGGGCGATACAAATTTTGACGATATTGAGTGGTGATCATGAACGTACAGTTGCCCAATAATCTCGACGCCTATTGGATGCCGTTTACGGCGAGCCGCTGGTTCAAGGACAACCCGCGCATCATCGGGAGCGCGGATGGTATTCACTATACCACCATCGAAGGTCACAAGCTGATCGACGGGACGGGTGGGCTCTGGTGCTGCAATGCCGGTCACAACCGCAAGCCGATTGTCGCCGCGATTCAGAAGCAGGCCGAGACCCTCGATTTCGCGCACAGCTTCAACCAGGGCCACGCCATTGCGTTCGAGGCGGCGAACCGACTGACCGAGATGACGCCTGAGTTCGACCACATCTTTTTCACCAACTCTGGGTCTGAGGCCGTTGATACCGCGCTGAAGATCGCGCTGGCCTATCATCAGGCGCGCGGCGAGGGGCAGCGGCGGATTCTGGTGGGACGGCAGAAGGCTTATCACGGCATCAACTTTGGCGGTTTGAGTGTGGGGGGGATTGGTCTGAACAAGGGCCAGTTCGGCACGCTCTATCCCGACGCCAAGCACATGCGCCACACCCAGATATTGCCAGAGAATGCGTGCAAGCGCGGCCAGCCGGACCATGGCGCGCATCTGGCGGACGATCTCGAAGAAATCTGCCAGACCTACGGGGGCCATACTGTTGCGGCCTGTATCGTCGAACCAGTCGCCGGGGCAGGGGGCGTGTTTCCGCCGCCGGTTGGATACCTGCAGCGCCTACGCGAGATTTGCGACCGGCACGGCATTCTGCTGATTTTCGACGAAGTGATCAGTGGTTTTGGCCGTATGGGGACGGGGTTTGCCTATCAGAAGTTCGGCGTGACACCGGACCTGATGACCGTTGCCAAGGGCATCACCAACGCAACCGTGCCGCTGGGCGGTGTCTTTACCACTGGATCGGTGCGCGAAGCGTTCCTTGCTGGTCCGGAAACCATGCCGGACTTGTTCCACGGTTATACTTACTCCGGTCACCCCTTGGCCTGCGCGGCGGCGATTGCGACAGTGGACCTGTACCGGGACGAGGGGATCTTTGAGAATGCGGCCCGGATGGAACAGCCGTGGGAGGATATGCTGCATGGCTTGCAAGATCTTCCTGGCGTGATCGATATCCGGAACATCGGCCTGGTGGGTGCGGTTCAGCTGGAAAGCGCCGAGGTGCTCGGCACGCGCGGGCGTGCGGCGTTCGAAAAGTTGTGGGACGAAGGCGTGTCGTGCCGTCCGATAGGCGATAGCCTCGCCATGTCGCCGCCGCTGATTCTGACCGAAGACGATATTGGTCGCATTGGTGACATGTTCCGGCGCGTACTTTCGAGCCTCTGAGCAGTCCAAAATAACGGGACGCAAAGCACCGCCAGAATCGGGACTTAGGTGATCAGGGAAGGCTGCTCGCATCAGACCAGATCCTGTGGCGCTTTCAGACCGCTTTCATGAGGCAACGAAGTGGGGTTTTGTCGCTGTTGAGCGATTGGCTGCTATGTCTTGCCCCAGTCGCGAGGTGCAGACCTGGGGGACAAAGTTGGCCCAGCTCGATCTGTTTTTTCTACAAAATTGTGACTCTTGATTAGAACGAGCAACAAATCTCCCAAATAAATCTATCCCTAGTTGTAAATGAGTGAAGTTCACAGCTTTATGGCTGTGTTGTGAAGGCGTTCAAAGCGACAACTCATTTCACGAAAGCGACAACATTGGGCAAGACGGCGAAAAGTGCATCAAATCAGCCGACAAGTTCGGGAGAAAGGTTTGACTCTCTCGGGTGTTCTTCCCTAGTTTGCCGGTGGTCTCAGACGTGGAGGAGGAGCTCTGCGTTTTTTGCACCCATGAAAAATAATGTCTCGGGAGGACATACACAT
>PAHJ01000016.1 GCA_002705565.1 Geminicoccus sp. | reverse complement strand
GGATTTCCGCTGTGCAACTTTTGATCCAGAGATACGCCTTCACCATTCCGAGGTGTAAGCAGGTTAATTCCACTGCATCTTGCTTTGTCGCACCTCGTCTACGACTGCGATAAAATAGGCGCCAGTCAGGACGAAGGTCTGGTAAAAAATGAAGATTGGGGTCACGACCATCAGCGTCCACGGTGCGCGTTGAGACGCGATAGAATAGGCAAACATGCTGGCAAAGATCAGAAACGTACCGGCGATCACGGCGAGAAACAGGCCAATATTGCCGACCAGAATGATCCCAATCAACAGCATCAGAAAGATCATAACGTTCGCCACCGGCATAATATAGATGTCGAATAGGAACGTTAGCCACATCCAGAAACCGAGTTTCGTGTCCGCCTGGCTCCGCAAATTCTTTAGGTATAATCGACTAACCTGCAAGTGCCCGCGGATCCACCGGTAGCGCTGGTTCAGCAAGGAATCCATCTTATCCGGCGCGCGGGTTTCGCTCAGTGCCATGGGCTCATATGTAATGCTGCCGCCGTTCACCAAAACCCGCAGGGACGTTTCAAAATCTTCGGCAAAGGTGGCTTCGGAAACCGGTGAGACAACATTCGGCTCATCCCCTTCCTGGTCCCGCGAACCCCGAGCGGCACGCAGGTCATCCGCAACTGCCTCCAGCGCCGAACGGCGGAAAAGACCGATGGGCCCCGGCACCAAGAGAACGCTGCCACTAAAACTCTGAGCGGCCCGAATGGTTGCATTGGCAATCAGGTATTCTAACGCCTGCAACCGAGTCAGCAGGAACCCTCTGTTGCGCACCATGACCTGCCCGGCCACCGCATCGATATTTGGGTCTGCCATATGCTGGATCATCTCACCCAGCGCGTTCTGGCCGATCTGTGTGTCGGCATCGATCAGCAGAACAAAATCAGCCGTCGACAGCGTGAAGCCGAGGTTAAGCGCACTGGACTTGCCCCCGTTGGCCTTGCGAATAACGCTGACCGTGCGCCCCGGATAGACGCCCTCATAGGGCTTCGCAAGTTCATAGGTATCATCGGACGAACCGTCATCGACCACCACCAGCTCGATGCTGTCATAGTTGAGATCGAGAACAGACTGAATGCTTGAGCGAACATTTTCAGACTCGTTGTACGCCGGCATCAAAATCGAAATTGTTGGCTGATCGACGACACCCAGCGACCGCGACTTCCGCGTACGCGCAGTGCCAAGCAGGCTGAGTACCAGCACCGTCGCCTGGCGCAACCCAAGCGCCAACCCGAGAAGCACCAAAACCCCACTGAATATAATCGAGAACGCATGGGTCGGAGGGTTGAGCCAGAACACGCCAACGAACAACGCCCCGATGGCAATCAACGTCGAAACGCTGGCCAGTAGGCCAAGGGTCAACTCCAGCGGAGGAAGGTTGCCAAGAGAGGAAACAAGCCGAAACCCGCGTCCAGCCGGCAAGGCTGCATGCTGCCGATCCAAACCGTGTGAGGACGAAAGGTCAACCACCTCACAGCACCTTAGGCTGAAGTCGTTGCTTGTTGGGCGAGAAGGTCGGTTTGAGCCGAGACTCAAGCATGTCCTCAGGCGCTGCAATGCCGATCTTGCTCGGTTCAGACGTTGTAACCTTCCTCACCAGAACCAGAATGGTCCGCGCACGCCGGATCACCACCGGCTCCAACTCCGCCAAATCCAGAGCATCCCGCAATGTCTCGAGGTCGTCACTCAACACCCCGGTCAGAGCCTCAACGGCCTGCTGCGGGTAGCGATCAATCATCCACTCCAGCGAGGTAACCAGATTGAGGTCAAGCGTGCCGCGCTCGATGTGTAGTTTGAACTGCTGAGCCAGCGCGATCATCTTCTGCTGGTGCCGGTCTGTCAGTTTCAGTGGCATGGGGCTGTTCAGTGCCGGAACTTCACGAATGTCTACACGAGGAGCCTGCTCCTTGTTGGATCGCCGCATGACCGCGGTGCCGGCCTTTACGCTCACCTGGGAACCCATCGCCCGCGATTTCCGGGGCCGCCATAGCGCCCTTGTGAGGCTCTGCAGCATAAACAGCACAACAGCGAGCACCATCAAACCAATGCTCACCAAAACCGGTGTCCCGTAGAAGGGATGCGGTACTGAAACCAAGCTAATGGTCAGTGGCTGCCCATTGCGCAGCAGGGTTTCAATAACCTCGGCCGAGGGCTTGGCCTGGAAGGTCACCAGCGGTGAAGAGGCGGAGCCACGGGTGGACTCATGGTACTGGTATACCGCTTCAAAGAACGGCGTTTCAACAGCAGCATTAACCCGGAAGATCACTGGCTCACCCGATTGGATCAGGCGATCAATCTCACTCTGATGCAGCGTCAGACAGGCCATAAAGCCAGAAAAATTGTGGTCACTACCCAACGCCTCTGCATCAACGACCGCGCGGGTCAGTGCGAGAATCAGGGGGTTCCCCAAACCGGGCAGTGGCGCGTCATTGCGGAAGATAATCCCGGCATCGTGTGGCGCCTTCACCATTGTTTCCGCCCGCGCAGAGGAAATGGTTACACCCAAATCCGCAGCCTGGCGCTGCAAGCTCGCCAGCTGCTCAGCGCGGCTTGCTTCAGCAGGGTTGACCTGATTGGCTGCCGCCTGTCGGGCATCCAACTTCACTTCCTGTCGGAGCATCATGACCGCAACTTCCATCGTCAGCGCGTCACGCTGAGCACGCAGGTTGGTCAATCGCGCATCCAAATCTGTCAGGGCCGCCCGGATAGCCGCCAGGTCCTGAGGTGTCTCATCCGTCAAGATAAGCGGGTTTGCAGATGTTAGCTTCTGAATCGCCGGGGCATCCATCAGACCATCGACCACAGGGCCGACCAAACCGACATCGGTCGGATTGGTACTAGAGATTTCCCCACTAGACCCTTCCAGACCCGCGCCACGGTTCAGCAGTTCACTGCGTAACGCGACTAAATCAGAAACGGTCTGGTTGGTTAACGCGAGCAAGGCCTGAGTCTGCTCGATCCGTCGGTCCAGCGCTTCATCGATTGGCGGCAAGAACAGTTCGGGCAGTGGCTCAGCGGTCAAGGCTTCCGCCTCAGCTAAAAGCTGCTCGCGCCGCCGCTCAAGCATATCGATCTCCACTGCCCGTTGAGGGGTGAGAAAGCTTGCAACCACTTCGCCCTCGCCAACCTCGTCGGAAGGACTGAGGGAAACCACAGTGGCGCCGTCGGGTTTCGTGATCAGGGACAGGTTAACGGGCTTTAGGATGCCGTCACGGTCGCGCATGCCATTACTGGTCACCGCTGTCAGCATCAGACCGATGCCGGCCAAGAATGCCACAACGGAAAGACCCCGCACCCAGCCCAGAAGCGCACGCCCCTGCTGCGACTGGTTTCGACGGAACCAAACACGGGTGGCGAAAACGGTGACCAGCAAGGCAAGACCCAGAAAGAAACCAGTCAACGCGCCAGTAAGAGGAATGCTCTCGAATGAAATCATGGGCTCGTTCTCCGAGCCAAGACGTGATTCAAGTCTGGTAGTAAGCTCAGCATCAGGTCTTGCACCCGTCAGGGGGCTCAGCTTGATTGCACAAGTTGTAAAAGTCCTTAAGCGCGGGCTCAATGCCCAACTCGGCCGCATTGCGATACATTAGGGCCGCTTCGGACTCATCTTTCTCCGTGCCAATCCCATTGGCCGTCATGCGTGCCAGCTCATAGAGTGCCCAGCCGTTACCCATCTCTGCTGCTGTGGCGAACAGTGTAAAGGCGCCCTGGACATCGGCGTCCAACAGCTCACCCTTTTCGAGCAAACGCGCGTGCTCGTACATGGCCCACGTGTTGCCCGCCTCACCAGCCAGACCAAGCAATTTTGCTGCTTGAGGCCCGTCTGCTTCGATCCCCTGACCCTTGGCGTACATCAGTCCCAACTCGTACTGTGCCAGTGCGTTATCCTGATTGGCGGCACGCTTGAACCATTCAGCAGCCCGTGCCGGGCCGTCGCCTTCCTGCTTGGCCAAAAGGATACCAAGTTCGTACTGTGACCACACCGATCCTTGAGACGCTGCGAGCGTGTAATAGGTTTGAGCGCGCTCGAGGTCGATCTCTACGCCCTGCCCCTGCACCAGCATTCGGGCCACTTCATTTTGCGCCAGAGCATTGCCCTGCTTGGCGGCCTGCATGTAGCGTTCGAACGCAGCAGGATAATCGATGGTTATGCCGTTTTCGCCAGTCGATAACATCCGGCCCAGTTCGTACTGTGCCCAGACTGAACCACTATCAGCGGCTTCAGCGTACCAAAACTCAGCCTCGGCCATATCCTGCGCCACGCCAGCACCCTGCGCGTACATCCGGCCTAACTCACCCATCGCATCGGAGAGGCCTTGCGCAGCAGCGAGACTGAACCAGCCAACCGCTGCATCTTCATCGCGTGGAACACCGTCGCCTTGAGCGAGAAGGTCGCCCGCCACGAATTGAGCGTCTGCGTTGCCCTGCTCTGCGGAAAGTATGAACCATTCGAGCGCTACGGCCTTATCAACATCGGTCCCCTCGCCTTTGAGGTGCATATCACCCACACGAAACTGAGCCGCTTCCATGCCTTGCTCCGCGGCAAGGGTGTACCAGCGGAGGGCCTCAGCCTGATCTACAGCTACGCCGGTGCCACTGTAATACATCTCACCGAGGTAGAGCTGCGTTTCCGGATCAAAGGTTTTCAGATCGTCAAAGGTCTTGTCCTCCGCCAGGCTGTGGCCCGCAAAAAACAATAGGACGACCGCAGCCATCATCCGGCAGGCGGAGCGCAACAACATCGTGATGTTTCCTCTGTTTACCAAGGCAGCGATACCGGGGCATACGCCCCGGAATTGCTAGATGATGGCGTTCGCCAGATCCGTCGCCGTGACACCGGTCACCGTGAAGGCGAAGTGCGTACCAGCGGTACTCGCCACCTGCGCGGAGCTTGCGCCCGTTGCCGTGATCGAGAAACTCGTGTGCGGCACGTCAATGCTATCACGCAGGGGGTCAAAGTTTTGGATCATGCAAACACCAGTCGTGTTTGCCACAGAGCCCTGGAACTCAATCACGTCAGATACGTTGTCGATACCAACATCCAAGGACGCCGATCCACCATTGTGAACGAAGCCCGTACCAAAGGTCAGCTCATCTACGCCGTTACCGCCGGTGTAGTTCAGGCTACCGGTGCGCGCTGTATCGGTTCCGGCGGTCAAAGTGTTGTAACCACCGTTGCTCATATCGAACGTCGCCTGGCCGTTCCAAATCGCCAGTGACGAGCCGAACTGCATGTCGTCCCGTCCCGAGCCGCCGACATAACTCAGCGTCCCGGACTGGGCAAAGTAGTTGCCGCCGGTGACACTATTCGTACCCGAGCCCTGAGACATATCCAGAGTCACCTGACCACCCATTGAAGCAACGTATGGCCCTGTCAGAGACACAGTATCTTGGCCAGTTCCACCCGTGTAAGAGAGCGTACCCGATTGAACAGAATTGGTGCCAGCAGACAGCGAGTTATCACCACCGGCAGACATGTTAAACGTCGCGGAACCACCATTAACGATCGAATAGCCGCCCAGAGAGACGACGTCGGTGCCTTGGCCACCGGTGTAACTCAGCGTACCTGACTCGGCCGCATTACTGAGCGCGCTCAGCGAGTTATTACCACCGGAAGACATGTTAAACGTTGCGGAACCACCATTGACGATCGAATAGCCGCCCAGCGAGACGACGTCGTCGCCTGAACCACCGGTATAGCTCATCTGGGCCGACTGCGCTGCATTATTGAGTGCGGTCAGCGTGTTATCACCGGATCCCGAACTCATGTCGAACTGCATCGTGCCGCCGTTGACGCCCAAGTAGCCGCCAAAGTCGAGAATATCTTCACCTGCGCCGCCGGTAATCGTCATCGTACCAGACTGCCCGGCAAACTCACCCATGGTGATACTATTGTCGCCGCCTAGGCTCAGATCGATCGTGGCGCTGCCGCTGTTGTTCGCGAAATAGTTCCCGAAATCCAGGTCATCGACGCCATTGCCGCCCTGGTAGGCAAACACGCCTGAATCCGCCAGGTGCATTTGCGCACTCAGAGTGTTGGAACCACCGGCACTCATGTCAAAAGTAACATCGCCGCCGTTGCTGCCCATCCAATTGCCAAAGGTCAAGGTATCGGTGTCACCGCCACCGGTGTAGACGAGGGTGGAGGCCGTTAAGGCCATGTCGGTGGTATCCATCGTGTTCATGCCGCCGTTCTGCATGTCGATGGTGACTACCGAAACGTTAGAACCGAAGTGCATACCAAAGTTCAGGTCGTCCTGATCGCTACCGCCTGTATAGGTGAACGTGCCGCTAACAGCCGCCATCCACATTGCTGTGAGCTGATTGCTACCGCCCGCGCTCATATCCAGATCAACAACACCATTGTTATTACCGAATTGGTTGCCCATGGTCAGCGTGTCGCTGCCGGAACCGCCGATGTAGGACATGGTCCCACTAACAGCCGGCATATCGCCCGTGTTCAGCGTGTTATCGCCGCCCGCACTCAGGTCGAGCGTAGCCGTACCATTCCAGTTGGCAAACTTGTCCGCCACCCGCATCGTATCGTCGCCCGTACCACCGGTGTAGGTCATAACACCGCCGTTCGCAGCTTCATGTCCCAGACGCATGAAGTTGTCGCCATCGCCCAGATCAATCGTCGACGTTACACCAATACCCCGACCGAGGTTGGTGAGCGGGCTGGTCGAGGCCGCATTCGCCGCGTTGTACCCAAGGTAATCATCGGCGCCAGCGCCGGTGATGGTGACGCTCATTGCGTCAGCAACCGCACTGTCTGGCAGAACCAGCTGTCCCGCCGCGATCAGATCTTGGGTGCCGGTGTTACCGTCAGCGTCGGTGACAGTCACCTTGATGGCCGAGGTTAGGGACGTCCAGGACGTCGTGCCGTTGCTCGATACCCCGTCAACCGTCCCGGCGAGCATGCCGTCAGCAGTTTCCGGTGTTAGGGTCGGCGTGAAGGCCGATGAAGACACGGCAAAAGTCGTGATGTCATTGTCCGCATCCGACCAAGTCACATGCGACGACAACGTTGCTGTCTCCAGCGTTCCAGAACCCGCGCCGGTATCACCCAACACCTGAACCACGCCATCAATCACCGTAGGAACGGGGCTATTAACTGCCGGTGCTGGCGGTACTGCATCAGCCGATGGTGACAGAAGCACCAACAACCCGGCTCCGGACAGTACCGAAGCCAAGCCTAAGCCTGCACCCATGCCACTGCTGGTATCAGTTTGCTCGTCTGAATCCGTGTTTTGCGCCAGCTCATGAGATACGACGTTCACCTGTTCAAACAGGCTTGGCGCCGGGCCCTCGCCGGACCACAGAGGCTGCGCGTCACTCATCAAGATCTCGCCGCCTTCGATGTCCCGAACGGGCTGCACGCTGCCCAGTAATTCGGTACGAATGGCACCCATGACCGGAAGAGAAGTAAAGGCTGCTTGCGCGATCTCATCGACCACCATCAGCAGGCCACCTTCCAACAGGACGTACTGATCCTGTTCGAGGAAGATCGTACGACCGTCCGCCAGGCGGAAGACCGCCCGTCCATCGTCAAGAATCTCATAACCACCTGGCGTGACCAGGGTATCCAGATCTTGACCCGCAGCTAATGCTGAACCAGCAAACGCCGCTAATAACACTGAGGCAGTGTACCCTAATCCCTTAAGGTAACCTCCCTTTACTCCACAACCAGCACGCTTCTTTGAATTGAGGATGACTTGCATGATAGCACCATCTTCTTTTTGTTTGTTTATGCGTAAGCGGTCGCATTTTTGCTCAGATTCGGTCCATACATTGCGGCCGAACGAAGACAAATTT
>PAHJ01000015.1 GCA_002705565.1 Geminicoccus sp. | reverse complement strand
CCAACCCAAGGCTATCAGCATTCTTTGCGGGGGTAAATTTTCGAGGTCAGCGAATGCGATCCATTTATTTGTTGGTGGGTGGCCATTCCAGCTTAACACGGCGACGACCGACTTTGAGCCAATCCCGCCCCTCCTTTTCTCCGGATGAACGGCTAAATCTGTAATGCCATGGCGTTGATCTTTTTCGTCTCCCCAAGTTACACCAATAATTGCAACGGGTTGTTCGTCTTGCTCCGCAACGAGCTGTACGCCTCGTCTGTCGGCAAGCACATGCTCCAGTCATTCATCATCCAATGGCCCGCGTTCTCGGTTTATTGCTTCGTCTTGAAACCAAATTTTGAGCCTAGACCAGTCATTTCGCTCAAAATGTCTTAAGGATAAGTGCTCATGTGCTGGCAATAGGTTCTCGGATCCTCGGCCCTTTGAGCTCAAAGGCGGCAGAAAAAGATAGGTAACCCGCGTAAGGACGACCTCCTGCGCAGGTTTTTGTTGGAAATTCTGATAACGGAATGCCCTACGTATAACCCTTCCTTATTCAGCAGCGACAGCCATCGCTTCTGCCACATCAACCTTCTTTCCCGACAGTCGGGCTTCCATGACAGGGCGGAAGTTTCGGATGAGGCCCTGAACCGGCCAAGCAGCTGCATCACCCAGTGCACAAATGGTGTGGCCTTCGATCTGGTAAGATACCTCGAGTAGCATGTCGATTTCCTCGACAGCCGCTTGACCTTTGGCCATCCGCTCAAGAACGCGGTGCATCCAGCCGGTACCTTCGCGGCATGGAGTGCATTGGCCGCAGCTTTCGTGCTTGTAGAAGTGAGCAAGCCGACCGATGGCCTGGATGATGTCGGTAGACTTGTCCATCACGATTACGGCGGCAGTACCAAGACCGGACTTAACAGCGCGCAGGCTGTCGAAGTCCATGTTTATGTCCGCACACACGTCCTGCGTGATGCAGGGCACGGACGAACCACCGGGGATCACCGCCAGCAAGTTGTCCCAACCCCCTGTCACCCCACCAGCGTGCTTGTCCAGCAGTTCACGCAAGGGAATGCCCATTTCCTCTTCGACGTTGCAAGGGCGCTCGACGTGACCGGAGATGCAGAATAGCTTCGTGCCACGGTTGCGTTCAGGGCCAAGGCCGGTCCACCAATCAACGCCGCGGCGCAGAATATCCGGCACCACAGCGATTGTCTCGACGTTGTTGACTGTCGTCGGGCAACCGTAAAGGCCTGAGCCGGCCGGGAACGGTGGCTTGAGGCGGGGTTGACCCTTCTTGCCTTCCAACGATTCAAGAAGCGCAGTTTCTTCACCGCAGATGTAGGCGCCAGCGCCCCGGTGCAGATGGATGTCAAAGTTCCAGCCATTGGTGGCTTCCGACTTATCGCCCAGTAATCCCGCTTCACGCGCTTCCAGAATAGCCTGTTCGATATTGGAGGCTTCGTTGTAGAATTCGCCCCGAATATAGATGTAACCCGTATGCGCACCCATCCCGAAACCGGCTAGCAGCATGCCTTCGAGCAGGCGGTGGGGGTCAAAGCGCAGGATATCGCGGTCCTTGCAGGTACCCGGCTCAGACTCGTCGGCATTGACCACCAGATAGTGGGGCAACGCGCTTTCCTTGGGCATGAAGGACCACTTCAGCCCCGTCGGGAAGCCTGCACCGCCGCGACCGCGCAAATCCGAAGCCTTCACCAGATCGATCACACGATCACGCCCAAGGGTCACCATGGCCTTAGTGTTGTCCCAGACCCCCCTCGCCTGAGCGCCTCTGAGGCGCCAGTCGTGCTGGCCATAGAGATTGGTGAAAATACGGTCCTGATCCGCAAGCATGGGCCGACGCCTATCCTGTCTAAACAATTGCATGGTTTATGCCCGTATTTGGCAGCGAAGAAAACCGCCTTGATGTCGCGACACCTGTTCGTTCGGCGCAAGGGCCTGATGCGGAAATGCGAGACCTAGCGGCGTGCGATCACCTGGATAAAAATGCGCGTCTGGGGCGCAGCAAAACCGGTGACCGGCAAGCCGGTAGACGCCGGGCCGGGCAAGGCGTGAAAACTGTGTCTAATTCTCAGATTCTCATGCAACGCATCGGCGCTGGCATTGCCCACGTAAGGAGCACTGACTTTCACCACGTGCGCCCAACTGAGCCCAAGGCTATCGAGCGCCTGCGCCAAGGCTATCATCATGGAGTGGGCCTGTGTGGGAAGGTCCTCGCCAATCTGAGCTGACGGTGCACTCAGGATCACAGTTGAAGCCGTTTCGCGGATGACAACGCCCTGTTGGCTGACCTGGGTGCGAACCGCGCCGTTCTTACTGAACAGTAAGGACGCGGCGTGCTCATCCCGACCACCTTTCGGGCCCTGGGTCAGGACGACGTTGGCCCGTTGGTCTGCTTCGAACTCCGGCCTATCCGGTTTCCCAGCCAGAGTTCCAGCCAGTGTTCCAGCCGGCGCGAACCATAGCGCGTCCAACAGGGTTTCCCCAGCCGCACCACAGCTTGCAATGATATTTTCGATGTCAGCTCTAGAGCCCGCTTGCGCCGCGACGTAGGCAAAATCCTGCCCGTCGATGCGTTGTAGACCCGCAGCGGTTTGGTCCGCTGAAACTTGCACCGTCTCGTCAGCGATGACATCGACTTCCAGCATCATACCTTCGTAGTAGAAATACGGTACCGTCACCGGGAGAATGACGGGGCCATGGGGGAAGGCCTGTCTGAAGAGGGACAATGCCTGCCTCAGGTCTCTTGCATTGGGAGCTGCGTGGTAAAGGGTAAGTTGGGCGACATGCCCTGACTCGAACCCACCCCGCGCCAGCACGCTATGGATCATCGCGCAGACGAACTCTGCCTGAGCGTTCAAGTCGCCGGGAGCCACCACGTTTGCGTTGGTATCCAGCGGGCATTGGCCGCACGTCCATCCCTGTCCCCCGACCCGAACCAAAGAAGAGACACGGACCTCTTCGCGCATCCCGAAGGCGTCAAAGGGCACATATTGCCGCGATTCCATCCTTCGCTCCGCCCCCTCTGGTTTTTCGCCGATATAGGCTCAAAAAAAACGCTCCCTAACTTTATAGCCAGAGAGCGCTTAGCATAGCACTGAAAGCAGCCTAGCGTGTCGAACCTATTCCGCCGGTACGCTGTAGTCAGGAAGCGGCTTACCCGCATTAACCGCGGGGTCGAAGTCCTTGAGGGCTTGCGGGCCGCCGACCGGGGCGGAGCCAATTCGGCCAGTCATGTTGCCGTATTCGATCTGCTTACCCGCAGCGAGATCATCAAGGATCCGCTTGAACGCGTCGGCTTCAAGGTCTTCGTAGTAGTTGTCGTTAATCTGCACCATGGGCGCATTCACACAGGCGCCCAGGCACTCAACCTCAATCAGCGTGAACATCTTGTCTTCGGTGGTTTGCCCCAGCCCGATGCCCAAGTGTTTCTCTGCTGCGTGGGTCAGCGTATCCGAACCGCGCAACCAGCACGGCGTCGTGCGGCATACCTGGACGACGTGCTGTCCAACCTCCTCGGTGTAGAACATGGAGTAAAACGACGCGACCTCATAGACGCGGATGGGCGCACTTTCGGTGGTCAGAGCAACCCATTCGATCGCTTCCTTGGACAACCAGCCGCCATTTTCGCGCTGTGCGATGTCAAGCAGCGGAATGATGCCTGATGCCTTCCTGTCTTCGGGATAGCGGGCCATAATGACCTCGACCCGTGCAGCTGCGGTCTCAGAAACGCTAAAATCACCAGTTTGCGGCGTTGGGCGCGATGTAACCTGAATAGCCATTAGCGATCGACCTCCCCAAACACGATATCCATTGATCCCAAGATAGCGACCGTATCGGCCAACTGGTGGCCTTTGGAGAGCTCGTCCATGGCCGCAAGGTGAGCAAAACCCGGCGCACGGATTTTGCACTTGTAAGGTTTGCTTGACCCGTCGGAGACCAAGAAGACGCCAAACTCACCCTTGGGCGCTTCGACGGCTGAATACACCTCGCCCTCAGGCACCTTCACACCTTCAGTGTAGAGCTTAAAGTGGTGGATCAGCGATTCCATTGATTGTTTCATCTCGCTGCGCCGTGGTGGTGTGAATTTGTGGTCTTCGTTGAGCACTTCACCACCGGGCATCATGTCCAGGCACTGACGAATAATCTTGATCGACTGCTTCATTTCTTCGATGCGCAGGACGTAGCGGTCGAAACAGTCGCCGCTCTTGCCCACGACAACATCAAAGTCGAGCTCGTCGTAAACTTCATAGGGTTGGGACTTACGCAGATCCCAGGCGACGTTGGAACCGCGGAGCATCGGACCAGAGAAGCCCAGCGCCATAGCCTGCTCTGCACTCACAACACCAATATCCACCGTGCGCTGACGGAAGATACGGTTGTTGGTGGCCAGCGTCTCGATGTCGTTGATGGCAGCATCGAACTGGTCACAGAAGGCCGCGATGTCACGGTCCAGACCCTTGGGCAGATCCTGATGCACGCCGCCCGGACGGAAGTAAGCCGCGTGGAAGCGGGCACCGGATACTCGCTCATAGAATTCAAGGAGTTTGTCACGCTGCTCGAACGTCCACAGCATCGGTGTGGTCGCGCCCACGTCCATAATGAACGCGCCTGTGTTCAGCAGGTGGTTGAGAATGCGGGTTATTTCGGAAAAAAGCACCCGGATATACTGGCCCCGCGCCGGCGCTTCGATTCCCAGCAGTTTTTCAACTGCGAGGGCAAAGCCGTGCTCCTGGCACATGGGCGAGACGTAGTCGAGGCGATCGAAATACGGCAGCGCTTGCAGATAGGTTTTATGCTCGATCAGCTTTTCGGTGCCGCGGTGCAGCAGGCCAATATGCGGATCGGCACGCTCGACAATTTCGCCATCCATTTCCAGCACCATGCGCAAAACACCATGCGCTGCGGGGTGCTGAGGACCGAAATTGAGGGTCAGTGGTTTGATTTGAACTTCAGCCATAAGTCAGAGTCCCCTTAAGCCGCGGCTTCGTCTTCGGCTTTTTCGTCGCCGGGCAATGTTGAAACCCCTTCCCAGGGAGAGGCGTAGTCAAAGGATCGAAACTCCTGCGTCAGCGACACTGGCTCGTAGACCACGCGCTTTTGCTCTTCGGAGTAACGCACTTCGGAGTACCCGGTCAGCGGGAAGTCCTTGCGCAGCGGGTGGCCGGAGAAACCGTAATCGGTGAGGATCCGGCGGAAATCCGGATGCCCTGAGAACATGATCCCGTACATATCCCACGTCTCGCGCTCAAACCAGTTTGCACCAGGCCACACCGTGGTTGCTGACTCAATCGGCGTGAACTCGTCCGTTGCAACCTTCACCCGCAGGCGATGGTTCATGAACGGCGAGAGCATGATGTATACAACATCGAAGCGTTCTGGGCGCTGCGGCAAATCAATGGCCGTGATGTCCAGCAGGATGGCAAAGCGGCAGGAGCTGTCGTTGCGCAGCGTGGTCAGGTCTTCGATGAGTGTGTCACGCGACAGGCGGACGGTCAGTTGATCGGCGTGAACAACCGTTTCGAGGATCCGATCCCCCAGCGCGCCTGATACCGCTTCCAGCAATTCTTCCATAGTTCAGAAACCTTCTGGGCCCTGGAGTGATGGGCCGTTGGCGTGGGTGGCTAGCGGCGGATGATACCGGCCTGACGCTTGATCTTCTTTTGCAGCTGCATCACGCCATAGATCAGCGCTTCAGCTGTCGGCGGGCAACCAGGCACGTAGACATCAACCGGCACAATCCGGTCACAACCGCGCACAACAGAATAGGAGTAGTGGTAGTACCCACCACCATTCGCGCAAGATCCCATGGAAATCACCCAGCGTGGCTCCGGCATCTGGTCGTAAACTTTGCGTAACGCGGGCGCCATCTTGTTGGTCAACGTACCGGCGACGATCATCACGTCAGACTGTCGCGGCGATGGGCGGAACAGCCAGCCAAAGCGGTCCATATCGTAGCGCGCGGTGCCGGCGTGGATCATCTCCACTCCACAGCATGCAAGGCCGAAGGTCATGGGCCAAAGCGAGCCAGACCGTGCCCAGCCTGCAAGCTTTTCAAAGTTGGCAACGATAAAGCCACGATCCTGAATTTCCTGTGTAACCAGGTCCAATGCATCGTTCTGCTCTGAACCAGGGGTCAGAGGCTTGCCGTCTACTCCCATTCCAGGGCTCCTTTCTTCCACTCGTAGATGAACCCTACGGTAAGAATGGTCAGGAAAATCATCATCGACCAGAAGCCAAACAAGCCCACGTCACGCAGGCTGACCGCCCACGGGAACAAGAAGGCCACTTCGAGGTCAAAAATGATGAATAGAATTGCCACGAGGTAAAACCGCACGTCGAATCGACCACGCGAGTCATCGAAGGCTTCAAACCCGCACTCGTAAGCGGAAAGTTTTTCGCTGTCCGGACGCTTGGGCGCAACCAACAGCGGAATTCCGGCCATCACAATGGCCAAAACGGTCGCCAGACCCATGAAAATCAGGATCGGCAAATAAGAAACGGCGACTTCCATCGACCACTCATCCTCGAGCTTGCTCTATTTGGCCCGAGGTTTACACCCACCCCCGCTGTTTGACCAGTGCCACAACCGCGCATAGGGCTTATGGCTGGGCAGCAAAACCAGCGCGCTAAAGGGACGCGCTGGCTGGAGCGCGCCCCTTTGAGCGAGGTGGGCTGTCGGAAGGGGCACTAAAGATGGCCCCTGCACTCAATTAACCCCGTCCCCCGCCGTCCCGACCAGGTGGCGGCGGGTTCCCGTTTCCAGAGCGAGGCCGCTGACCATTGGAACCGCCGGGAGGTGGACGCTGACCGTTAGCGCCCGGATTATTGGGCCGCTGTTTCTCAAATCCAGTCTTGCTTGGCGTGCCGACCCAGCACCGTGGAACATAGGGAAACTCATCCGTGATGAAATAGGCGTAAGTACCGTTAGGGTATTCGGGAGTCACCGTGTCCTTCCCGTTGCAGGCGTCAAGCGACCCGGCACCCTCAACGTAATAGTAGTCTTCGACGAACGTCCCATCATAGAGCCCGCCTGGGCCGCTGTCGCGCGTTCCAAAGCGGATGCGATAGCTAGATGTCTGCTCCGCAATGACGCGGTTTGTGTAGCCATACTGCGCATAGATCGGAAAGCCGTCCGCAGCGAGCCCGATCAAACGGGAGTGCCCGCCGCTGCCCTGTTCGGTCATCAACCCTGTGGGCAAGCCATGATAATGATACGTGCCGGTTGGCTGCACATGCGCGTTGTTTGCATCCAGGCCCAGTCGGCCTTTCATACGGAAAGGATCGTAGGACCAGCCAGAGCGTGGGTTGTCATTATACCACTCTGCGGCGCCGGGATCTAAAGGTACGCCATTAATGGCGACCCCGAACAATGAGCCGCGCATCGCGGTTAGCCGTCCCGTTTTCTCTGGGGTCGCATCGACCACAAATCGGTGATTTTGAACCGAGATGCGGTTGGGATTGTTCGGGTTAGGAAAAGCCCCAGTCGCGTGATTGGCAATGCCATTGGACTTAATGATGATGCTGTCGCCGGAGCGGGAGAAATCAACGCGACTGGTGACCGCCCAGGCCGTGGCTGCACAGCTTCCGGCTGTGGCAAAAATAAGAAAGGCTTTGATCAGTGCCTTGCTCTTTGAGTGGTTGATCATGTGCTGATCCTTTCGATCGCTACCCGTGAACCAATAATTCCTCTCCCAGTCGGAAGTTGTGACAGACCAGTATCACAGGTGCAAGATAAAAAGTGAGCTTTTTGCTCACATTCCTTCACGCCTATCGTTGATTGGCTTTTTCGGATCATGGTCCTGGTTCACAAGTCGGTCTCTCTCCGCCGTCAATCGCCGTCACGCATCTTTACAGACTGAAACACAACCGGTGGAGACCGAAATGCGGCGAGGAGGTAGGTTGAACTCATCGAACAACAGCAAGCGCGACGGGGGCTCTCCTCCCTCTCTCTCTCCTCCCTCCTGTCCCGTCGCGCTTCAACCCATCGCCAACACAAACCCTGCCAGCCTCTTGCTACTTCTTTACGTTTCCTCTCTCTCTCTCCCTCTTTCGCACCTCCCAAAGCGTTTCCTCACCGGCCTGTTCCCCCAGGCCGGTTTTTTTTGCTCAATGAGGTGAGTGGTGGTGACAGGTCAGAATTGATCGCATAAATTTGAAACTCAGACACAAAGAACCACGGACCTCTCATGCAGGCTTTATTCACGGACTCCGTCTCCTATGGCTTCAGCCATCCCCTGGCCGGCCTTGACCACTTACTGGCCATGTTTGCTGTAGGTCTTTTATCGGTTCAGGTGGGTCGTATGGGCTGGGCCTATATTCCGGCTGTATTTGTGCTGTTTTTGATCATTGGCGGTGTTCTGGGGATGCTGGGACAGACCATTCCGCAGATGGAAGACGGCATTTTATTCAGCGTCATTGCGCTAGGCGTTCTCATTGTCCTGCAACTTCGGTTTGTTCCATGGGTGGCGCTGGGTGTTGTTGCCGTCTTTGGGATTATCCACGGATACCCTCACGGAACAGAAATCCCGGTCGTGGCTAACGCATTCCAATATATCGTCGGTTTCTCGCTTGCTTCGGCCATGATGCATCTGATTGGCGTGGGCATTGGCACCATCTGCGATGTCTTCCCCAACGCGCGCCATATTCGGGCAGTAATGGGCGGCGCACTGGTCGGTGCGGGCCTGGTCATGCTGGTGACGATCAAGGGCTTTTTCTAAAGCCGCCTCCTTGTCCTCGCTAAACCTCTAGCCAGACCTGGCTGGTCGCGATATGAGATTATGCGAAATCCAGAGGGTAAGGTGATAGATGTCCGGCGCTGATGATAACGATCTGCTGAACAACAATGGCGGTGATATCCGTGACGTAAACTTCGGCGCTGCTCTGTCTGAGCGCTACCTTGCCTATGCCCTCTCGACCATCATGTCGCGCTCCCTGCCCGACGTCCGTGATGGCCTAAAACCGGTTCAGCGCCGGGTGCTGTATGCCATGCGTCAGCTCAAGGTCGATCCCAGTTCAAGCCCGCGTAAATGTGCCACCATCGTGGGTGAAGTCATCGGTAAGTACCACCCCCATGGCGACACGGCGATTTACGACGCCCTGGTTCGCCTGGCGCAAGATTTTGTGCAGCGCTATCCCCTGATCGACGGACAGGGCAACTTCGGTAACATCGATGGCGATAACGCCGCCGCATACCGTTATACTGAAGCGCGGCTGACCGAGATTGCCGCCATGCTGCTGCGCAACATCGACGAAGACGCCGTCGACTTCCGCGATACCTATAACGGCGAGGAAAAAGAGCCCGTCGTCCTCCCGGCTGCTTTCCCAAACCTGTTGGCCAATGGCACGCAAGGCATTGCTGTGGGCATGGCAACGGCCGTACCACCGCACAATGCAGCAGAGTTGTTAAACGCGCTCCGCTTCCTGATCGACAAGCCTGCGGCCAGCGTCGAAGACCTGCTTGCGCATGTTCCCGGTCCGGACTTTCCAACCGGTGGCATTCTGGTCGAAGACACCGATACCCTGCGTGAGGTTTACGAAACCGGCCGTGGGTCTATGCGGCTGCGCGCGCGGTGGGAGGTGGAAAAGCTCAAAGGCGGCACTTGGCAGATTGCGGTCACGGAAATTCCCTATCAGGTCGCCAAGGGGCGACTTTTGGAGAAGTCGGGCGAGCTGATTTCGAACAAGAAGCTGCACCTCTGTGGTGATATCCGCGACGAATCCACCGAAGACGTCCGCATCGTGATCGACCCAAAGAGTCGTAATATCGAGCCGGTTCATCTGATGGAAAGCCTGTTCCGGAATACCGATCTTGAGATCCGCATTCCTATGAATCTTAACGTGCTAAATGCCGATACGGTTCCTGGCGTTCTGGATCTCAAGCAGGCCCTGTCAGCCTTCCTAGAGCACCGCCACGAAGTGCTGCTCCGCCGGTCCCGCCATCGTCTGGGCGAGATTGATACAGCGCTCGAGCGGGTCGAAGGCCTGATGGTCGTATTCCTCAACCTTGACGAAGTTATTCGTATCATTCGCGAAGAGGACGACCCCAAAGCCGATCTGATTACCGCCTTTGATCTGACCGAAACCCAGGCTGAATACATCCTGAACACGCGCCTTCGCTCCTTGCGTAAGCTTGAAGAAATGAAACTTCGAGACGAACGGGAAAACCTGCTGATCGAAAGAAGCGAAATCGAAGACCTGCTGGCCAATGTCCGGGCTCAGTGGAAAACCATTCGCCATGAATTCGACGAGTTGGAAGCGCTACTCCATAAAAAGGCACCGCACTGGATGGCCCGCCGCACCACTATCGCCGGCGCGGCACCCGTGGTCGATATGCCGGACGATGCGCTGGTCGAACGTGAAGCCATCACCGTCGTTCTCTCAAAGATGGGCTGGTTGCGTGCTTTGCGCGGCCACGGCCATGTTCGGGATGACATCAAGTACCGTGACGGTGACCAGGGCCGTTTCGTGGTTCCAGCGTACACCACTGACAAAATCATTGTGCTGACGGATCAAGGACGCTGTCACACTGTTGGTGCAGACAAGCTGCCGTCGGGGCGTGGCTTTGGCGAACCACTAAGCCTGACCGTGGAACTGGCAACCGGCGCAAAAGTCATTGCGGTGTTCCCGGCCAATAAGGACGGCAAGCGCCTGCTGGCCGCGACAGACGGACGGGGTTTCATTTGTCCTGAGTGGGAGATGGTTTCCAACCAAAAGGCCGGTAAACAGGTTCTCAACCCCGGTAAAGGCGCCGCTGCCAGCATCGCCTTCGTCGTCAAGCCAGAGCATGACTCTGTGGCTGTGGTCGGGGAGAACAAAAAAATGCTTATGTTCCCACTCGAAGACCTGCCTGAGATGCCTAGGGGGCGCGGTGTTAAGTTGCAGCACTTCGCTAAGGGTGGCATGGCCGACGCTAAGACGTTTGTGAAGGCTGCTGGACTGACCTGGGCCTGGGGTCAAGACAAGACCCGCACATTCACCGAATACCACGAAATCGAAGGCGCCCGCGCTTCAGCAGGCAGATCATCTCCTGCCGGCTTCCCTCGGAATGGCTTATTTGGGGCAGATTCAGACCAAACTGCCTAATTTCCCCCACTTTGTGCGTGCGAAGTTGCTAATACACGTCATATGTTTGTCATTGATGCGCTGAGCGCAAAGTACTTTGCCAATTATTCAGACTTTTGCATCGCAAGCCATGCGTCCATATCATGAAGTACTGAAGCGCACCAACCACCACCTCTGTTGCGCTTCGGCTAGCTACGAACGAAAAGACGCGATCGCACAGCAAGCGGCGACGCACTCATCAAAGGACCTGAACATGAGCCTGTTCACCAATGTATCCGAGCGTTTTGCACGCTACCAGGAAACCCGTCGCACCATGCGCGAACTTTCCCGCTTGTCTGATCGTGACCTGCAGGATTTGGGCATCAGCCGCACCGCAATTCCACAGCTGGCACGCACTGGAAAACGCTTCTAGGCGAGCTAAGTAACCATAGAATAGAAGCGGCAAAACCCCTCCTCCTCCATCCGGTTTTGCTGCTTTCTATGCCGGATCGACCTACCTCCCACCAGAGTCGATCCAGCCAGACGGGCCTGCTGAAAACTCCTCCCCTCAGCAGGCCCGTTCTTTATTTCAGCAGAATTAATTGATAGTTTTGGACATTGGTAACGCAACAAATTGCGTCACCCCAACTCAAGGCCCATTTCTCGGAATCGCTCTGGATCGTTGAGCCAGTTTTCCCGCACCTTCACGAACAAAAACAAGTGCACCTTTCGGTCAAACAGTTCTGCGATGTCCTGCCGGGATTGCGAACCGACCTGTTTGATCCGTGCGCCCGACTTTCCTAAAACCATGGCCTTGTGGCTGTCGCGCGTGACATAGATGACCTGGTTGATTTTCAGGTCACCGTTCTTCTGCACCTCAAACAGCTCGGTTTCGACAGTAAGGTTATAGGGCAGCTCCTGATGCAGTTGCATAAACAGCTTTTCGCGCGTGGCCTCCGCCGCCAACATGCGGCTGGGCAGATCTGAAATCTGATCATCAGGGTAGAGCCATGGGCCTGCCGGCAGGCGCTTCAGCACGGCGTCTTTGAGGTCTTCAACCCCGTCACCACTGAGCGCTGACACCATAAAGGTCTCCTGCACATCCAGCCGCGCGTTAACCGCCGTGGCGATTTCCAACATAACTGTGTGACGCGCCGTGTCGGTCTTGTTCAGCACCAGGATTGGTGCGGCTTTCTGCTGCTCCAACTGTTCGATAACGGCATGATCATCATCGCTCAGGCGTTTCTTTGAGACATCGATAACCAGTATCAAACGGTCGGTCTCCGCAGCCTGCCGCCACGCGACATCGACCATAGCCTTTTCCAGCCGCCGTTTCGCACCACGGAAAATGCCTGGTGTGTCCACAAAAATCGCCTGATCCTGTCCCTCAGCCAGGATTCCGGTCACGCGGGTCCGGGTCGTCTGTACTTTGGGGGAGACGATTGAAACCTTGGCGCCGATGATCTGGTTAACAAGGGTGGACTTGCCCGCGTTAGGGGCACCGATGACGGCAATGAAACCGCAGCGCGTAGGTTGGTCTTCCAGCATCAATTTGGATCCTTGGGGGCGGTCACGCGCTCGAGCAGCAGGGCCGCAGCATCGCGCTCGGCGGCTCGCTTGCTGCCGGCAGATGCAACCACCGGCTTTTGGCCTACGACGCTAACACTGATTTCAAAACTGGGTTCATGGCTTGGCCCGGATTGGGCAACCAATTCATAGGCTGGTAGTGGTAGGGCACGGGCTTGGGCCCATTCCTGCAAGGCTGTTTTGGGGTCGCGGGGTGGTCGCTTCGCCGCCTCCAGGAAGGGTGACCAATTGCGCTCAATAAAGGTGCGCACGGGCGATGTTCCACCATCGAGGTACATTGCAGCAATCAGGGCTTCAACTACGTCGGCCAGCAAGGATTCTTTCTGCTGTCCCCCACCGTCTTTCTCACCACGCGACATCCGGATCATGGGGCCGAGTTTAAGGGCGACGGCGACTTCAGCGAGTGTTTCGCGGCGGACGAGTTCAGTGTGCCGCTTGGCGAGGTCACCTTCGCGTTCGGTAGGGAAGCGAAACAGCAGCATCTCTGAAATGATAAGCCCCAACACGCGGTCACCCAGAAACTCTAACCGCTCATAGGACTCCGACGCCACTTTCCGGCCCATGGCAGAAACCCGCATGGAAGAGTGCGTGAGGGCTGCAATGGCATGTCGGCGGCCAAAAAACTGGTAGCCCAACGCCTGCTCCAAAGGGCGGAGGTCTACCGCGTCGTTCTTATCTTCCCCCTCAGCCATGGCGCTTAGCGAATGCCCTTGAAGAAACGGCCCCAACGGAATGGGTTGCTCCATTTCCACTGGTTGGTGCGGCGGCGGGTCTGTTCGATGTTGAGCGAGAACAGCACAAACTGAGCCCGTCCCATGACGTACTTTCTATGCACAGCACCCAGTGAGGATGACCGGCTGTCAGACGAATTATCTCGGTTGTCCCCCATGAAGAAAACATGGTCTTCGGGCACAGTGTAGGGGCCAAAGTTATCGAACATGGCGTTGGGATATTTATCCCAGATGAAGTGCTCGTGGGGCTTGCCGTTCTGGCTCGGGAACGTTTCGGTGAAGAAGTTGCCGCTGGTTTCAAGGTCGGCATTCGACGACCCGGGACCAATATAATCGCGTTCCGCCATTTCGCCGTTGATGTGCAGTTGGCTATCGATGACCTCGATGACGTCGCCCGGCACCCCCACCACGCGCTTGATCAGCTTTTTCTGACGCGGAAAGATGGGATCGGCGAAAACAACGACGTTACCGCGCTTGGGCTCGCGCCAGAACAGGCGGTCTTGGATCAGCGGAATGTCAAAGATCGACTGCCTGCCAAAGCCATAGGAAAATTTGGTGACAATGACGTAATCACCCGTCTTCAGCGTGGGATCCATGGATGGGGATGGAATACGGAAAGGTTCGAAAATAAAGGACCGCACAACAAACACGATCACGACAACTGACACGACCAGTTGCAAGTACTCAGCGATCACGTTCTTCTTTGGGGTTTCCGCCTTGGCCACTTAGCCTCTCCTTTGTGCTCACTGGTCAATTCCAGCAACATTGTGCTCAGATGTTCGCAGCGCAGACTTAACCATTTTCCCCCGCCAAAGCAACGCGAGCCACCCCTGCGTAAGCCCTCCTCACAGAATCTTCACAAAGCGACCCCAACGAAACGGGTTCCAGTATGCCCAAAAGTAAAGATCTTCGGGATGCGCTTGAATATTCAGGGAAAACAGCACGATCTCTGCCTTGCCGATCAGGAAGCGCTTGTGAACCAGACCAAGGTCTCGGTTCGACCGGCTGTCGCCCGAATTATCCCGGTTATCACCCATGAAGAAATAGGTGTCCGCAGGGATCGTGAGCCGTGGAGTATTGTCGAACACGGTGTCGGCAAAATTCAGGATCTGGTAGGCCGCCGTCACCTCGCCCTGCCGATCAATCAGCTGCTCATCAATCAACTGAGCGGGCTTATTCGACAAGGACGTATTGCTGGCCGCGCCAACCAGCTTTTGCGGCATGGGCTCACCGTTCAGAAACAATTGCCCATTGATCATCTGCACCGTATCGCCGGGCAGCCCAATGATACGCTTGATCAGGTTTCGCTTGGACCGAGGGTGGCGAAATACGGCAATCTCTCCATGCTTGGGTGAGCCGCCAAGAAGCCGGTTATCCGGCATGAATGGCAGATCGAAATCCAGCGAGAAGTCGCCATAGCCATAGGAAAACTTGGAGACGACAACCATATCACCGACTTCCAGGGTCGGCAGCATCGACTCAGACGGGATCCGGAAAGGCTCGAACAGGAACCAGCGCACGAAGAAGAACAGGCCGCCGATCACTAGGATCAGCGACAGCCACTCGCGCATAGAGCCACGGTCGCGCGCCGGTTTCGTGTGCACCTGCTCGTTCTCGGACAAGGCCATTTCCGTCCTTGGGGGCGTCCCCGTTGCATTCATAGAGTACAGATTATGCGTCCAGACTTACGGCGCGGGTCAGGATGGCGCAACGCTGTGCGCCCTGGGGCCGGGTTCTGTGCCCCGATCTGTTGCAAAAAGGACCACATAAGCGGTTGCATAGGGTGGCTCGTCCGACAGAGACCAGTCCGCGACCACCGCCTCGCCTTCACGCAACATGGCATTTACCCGCCTGAGAGCACCGCCTTCAAAGGTCAGACGTGGCTTGGAGCGGGTGGCGCCAGGCGCAAGGCGCTCCAGGCCGACATCCCGCCAGCCAACGCCGTAGCGAAACCCCGTCCCCAACGCTTTGACCGCCGCTTCTTTGAGCGCGTAGTGACGGGCCAGAGCGGCGGCAAAATCATGGCGCCGCTCGCAATAGGCGCGCTCACCGGGTCGAAGGATCCGCTCAATAAAGCGGTCGCCTTGCCGATCCAGCACCGCCCGGATCCGATCGATATCAACAATGTCGTTGCCAACGCCGATGAGCATGGTGCGCGGCTCTCCCCTTTGCTTACAATAGGCGGCTCTTGACCGCGGCCCTCCGTGTGGAGGATGTAACCCGTGATACGCCGAACAGACGAGAAAAAGAACCTTGCTTTCGACCCTGCGCCCCGCACTGCCTATCGCTGCTCCCGTCATGGTGGGATATTTTACCGTCGGCGCGACCTTTGGGCTGACCGCGACACAGGCGGGATTTGGGTGGTTATGGCCGGTGGTGATTTCACTCATCCAGTTCGCCGGTGCGGCGCAATTCATGATTGTTGCCATGGTAGCCCAGGGCGCAGCCCTGACCGAAATTGCCTTGGTCGTCTTTCTGCTTAACCTTCGGCACGTTTTCTATGGGCTGCCTTTTCTGAATAATCGTCCACGCAGTCTGGTAGGGCGAATACTGATGATCTTTTGGCTGACCGATGAAACCTACAGCCTGCTGACCACCCGCACTCAGACTGATCCGCCCCCGGTGCAAATTGCTGTCGGGGGGCTGAATTACTTCAGTTGGGCGGCGGGAACGCTGCTGGGTAGCATCATTGGACAGCTCTTGCCGTTGCAAATCGATAGCTTTGCTTTTGCTCTGTCGGCCCTCTTCGCGATCTTACTAACCGAACAAATTCGCGCGCATCGCAGTGTCGTCCCTTTAGTCGCCGGCGGCTTAGCCGTTCTGGTGATTGTGCCGCTTGAGGTCAGCTTTGGCATCGGGATGTTCATCAGCGGACTGGCAGCGATCGCCGTCATCACGCTCTGGCACGTCCTGCGTCCAACACCGTTGAACAAAGGGAATAGTTCATGATTCCTGACGAGGGGCCTCTGGGCTGGGGTTTTCTGGCCTTTCTACTGATCGGTGCGGCGGGCGTGTTTGTGCAACGCGGCGCACCCTATTTCCTTCCACGAGCCGTGATGGACTGGCCGGTTTTGGGAACCTTGAACCGATTGCTGCCGGGCACCTTAATCCTGCTGTTCTTTCTGGTGAGTTGGGTCACGCAAGCGCAGGCAGGCGTCTTCAAAGCCTGGGTTTTGGGAGTGGAAATCGCGATCCTGCTGGTGTCCGTTGGCATCCATCTGCTGTTGCGACAGGTTCTGCTGACCATCGCAACGGCAGTGGCGCTGCATTACGTTGTATTCCACCACGCCGTTGGTTGGTTTCTTGAAACCGCCTTCAGCTGGTCGCCTTAGCCCTAGCCCTTGGCTGGCCCGGTTACCGTGTTCTGGTGGCGCATGATGAACAGCAGCGAGAGCAAAAAGACGCCTGCTGGCAAGAGTGATGAACACAGGCGGATCATCAAGATTGCGCTGTCACTCTGCTCCGGAAACACGCGCACGCCGTCTTCGTAAAAGGTTGGCTCATACCCTGCGAAGGTCAATAAAGCGCCAAACACCAGCGGGCCAAAGGCAATGCCAATCTTTTGCTGCGTGGTGAACCAGCCATTAAAGGCACCCTCCAGCGACAAACCCGTGCGAACCTGCCCATCCGTAACGCTGTCCGGGATCATCGACCACGGGAAGATTTGATAGCCACCGAAGAACCAGCCCATCAGTGCCATCAGCGGATAAAGCAAGGCGATGGACTCAGCATTGATCAGAAAAATGCATGAGACGCACAGCGCAAGCCCCACGATCGCGATGATGTAACCCCGCTTCTTGCCGATGCGAGCGCCTACAAAGGTCCAAAACGCCATAGACGCCATCGTTGCCACGACAAAAATGAGGAAAAACAGTGCATTGGCCGTAACCGGGTCGTCGAGGCGGAAGTGGTATTTCAGTACGAACAACAGGTTGGAGGTGACGATGGTCAGGAATGATACCTGCAGAAAATAGGTAGCCAGCAGCATCCGGAACGATGGCGTCGCGAAACAGGCGCGCGCCTGAACCCACACTGCTGGAACATGCTCGGCCAGCCGCATTGGGGCCTTACGCATCATGAACACACCCAGTATCACCGGGAGCGAGAACATCGGAATCATGACAATGGCAGCGGTCCTGAAGCCGTTGGGGTCCACCTCTCCGGTAGAGAACTGCCCCACGATCAGCGGCGCCAGAGCCCCGCCGATGAACATCCCAACGGACCCAACCCCCCATCGCCAGGCCGTGATGGTTGTGCGCTCGTTATAGTCTTCGGTCATCTCTGCTGTCATGGCCCCCCCTGGTACAGAGATCAGGGTCAGTGCGAGGTAAGTCGCCATGGTGAAGCCAACAAAATAAAGCGCCGAAGGCACCCAGCTGTCGGACCCCAAAAACGGTGCCAGAAACATCAGCGCAACACAGGGCCCTAGGGCGATGCCGCCCGCCAGCATAAAGGGTCTGCGGCGGCCCATAGGGGTGTTTGAGCGGTCCGAGAAATTACCAATCAGCGGATCGGTGATAACGTCAAACATCTTCGCGCAAAAGAACAGAAGCCCGGCGTAAAGGGGCGGAACGCCCAAGGCCTCGGTGGTGTAGAACAGGAAATAGAACGAGGCGAAGACTATGAGTGTATTGGTGCCAATCTCAACGACGCCGTAACCAGTTTTTACCAGCAGCGGCACACCGGGTTCACCTGCCATTTCCGCGATCCTCCCGAAAAGCAATAAAGACGCTGGCCCACACCAGCGCGAACAACACACTTATAATAAATGTATTACGCGAACAAAGACAAATCTCCTTCCCTTTTCATGTTATTATATTCCAGATAACTGCTGACCCTCTTCCGATTTTCTGCGAAAAATGCCT
>PAHJ01000002.1 GCA_002705565.1 Geminicoccus sp. | reverse complement strand
TCAAGATCGAGACGCCAAGAAGCCACCAGAAGAGACCCGTCTCCGACAATCCGGCCGGAGGCACGAAGGTGAAGTAGAAGCAGATCCCGGACGGAATCGCCGAGGCGTACATGAAGGGATGCCGACGTCCCCAGCGCGACTTCCAGGCATCCGAGATGTACCCCGCGATGGGGTCCGTGAAGGCGTCAAACAGAACCGCTATAAAAATCGCGGTTCCGCCCAGTTCGGGCGGCAAGCCCAGGACCTGGACGTAGTAGAAGAAAAGGTAGAGGCCGAACCCACTGGCCCGGATCCCATCGCTGAGTTGCCCTACCCCGTAGGCCAACTTGGTCCGCATAAGGAGCGGCGGGGTCTCGGCTTGTTGCCCTTCACTCGCCACGGAAAACACCCTCCCTGCGATCAAACCCACGCCACGGAAGCCATTCCAACGAACCACACCGCAGGACGGTCCAGGCTTCATGAACTCGCATGAACGATATCAAGCCCCGAGGCGGTTCGCGAAGAAACGGATCCCCCTCCCGAAAGCGCGTCGTGATCAGGCCGGCTTCAGATTCGGATTCTTGTTGTTGTCGTTGGTCAGCCAGTAGCGAGGCTCCATCCGGTAGACGTGCCCAAATGCTCCATCAGGATAGGTGGCCGTATACCGGTCGCCCTCCTCTTCCCCTAGATAGCGATGGGCCATGGGGCGAAGATCCCTCTCGCGCTCGGCTTCTCTCACTTCCACCACAGGACCGCTGGCGGTCACGTATCGATAGGGAAGGAAATCCTCCTGCACCGCCATGGCAAAGGCCTTCGCTTGATGCAGAGCCTTCCCCTTGATCGAGGTGGGGCCCGTCAGAACCCACACACCGGCCTCGGGAGTGAAGTCGTACCAGATCGGCGACGCCACCGGAGCGCGTCCCGCATCCGGGTGCGTGATGGAAATGATCCCGACAAACGGTTTCGCCAGGAATTCTTCTCGTTCTTCCTTCGTCATTCTCACATCAATCACAACTTGAGTCTCCTCGGGTCAACACTGTCCTGGACAGTGAACCTCAATCCGCGCTCAAAAAACCATTCCATAGCCGGCAATACGCCCTGACTCACAGCCACCGCCGCTCCGTCTCTCGAATCACACGATCCCTTCAGAGCCACGAAGGAGAACCGTGCGGGTTCACAAAAGAAGATTAGTGAAACGCCCAAGGCCACGCGGTACCCAATCTGGTTAGCCCGCTGGCTCCCAGATGGGCGAGATCGCTAGGCCCCCTGGCCCTCTCGCGCCGCAATCGTCTCGATATTGCGATCATGATCCGCACGACTGATGTTGTAACCGAGAAGCACGAGAATGGCGGCCAACGAAAGGACCGCCAGCAAGGGCCCGTAGAACAGACCCAGATCAAAAATGGTTTCGGCGGGCACTTCCGACACGTCGGTCTTCGTGGGAAACGAAATCGCCGCCAACACCCAGCCCGCGATGGCCGTACCCAGACCACTGGTGGCTTTCTTCATGAAGGTCTGGGAAGAACTGATCAACCCCGCCAGATGGTCTCCTGTCCTCGCCGCATGGTCGTCCACCACCTCGGCCAGCATCGAACCGATGGCCACCGCGGAGAGGATCCCGATGGCATTCTGCACGATGCCAATGCCGTAATAGGTGTAGATCAAAGCGTCCGTCCCGTTGGCCGGCATCAAGTCAAAGAGCCGAAGAATCACGGGCCCCGAGTCGCACACCAGTCCGACGGACAGGATCAAGATGGCGACATGCTTCTTCTCCCGCCCATAGAAGAGGCGCGGCATGAGCCAAAAAGCCACAGGGACTCCGATCACCGCCACCAGGCTGAAGACGAAAAGAACATGCTCGGGCAGATCCCAGAAGTAACGCGCCATGTACTGGAAGAGCGCAGCATGCGTGCCGTACACCGCAGCCGAGATCAGACGAGAAGCGAGTAGCGCCGCCAGCGAACGATTCCGGAACGGCTTCAGGAGATCCCGGAAGTGGGTCGCCGTATGGGTCGCCGCATCCTGGTGTTCTTGTAAGCGCGGAATATGTTTATGGAGCCCCGCCGCACAGGCCCACATGGCCACCACCACAACCAGGGCACCCGCCAAACCGGCCTCTTGATACCCCGTCACATTCAGGACCCCGGTCGTATATTCCGGCGTGGACTTGAGGAAGTAGCCGTACATGGCCGCGCTCACGAGCGCCGTCCAACCGAAGAGCATGTTGGAGTGATAACTGAGCAACTCCGACCGACCGTCATAGGAATCCGTAAGCTCAGGCACCAGCGCCATGACGGGAACATCAAAGAGGGTGATGGTCAAGCGAATGGCCGCGGTCAAGAGAAAGAGGTACCAGAAGGCCATGACGTCCGACGCCAGAGCCCAGACCGGCGGATTCCAGAAGACCCAGAAGAGAATCGCGGACGGCAGCGCCGCCGCATACATGAAGGGAAGCCGTCGGCCCCACCGAGTCCGAACGCGGTCCGACCACGTCCCCACCAACGGATCGCTGATGGCGTCCACCACCAAGGCCAGCGCCAGCGCCGCCCCCACAATCGTGGCCGAGACACCCAGAGCCGCGTTGTAATAGACCATCGAAAAATAGGCCACACCCATACTGAGTGTGCCACTCGCCATGGCGGCCACCGAGAAGGACAATTTCGTGCTCAGGTCCAGCGTGACCTCGCCCGACGAAGAGACCTGCCCTTGGCGAGAGTCGTTCAAAGCAAGGCTACCCCGCCGCCCCGATGAGAACCGCCACGGCCAACGCCGTCCCCGCGACATACGTGGAGAGAGCCCCCGCGATCCGAAGGGGATGCGGCTTTTCCAGGGTCGGCGACACAATCAACCCGATCACCATCACATAACGTCCTGCAGTGGCAATCCACATCATCCAGAGAACCCAGGTGGCCGGCCCCTGGATGGCCGCCACATAGATCAAGACGGCCAGCATCGGAGCAAATTCAGTCGTGTTTCCATGAGCCCGAATGAGCTTATGCAAAAAGTTCGAAGGATCCGGGGGCGTCCCGTACATGGTCTGGGGACCGTCTTTCCCCCTGTTCATCGAGATCGCAAGACCCAGCAGGAAGACAGGCAACGCCAAAAGACCAATACAGATATAAGCGGTGGTCACGAACACTTCTCCTCTCGCCACGCCTCAGGAAGCATGACGCATTCGAAAGAAAATTGCGCAGACTATCCAAGGCCCAATGGGCGGGCCTGCTCTTCGATGAACCGCACGACAGCGTCTTCGTTCTCAGGACTCGGAAACCGCGACGAATCCCAGGGATCATGCACGAAAACCAGACGATCCACTCCCAGGTCTTCATACTGCTTCACGGTGTCCATATCGGTGATGCCCGGCTCTTCCCGAGTCGGACAGATACTGATCTCCAAACGACCCAGGCTTTCGGGCCGCTCGACCTCCTGAGCCGCCTTCTCGAGGCCCTTCAAGACTTCCACCGTCCCCTCAAGCCCATGCCAGCCATACCATCCGTTCCCCTGAGCGACGGCCCGCCGAAAGGCCAGCTGAGAATCTCCGCCCACGATGATGGGCGGATGGGGCTGCTGCACGGGTCGGGGGTTTGACTGGATGCCCGAAAACTTCGTGAACTGCCCATCAAACGAGGGCTTGGGCTCGCTCCACAGCGTCCGCAGGACCTCGATGTGTTCCGTGGTCCGTGCGCCTCTTTCCTCATAGGGAATCCCCAGAGCCTCGAACTGCGCGGGCACATACCCCACGCCGAGACCAAAGAGGAGCCTCCCCTTCGAAAGCACGTCGATACCCGCCAACTCCTTGGCGAGTACGATCGGATCCCGCTGTGGCAACAGGATGATCCCTGAACCGAGCTTGATCCGCTTTGTCAAAGCCGCCATGAAACCAAGCGTCGCCACGCTATCCACGAAGCGACATTCCGGCTCCACCGGGGCCGGTGGCGCATAGGGATCAGGGAGAAGCAGGTGCTCTCCTGTCCAGATCGACTCGTAGCCCAATTCTTCCGCCAGGATGGCCACACGCGCCACAGAATCCGCTGTACTGATCGGACCGCTGTTGACCCCCTGGATTCCGAATTTCACTTCGACGCCCTCGCCACCGCCGAGAAGACGGACGCAATGGACTCTTCGCGGTCGGCCCCATAGAGGGTGGACGCAATCACCTCGCTCATCCCCCCAGCGGTCCAGCGCTGAAGCTTTTCCACCACCTCGTCTTCGGTTCCCCAGACCACGAGATCCTCAAGCATCTCGTCGGTATATCCACCACTGACGTCATAACCCGCCATGGCGAACATGCCCTGATAGTTGGGAACTTCCGCGTAATAGCCCACTTGCTCGCGGGCTCGATTGAAGGCGTCGTCACGGTCTGTCGTCACGGCCACCGGGACATGCGCCACCAGGGGCGGAGTCTCTCGCTCCGCCTTCTTCGCGCCCTCCTCCAAGGCAGGCAAAGCCACCTCCGAGAGATACTTGAGAGGGCTCATCCAGGAGATCGCTCCGTCCGCCAGTTCGCCACACAGCGAATAGGACTTGGGCCGCAGCGCCGAAGCCATCACAGGCAAAGGAGTCGGTTCCCCGAGAAGACGCCAGCGAAGCGAAACATGCTCGCCCTTGAACTTGACACTTCCCTCGTTGACCAGGGCTCTGACGGTGGTCAGATACTCACGCAGATTCGTCAGGGGCTTGGTATAAGAAGCCCCGTACATGCGCTCCACGAAGAAGGCAGTGGAAGGCCCGATCCCCAGTCGGTAACGACCGGGCGCCAACTGTTCGATGGCCAGGGCTTCTTCCGCAAACACCGCCGGCTGCCGAGACCAGGTATGGACAATCGCGTTCCCGAGCATGATCCGTTCCGTCTGCGCCCCGGCCGCGGCGAGAACAGGCATCATGTCGACGGGCCCCGCCGCCCCCATATTGGTCCAGGCCGCCCCGACCCCGGCGTTCTCGGCTTGCTGGATCAACCCTACGCATTCGGGCGCGCTGCCCGCTTCCACTGAAACACCGTACATATCGGGTGGCCTCCCTAGAATCGTCGCGTCGTGCGCAACCAATAAAAAGCTTTGTCTTCAAATCGCGGGCAAAGGGCACGGATAACACGGAGGCGTTGAAACTCCAAGTACCCGATCAAGTAACGCCAGGAAGCGAAAACCGCCCACCTCCCCCTCATTGCGGCCCGATGGCTCGAACCGTAAGGTGTCGTTCTTGGCCAAACGGACGGAGCCCAGGGGAAACATCATGAAAAACAGAAAATTGGTCTGCCTTGAATTCGGCCCGCCCGAAAGCCTGGGCTTCGAGGAGTCCGAGACCCCTTCCCCGGGCGAAAGCGAGGTCATCGTCCAGGTCGCGGCGGCCGGCGTGGGGTTCTTTGACGCACTCATGGTGCAGGGCCTCTACCAGATCAAGCCTCCCCTTCCCTACTATCCCGGCTCCGAATTCTCCGGACTCGTGACCGCCGTAGGCTCGGGCGTCGAGAACATCAAGACCGGCGACCGCGTCATGGGCCTCACCGGCGGCACCTTCGCCGACTTCATTTCCGTGCCCGCTCGTCTGTGCACGCCGATTCCCAACGGCCTCTCCGACGAGATCGCGGCCGGTTTCTGCGCCAACTACTCCACCGCCCTCTTCGGCCTGCGCGAGTGCGGCCACCTCCAGGTCGGAGAGACCCTTCTGGTCCTGGGGGCGTCGGGCGGAATCGGCTCGTCCGCCATCGCCGTGGCCAAAGCCATGGGCGCCCGCGTCATCGCCGGCGCCTCAAGCCAGGCGAAACTCGACTCCGCCATGGAAGCGGGAGCCGATGCCGGCGTTCTCTACTCGGAGGAGAACTGGCGACAGAGTCTACGCGACACCCTGGGATCCGACCCTCTGACTCTCGTCTATGACCCGGTGGGCGGAGACCTGTCGGAAACCGCCTTTCGCTGCCTTTCGCCGGGCGGACGTTTCCTCGTCGTCGGATTTGCCAGTGGAACCATTCCCCGCATCCCGCTCAACCTGCCCCTCCTGAAACAAAGCGCCATCGTGGGCGTCGACTGGGGAGGCGCCGCTCGAGACCGGGAAGACCTCACCAACGGCCTGCTTCACACTCTCAGCGAGTGGATCGAGGACGAAAGCCTCAAGGCGGCCCCGGTCACCGCCAAGCCCCTCTCCCAGGCACCCGACGTGCTGACGAAACAAGTCAGCGGGAACCTGATCGGGAAGTGGGTTCTTCAGGGCGGCGAATAGAACTCACCCGTTGATCAGGTCGCCCTCGTAGTCCATCGGATTCAGTCGCGGAATCCCGTCCATGGCCTCGGCATAGCGCTCCATGTACTCGAACGCCCTCGGACTTCGCTTGAGTGCATCCTCGTGATTGGCCCACCCGTACGAGATCCCTTGCTGCGTGATCCACGCAAACCGCTCGACGTTCCGCTCCAAGGACTCCTCAGACACGTTCCCGAAGAGATCCTCCTCGGTTCGCATATACGGACGAGCAAAAAGGATCGGCGTACTGACTCGAAGGCCCGACTTCTCGCGATGAAAAGCACCGTGCCAGGTATTTCCATGCCAGACAAAGACCGAGCCAGGCTCGGCTTCGATCGCCACCGCGTCCGGGTGCTCATCCACTTTCGACTGGGCCACCGTCGGCCCGTGCCCCCACTTGTGACTGCCGGGCACGAAAACCGTGGAACCGTGTTCCCGATCAAACGGAGTCAGCACATACGTGGCGTTGCAGACCAGCGCATGGTCGGGCCACGGCGCGGGAAGCAGGATGTCTGAATGGAAGTCGAAGTCGCTCTTGTTCGGCCCCTTGACCAGCGCCGAATAACTCGAGAGGATGGCGCTGTACCCACAGAGGTGCGTCACCAGAGCCAGGACCACAGGGTTCATCATGGCTTCTTCAAAGACCGGGCCCTCATGAATCAGGCTCTTGACCATTTCGCCCCAGGGTGAGTCATTTTCAATAAAGGGGTTTCCCACCTTGAAATCCACATGTGAACTGCCTCCATCCAGGTCGGGCCGATGGCCACTGCGTCGCTCGGCGACGTCGAGGATGCTCTCCAGCATTCGAGGCGCGAGCCCACCCGGGTCGGCCACCTCCGGAGGCAGAAGCACAAAGCCCTGTTCATCGAGGGTCTCGATATAGGATTCGAGACCCAGTCGCTCGATCTCGGCTCGGCTTGCGGCGAGGGGTTCAATCGGCTCTGCAGACGCGCTGGCTTCTGACATCAAATGTCCTTTCAGTCCCTAGACGATCAGACCTCGACCACGGCGGACTCGCTCCAGGATCGCCGTCGAAGGAAGATCTCAAGAATGCCGAAAAAAAGCCTTTCCGATCAATAGCCCCATGGGGTACCCAAACAGGGTGGCCTCGAAGAGAACCGACTCCAAGTGCCCTGACCGCGACCCACCGGGCATCCAGCCTCTCTTGATCATGAACCAGCAGGTCCCTGCGAATCGGAATTGCCGTCATTTCAGAGATCACGTCGCTGATTTCCAGTCCCGAAACCAACCGTCTCGCTCCGACTTTCTCTCGTCCTCGCGTGCCTCTCGCCAGCGCCTAGAAAGAATGAAGACCCTGATTCCTATTCACCCTTGTCCTGGTACGGATTGCGCCGCATCGCCCGGATGGTGTCCACCGTATCCGTGGGATGCGTCGACTCGGTGAAGTCACGGATCGCGCTCCAACTCTCGAAGACGTCATCCGGCGTAAAATGGCCGGGCTTGAAGTACTGCCCCTGCGAGCGCTCCCACCGCACATTGGACACCCAGCCCGCCCCCACTTCAAACAACTCTCCCGAAGCGTCGCAGTCTTCATGGCAAAGCCACGCCACCAGAGGACTCACCGCCGTGGGGTCGAGCCTTTCCATCTCCTTCTCGTCCATGACGGTTCCCATCATTCGTGAAGCCGCGATGGGGGCGATGGTATTCGCTTGAATCCCTTTCTTCTTTCCTTCGATGGCAATCGTCTGGGCCAGGCCATGAAGCGCCAGCTTGCAGGCGCTGTAATTCGCCTGCCCGAAGTTTCCATAAAGACCCGCCGCCGAAGTCGTCATGACGAAACGCCCATAGTTCGCGTCCCGCATCCGGACGAACGCGGCCCGACTCACCTTGAAGGCCCCTTTCAGATGCACGTCATAGACCTGGTCCCAATCCTCATCAGACATCTTGTGGAGCGAGCGGTCCCTCAGGATTCCTGCATTGTTGATCACGATATCAATGCGTCCGAAGGAGTCGAGTGCGCACTCCACGATCTTCTCGCCTTCACCGACCGAGTCCCCGTTGGCCACGGCCACACCGCCCGCCGCTTCGATCTCGGAAACCACCTGCTGGGCCACGCTGGCATCTCGCCCCCCGCCGGTGGTGGCACCGCCGAGATCGTTCACAACGACCCTCGCCCCGAGCGACGCCAGAAGCAAGGCATGCGATCGCCCCAGCCCATTCCCGGCCCCCGTGACCACAGCCACCCTGTCTTCAAATGTAATTCCAGGCATCGCGTTCTCCTTTTCCTGCACAGTCTGGCGCTGATTCTACACAGGGCGAACTGGGTCCGGGGGATCCGATCAGCACCCACGGCCGCTCAGGGCCCAAAAAGCACTCCACGGCGACCTATCACCCGAACTGGATAGATGGATCTGGACTCCAATCAGGCACACTTGGCCGTGGGTATACGCTAAAACCAAGGGGCTCGTTTCGTGCCCAAGGAGACATCGATCCATGTCCCTCGATCAAACAAGAAGTCGCGCTCTTGAAGAACGCTTCGACGCGGTCTACGCCTCCGCTCACTCAAACTTCAAACGCTCCATCGCGGCCGGCGGACACAAGCTCTTCATCGAAAAAGCCGAGGCGGGCCGGGTCTGGGATGTGGATGGCCATGAATTCGTCGACTGGGTCGGCGCTCTAGGGCCCCTGATCCTGGGCCATCGGCATCCCGAAATCGTCGAATCCCTCAAGTCCTTCCTCGACACCCAGGGCACCACGCTGGGATCCGGCATCTACCACACCGAGGAAGACATCCAGGTGGCTGAGATGATCTCCCGCTTCATCCCCTGCGCCGACAAGGTCAAGACCTGTACCTCCGGCTCCGAAGCCATTCAGCTAGCGATCCGGCTGAGCCGTGCCCACACAAAGAGACCGCGCTTCATTCGTTTCCAGAGCCACTACCACGGCTGGATCGACAACGTGGTGATCGGTCAGCACGACAAGCAGGCCACGGGTCGCCCCTTTCCCACCACCGAGGGGGAAGAGAGGAACTTCTACTCGGCTGAGGGCAACAGCCCCACGGCCGGAGAGGAAAGCTTCATCCTTCCCTGGAACGACATCGAAGCCCTCGAAAAAACGTTGCAGGACTATGGAGACGAAGTCTCCATGATCATCTGCGAGGCCTTTGGCGCGCAGAACATGTGCCGAAGCCCGCTTCCCGGTTTCCTGGAGCGGGTCCGCGAGCTTTGCACCGAATACGGCGTCGTGCTCTGCTTCGATGAGATCGTGACGGGTTTCCGGATTGGCCTCGGGGGCGCGCAGGAATACTACGGAGTCACCCCCGACATGGCTGTCGTCGGGAAAGCCATCGCGGCCGGACTCCCCTTTGCGGCGGTGGTAGGAAAAGCCGAGATCATGGAACTCCTGGCCGACCGCCGCGTTCTCGGCCCCGGCACCTTCAATGGATACCCCCTCGGAATGCGTGCGGCTCTCGCGACCCTTTCCATCTTGAGCCGGGACGATGGTGCCGCCTACCGCCATCGAAATGGAATCCAGGCCCGGTTGAGCGACGGCCTCCATGAAGTCGCCCGCAATCACAGCCAGGACCTGGCCATCCAGGAAAGCCCCGGCTCCATGTCCCTTCACCTCGGACTCAAGGAAGGGACCGTCTTCAGACAGGAGGCAGATCTGGTCGGATTCGACCGCAAACGCTTCTTTCAATTGCAGCCGCGGTTCTACGACGAAGGCATCATGATCATGCCGGACAAGCTCTACGTTTCAGTGGCGCATACCCAGGAAGATGCCGATCAAACCGTGCAGGCTTTTGATCGCGTCCTGAAAGGACTCTAGAAGACCCTCTTCCGGATCATGCACAGGGCCTCTCAGGAGTCACCCGCATCCCAGTGATCCAGGAAGGTCTTCTCCTGAGCCGGAATCCGTGTCACCGGACCAAAGCGTCCGATCGGGTAGCCGATGGGGATCGTCACCACCACGCCATAGGTATCGGGAATGCCGAAATGAGCGTGAAGCTCATCTTCAAAAACCTGATGCATGGTGGTGAGGGCCGCCCCCAGGCCCAGAGTCCGACACGCCAGGAGGATGTTCTGGACGCACGGGTAGACGGCTCCATAGTTGGGCGGCGCGAGACCCACGCGGTCCTTCTCGGCCACCTTGAAAGGCCAATCGCGCTTGCCGCAAACCAGAAGCAGATACGGGGCCTCCGCCATGTGATCCATTTGATGATAGATGGATGCGAGCGTGCCCTTCGGCGTTTTGTCTCCACGCTTGGCGGGGTCGACGGGCAGTCCGAAACGCTCCTGCATGGCGTTCGCATACCGCTCGGCGAACCACTGCTTTCGCTCGGGGTCCTGGATCAACAGGAACTTCCACGGCTGTTTGTTCTGACCGGACGGCGCCTGCACGCCCACATTCAAGACCTTCCAGATCATCTCGATGGGAACCGGATCCGGCTTCAACTTGCGCATGGCACGGACGGACCCCACGAGATCGAAAAACGGGGTGGACTCATCGATGGACTGCATCTCGCTCTCCTTCACTCCCGCGATCCTCGGCATACGGGCAGGCGTTATTGGTTTCAGACCATAGACAATTCGAAGCGGACCAACCCCGCTACCCCTTTCGGGGAGGAGATACACAGCCAACCCCGAGTGATATCGTTCACGTTTCCCGCCCACGACACAGGACGCCCTCCCGATCCGGAGCCTCTTTAGACATGAACGCCATTGCCCAGACTCAACAAGGCCAGCTTGAAGGCCTCGACCTCGACGGCCAAATCGTTTTCAAAGGCATCCCCTACGCGGCTCCGCCCGTCGGTCCTCTGCGCTGGCAGGCTCCCACTTCACCCAACGGCTGGAGCGGGGTCCGCGCGGCCAAGACCTACGGGCCGTCTTCGATGCAATACCCGATGAACATCATCCTTCCCAACAATCCACTGGGTGAGGTCAGCGAAGACTGCCTCTACTTGAACGTCTGGACACCCGCCCTCGACGACACCCCGCGCCCGGTCATGGTCTGGATTCACGGAGGTGGGTTCCTGTACGGAAATGGGCAGGAGAATATCGCCGAGAGACAGAGCCTCGTGGACCGAGGCGATGTCGTGCTCGTCACCATCAACTACCGCCTTGGCCCTTTCGGCTTCCTCAACCTGGCCGAAGCCACCGAAGGCGCCATCCCCGCCAGCGGCAACGAGGGACTGCTGGATCAGGTGGCGGCGCTTCAGTGGATCCAGGACAACATCACCCACTTCGGCGGCAACCCCCAAAACGTGACCCTCTTCGGCGAGTCCGCCGGAGGGATGTCGGTGGGGGCACTCCTGGGCCTCCCCGCGGCCCGCGGTCTTTTCCACCGAGCCATTCCCCAAAGCGGCGCCTCCCACACCGCCAATCCAACCGAGCGGATGCGCGTCATCACGGAGAAGACCCTCGAATTGGTGGGGAGTCGTCGCCCCGAAGACCTGATGGCTCTCACAAGCCAACAATGCCTGGACCTCGAGAGTCGGCTCCTTGGCGGCCTGCCCATGCAGGACGAAACCGCCTGGCATCCCGACCCCGAAATTGGAAGCCAGCCCTATCAGCCCTGCATCGACGGCACCGTGTTGCCCGCTCTCCCGATCCATTCGGTGGCACAGGGCTCGGCGGCCGGCATTTCGATCCTCGTCGGATCCACCCTCGATGAAAACAAGGCCTTTGTGTACGCCGAACCGTCCCTGGCTGATCTGGACGATGCCGGGCTCAAGCAGATGCTGGGCCAGCTTCCCCGCAACGGTGAAATCATTCAGGCGTATCGCGACCTTCTCGTATCCCAGGGAAATCCGGGCACGGCCCTCGACATCCTTGCTCAACTCGGGACCGACCGACAATTCCGGATTCCGGGTATCCGTCTGGCCGAAACCCAGCTCTCACATTGTGATCAGGTCTACAACTACCTCGTCACATGGCCCTCTCCCGCCATGGACGGAATGATGGGAGCGACCCACGGCATTGAACTCGGGCCCCTCTTCGGAAGCTTTGACGCGAGTCCGGAAGCCGCTGATTTTTTTGGAAGCGGCCCCGAAATGGAGACGTTCGCCGCCGCCATTCAGGACGTCTGGGCCGCCTTCGCACGAAACGGAGACCCGAGTTGCGATGCCATCGGGACCTGTAGCCCCTATTCTACCCAGGAGAGGGCGACCTTGATCCTGGGCAAAGAACGAAAGATCGAAAAAGCGCCCCTCGACGAAATCAGGACTCTCTGGGAGTCACACCCGGACACGTCCATCGGCGAGTGGTAGTCAAAATGAAAGGAAGAACGAATGAGCGCGGAAATCACCGAAAGTGAGCTGAGAGAAAGGGTCCGTACCCTGCTCTCTGAAATCCATCCCGACGACCCGAGCGTCGACTCGATCACGTTCCGAGGGGCCCAGTACGACCACGGCCTCGCCTGGGTCCACTTTCCCGAAGGTCTCGGCGGACTCGGGCTCTCCCGAGCCGACCAGGCCATCGTGGCCGACGAACTCGGCTCCAACGCCAAGAACATCACCAACGACCTCGCCGTGAACGCCATCGGGATCGGCATGGGGGCCCCCACCGTCCTCACCTACGGGACACCGGATATGCACGAACGATTCCTGCGCCCGATCTTCACCGGCGAAGAGATCTGGTGCCAGATGTTCAGCGAGCCGGGAGCCGGATCCGATGTCGCGGGGCTATCCTCTCGAGCCGTCCGCGACGGAGACGACTGGATCATCAACGGCCAGAAGGTGTGGACCTCCCTGGCCCACCACTCCACATACGGAATGCTCCTCGTGCGTACGGACCCGAGCCTGCCCAAGCACGATGGCATGTCCTACTTCGTGCTCGACATGAAGGCCCCCGGCGTCGACGTGCGGCCGCTGCACCAGATCACCGGAGAGGCCGAATTCAACGAAGTCTTTTTCAACGACGTCCGGATCCCCCACTCCATGATGCTGGGACACGAAGGACAAGGCTGGCGAGTGGCCATTACGACCCTCATGAACGAGCGGGTCGCCCTGGCGGGCAATAGCAGTCGCCGAGGCCAAGGCGACATCGCCAAGCTGGTGGAGACCTGGCAGACAAGACGGCACGACTACGGGAGCAGCGCGTCCGAAGTAGCACAAAGAGCGCTGGCCCAGGACAAAGTCCTGCAGACCTACATCGAGGCCGAGATGCTGCGCATCACACACGAGCGCGCCAAAGCGTCCATGACCCAAGGCGTACCGGGCCCCGAAGGCTCCGTAGGCAAACTCATGTCTGCCGAACTCAACAAGAAGATCTACGAAGTGGCCATGGATCTGCTGGGCAACGACGCTCTCACCTATGAGCCGGGCTACGAACTCAGACGACCGGGCGACCACGCCATGGAAGGCGACAGCACGCTGAAACATGCCTTCCTGCGCATGCGCGCGCAGTCCATCGAGGGCGGCACCTCCGAAATCATGCGCAACATCCTGGCCGAGCGCGTGCTCGGTCTGCCTGGCGATGTACGCAACGACAAAGACGTACCGTGGGTCGAAATCCCGCGGAGTGGGTGAGAAAAAATGGACCTGAGCTTCACAGAAGAACATCAACAACTCAGAGAACTCGTTCGTCGCTTTCTTGACGAATGCTCCGACGAACAGGCCGTCCGGGCCCAGATGGACACCGAAGAAGGTTTTGACCGCTCGGTCTGGACCCGCATGGCCGAAGAACTCGGCCTACTGGGCCTCATGGTGCCCGAAGAACAAGGTGGAACCGGACTCGGAGCGGTGGAACTGGCCATTGTCATGGAAGAGATGGGGCGCAGCCTGTTGTGTGCCCCGTATTTCTCCACGGTGGTTCTGGGCGGCAACACGCTGCTGGAGAGCGGTGACGAAGCCCTGTGCCAGGAAATCCTGCCCAAGATGGCGCAGGGAGAACTCTTCCTGACGCTCGCCGTCGAGGAGGAGAACGGCGGGCATGATCTCAGCGATATCCATTGCAGCGCCGAGAAGCAAGGAGACTCATTCGTCCTCAACGGGGTCAAAACTCCGGTCCTCGACGGGGCACTGGCGGATGTCCTCCTGGTGGCCGCGAGAACCGAGCAAGGTCTCTCGCTCTTCCGGGTCGACGCCAACGCCGAGGGGATGACGCGCAAACCCCTCCCGCCCCTGGACACCACCCGGAAGCTGGCTCGAATCGAGTTCCAGAGCACACCGGCGGAGCTCATCGGGCGTGAAGGCAGCGCCGAGGCCGTGCTTGAACACGTGCTCGACCTCGCCGCCGTGGCCCTCTCGGCCGAGTCTACGGGTGGGGCGCAGGCCTGCCTTGATATGGCGGTCCAGTACGCGAAGGAGAGGCTCCAGTTCGGGCGCCCCATCGGCTCGTTCCAGGCCATCAAACACAAATGTGCCGACATGCTGGTTCAGGTGGAAAGCGCTCGGTCGGCCTCATACTCAGCCGCTTTCTCGGCCGTTCAAGACGCGGCGGAACTCTCCGTGACGGCGGCCATGGCCAAATCCAAATCCTCGGAAGCCTACTTTTTTGTCGCCGCAGAGAACATCCAGGTCCACGGTGGAATTGGCTTTACCTGGGAGCACCCCGCCCATCTCTACTTCAAACGCGCCAAGAGCTCCGAGGTCCTGCTAGGCGAACCGGCTTTCCACCGACAGAAGCTCGCTGCGCTCATCGATCTCTAAAGAGGGCCTGACAAGAGAGAACGCGCCCGACTCCAAGTGGGACCCAAGAGGATATCCATGTCCGAAGAGGAAAAGCTCACACCCGAGCAACTCGAGTACCAGGACTACGCCCGACGCTGGCTTGCGGAGAACCGGCCCCCGCCGCCTTCGGTGCGCCTTCCCATCACGGCGCTGGAGACCATGCTGGAAGAGCAGCGCAGCTATCTTCACGAGTGGCAGTCGAAGTGTTACCACGCCGGTCTGGTGGGAGCGGATCTCCCCACCGAATATGGCGGAGGCGGCCATACGGGCTTCCAACGCATCGCGGACGAAGAGATGGGGCGCGCCGGGACGCCTTTCCTCCTGAATGTCATCGGCCTCCGCATGGCGATCCCCACCATCCTCGAACACGGCACCGAAGAACAGAAGAAGAAATTCGTCGCCCCCGCCCTGAGCGGCGATGAAATCTGGTGCCAGGGGTTCAGCGAACCCGGCGCCGGCTCCGACCTGGCCAACCAACAGCTCTTCGCCGAAAAGCGGGGAGAGGAATGGGTCCTCAACGGACACAAGGTCTGGACCAGCCTGGCTCACTTTGCCAAGTGGATGATCCTGATCACCCGCACCAGCCACCATCACAAATACGATGGTCTCACCTATTTCATTTCGCCCATCCAGGGGCACCCGGGCATCGAAGTCCGGCCTCTCATCAAGATGACGGGCGAGACGGGCTTCAACGAGGTCCTCTTTGAGGATGTCGTCGTCCCCGACCACTACCGACTCGACGAGGTGGGCAAGGGATGGACGGTGGCGATGACGACCTTGACCTACGAACGGGGCGCGGCCGACGGAGCCGGAGGCGGCATCCGGGACGCCAGGCCCCCCATCGAGAGCCTCGTGGCCCTGGCCAAGGACTCGAGACGAAACGGCGCCCCTGCATCCCAGGACGCGGTCCTCCGGGATCGCATCGTGAAGCAGGCCATCGTGGAAGAAGCCATGGCCCAGACGGCGCGACGGAGCCGCGTCGATGCGCTCTGTGATCATCCCATGCGGCTGCCGCTCCAGGCCAACCTCAATGAAAGCGAGTTCCTCCAGCACAACGCGCGTCTCGGCGTGGATATCGCGGGCGCCAAGGCGAGTCTCTACAAGCTCGACGAAAAAGCCCCCGACGCCGGACACTGGCCCCTCTCCTATCTCAACTCCTACGGAGAAACCATCGCGGCCGGCACCAGCGAAATCCAGCGAAACATTCTCGGCGAACGCGTCCTGGGAATGGCCAAGTCCAAATAAAAGGCCAAAGGACCGCCATGAGTGAAG
>PAHJ01000014.1 GCA_002705565.1 Geminicoccus sp. | reverse complement strand
CCGAGGTCTGCGTATTCTTCGTGCATTGGCCCCACATGGTGGTTTTCAGCCGTTGCACCCAAACCAGCCTGACCCAATTCGAGCATGTCTTCATTGGATACAGCCATCGCCAGCGCGCGACGGAAGTTGGCGTTATCGAACGGAGCAATGTCCTGGTTACCACGTGCAATGATGGTTGCACCGGTTGCCACTTCGTTACGGGCAAAGCCAAGATCGTCCATCAGCTCAACCTGTGAAGCTGCAGTCTGGTAGTTGAGATCAACCTCACCTGCTTCAAAAGCCGCGATCTCAGGCGCCGGGTCGTTGCCGTAGTCGGTGTAAACGATCTCGTCGAGGTAAACTTCACCCCAAACAGAATCGCCGTACCAGGAACCAGCAGGACGCTTCACCAGACGCGCACCAACTTCAACTTCAAACTCTTCCAGAGAGTAAGGACCGGTACCGATTGGGTTCGCCTTGAGATCACCGCCGAAGTCAGGGTGAACGATCAGGGCTGGGTAATCGGACATGCCTGGAATAATGGTAATGTCAGGCTGGCTCAAGTTCAGGCGGATAGTGTTGGCGTCGACGATTTCAACACCATCAGCGCTCAGCGTGCCGACACGGGCGCGCATTGAGTTGCCCTCGGTCTCTTCCGTCCAACGGCGGAGGTTGAAGGCAACGTGTTCCGCGGTCATCATGTCACCGTTCGACCACATCACTCCATCACGAAGCTTCAGCGTGTAAACAGACGCATCATCATTCGCTTCCCAGCCCGCAAGCAGGCGCGGGGAGAAGGTGAAATCAGTATTCCAGCGGACCAGAGGCTCAACAAAATGGCGCGCCACGTTGCCCATCTCGCCCCAGTCGAACAGACGCGGATCCCGGACGTCTTTGATAATCATAGAGACGTTGAGCGTTCCTCCCATCTTCTTGTGACCATCAGCCAGGGCGGTTGGCGCAGCGCCAATCATGGCCAAAGCGGCAGAACTCGTGACGCCTAGAGCGGTAGCAGTTGCGAGAAACTCGCGGCGGGATGTACGGCCTTCGCGAGCGTCGGCAGCCATCTTATCTATGGACTTGTGGATCGCGCCACCAAGCCAGGTTTTCTGAGACATGTTTCCTCCCAAGTGAATATATTTTTCTCTCTTTTGATCAGCTGTCTCGAAGAAACTTTCCTCTGTTCACAGCAAACCGAATGACAGCCATGCGATGACCTCCATCATAGATAAATGGTGGTTGTTAGCAACCTCCTTTGCACGTAACGGGCGCAAAGACTTCGAGCTTGCGGAGCTTTGAAGAGGTACTTATCCAGACATTCCAGCTTGTTAGGACAACTGTTCGCAGGCTGATTAAATCTGCGCGAATTCTATGCTCTCACGGACTCTAAGTAAGCTTCATTCAACTCCACGCCCCAGCCGGGCTTGTCACTCAGCCGCAATGTGCCGTCTTCGGCTTTGAGATGGTCTTTCAGCAGCATGTCGCGCGGTGATTCCGTGAATTCTGGTGGGTCGTGAGCGAATTCAAGCCAAACTGGCTTTTCCCCACGCAGCCCGGCAATCGCCGCAACCAAATGCGCGTTGGTGACGATGCCTAGACCATTGCCCCAGGTGTGTGGCGTAAACCAATGCCCCATATCAAAGGCTTTCAGACCCAAAGCAATCAGCTGTTTCATCCCTCCGACGAACACGACATCAGGCTGGTAGACGTCCAGGCAGTCGTCCCGCATGATCTGATCCCACTCGTGAATTTCACGCGTGATTTCACCCCCCGCGATCTTGCACTGAGCGGCATCACGAAGCGTTTTCATGCCGACGTAATCGCCGCGGTGAAGCGGTTCTTCAAGCCAGAACAGATTGTGCTCCCGGGTGCGCTGCTCCAAGGCCATGATTTCCTCCAGGCTTGGACCGGGATGAGTATCCCAAGGCATCCGCCAGCCATGGTTCACATCCACCATCAGCGCGATATCGTCGCCGACAGCCTCGCGGACGCGGGCCAGAGCTTCTATGTCGGTGTCTTCAGACGCGCGACCAAAGCGCAATTTGATGGCCTCATAGCCCTGCGCCCGATACTCCCGACCCATTTGGGCTAATATCTTCGGATCACGCAAAGATCCTGTCGAGGCGTAAAGCGGAACCTCTGGACTCGTGCCACCAAGCAGCTTCCAGACTGGTTCGCCTTCGATCTTGCCGTTCAAATCCCACAGCGCCAGATCCAGCGGCCACATGCGGCAATGGTGCGCCCCAATGTTGTCGATGATAGCCGTGTGCCGGTCCATGTCGCGAGGATCCTGGCCCAGGAAGTACTTCTTGTAATCCTCAATCCCATAGCACGGGTCACCCGATCCAAAACCTTCAAGCCCGGTATCGGTTTTCACGCGAACAATGGTCGTAGGCAGTGTCCCGCGAGGGATGGAGTCCCAGGCTGCCGGATAGGGTGGATCACAGGGAACAATGTGGGTGGAAACCTGAATATCGGTGATTTTCATGAAACCGTCGCCTTGGTTACTAAGTGTGAGTGTGCGGTCTAAGACCCGCCGTATGTCTGCATAATACCTTCGCAGATATCAGCCCATTTCGACGGCGTAAAACGCATTGGCGTGTTATCGCGCATTGCCTTGTTTTCATCCGCGCACGCCGCAGCATTGAGCGCGCCGCCATTCGACCCAGAGCCATCGAACTGAAGATTCGCGCCGCAGTCCCGGACCAATCGCGCCCAGACCTGATCCAGCGGACCCCGGTCCAATGCTCGCTCGAGATCAACATAGGCCTCGGGTGCCCCTTCACGCGTCAGGGTGATGGTTGCGTCCGTCACAACGGCGACAGCGTGCCCATGGGCAACCGGCAAAACCGAACCGAGCGCATGACCGATCGAATGACCAATGGTTGTTCCACCCAGATTGAGAGCCTCACCAGCCTGGAAAGACCCCCACTGCGTCAGGCGCGCCGCTTCACCAGTCTCTCCCCGGACATAGGCAGGCAAGTGATCGCACAGGTGGGCGATCGCCGTCGCAGCGAAAGCAATGCCCTCCGGCGATCGGCCGTTGCCTGTGGCGCTTTCGTGGGCGTGGGCAAAGGCGTCGAAGCCACACATGGCCTTGAAACGCTGGGGCACAGTTTCGGTCAGCTCGGGCCAAAGGCACGCGGCTGTGCTTTTGAGTTCCTCCCCCCAAAACCACATCTTCGCACCCTCTTCGGTTGAGGCGATGGACGTGCGCGAGGCTTCGGAGCCGGTTCCCGAGGTGGTCGGGACGCAAATGGACGGGATCGGAGCCCCCTTGAAGTCTCGAGCACACAGCGCGTAGCCCAGCGTCTCATCCGGTGCGACGGCAACTGCCGCGGCCAGCTTGGCGCCATCCATGGTCGATCCGCCGCCTACGGCGATCACAATGGGATTGGCAACGCCGCGGATTTCGGCCGCCAGTGCGTCAACCTGGGGGATCTTCGGCTCACGCGGGAAGGTGGTTGACGCCACCATCGATTGCACGCCCGCAGCCATCAATTCGGCGGCCAGCTCCGTGAGTGGTCCGGGTCCAGCACCGGGTGCCGACAGGGCGGGGTCAACCACCCACACCACGGTTGGAGTCCCGCCGTTCTGCGCCAGAAGGTTGATGAATTCAGCCGTCGCCAACTCAGAGCGACCAATTACTTGCGTCATCGCGACTTCCCCTTACTTTCTCCAATGCCACGGAGATTTGACCATTGACCTGCGGTGCGAAGCCATACATGGCGGATCGGGAATGACAACAAAAACCCTCCACGCTCGGGCAGGAAATCATGGAAAGAGAAGAAATCTCAACACGGGGTCGGCGACGTTCTGGAGGCCGCGGTGCGAAGAGCGCGGCGGCTGCTTCTGCCTCAGCGGTCAAACAACTCCCTCGTGGCTCGGTTCGCAATACGGTCTCCCCGATAGAGCCCCTCTCTGCTGACCAGATCGAGATGATCCACCACGCTTCACTGAAGATCCTCAGTGACGTGGGTATGGAAATCCTGGGTGATGACGCAAAGGCGGTGTTCAAGAACGCAGGAGCAGACGTAAAACCTGGCACAGACCTGATCCGATTTGACCCGGCCTTCATTGAAGAAACCATCAAAACGGCCCCGTCTTCATTCACGCTTCACGCTCGAAACCCTGAGCGCACGGTGACATTTGGGACGGGTCAAATACACTTTTGCCCTGTGGCATCTGCCCCCAATACGACGGATGCAGACGGGGGCAGGCGGCAAGGCAACTGGGAAGATTTTCGCAATCTCACACGACTGATCCAGAGCCTGAACTGCATGGCCTTTATCCCTGGTTATCCCGTCGAGCCAACCGACATTGACCGGCGGATCCGGCATTTGGAGGCCATGCGCGATTTCAGCTTTCTCACGGATATGGCGTTCCATAACTACTCGCTAGGGCCACAGCGTACAGCGGATGGTCTTGCGCTGGCGCGCTTGGTCCGTGGTGAGATTTCCGAGGAACAGTTCCTCGCCGAGCCCTCACTGATGACCATCGTCAACACCAACTCCCCCCTGAAACTCGACAGCCCCATGGGCCATGGCATCATCGAGCACGCTCGGCATGGGCAGATCACCGTCATCACCCCTTTTACGCTAGCCGGCGCGATGGCACCTGTTACGATCGCTGGGGCACTGGCGCAGCAGAATGCGGAGTTTCTCGCAGGCCTGTCGCTGGCACAGTGCGCGCGGCCAGGCGCGCCGATCATCTACGGCGGCTTTACCTCAAACGTCGATATGAAGACAGGCGCTCCGGCCTTTGGCACGCCCGAATACGTCAAAGCCGTGCAAGCCGGTGGGCAGCTGACCCGGCGCTATGGTGTCCCCTATCGCTCGTCCGGTGTCTGCGCCGCAAACATCCCCGACGCACAGGCTGCCTGGGAAACGCAAATGTCACTGTGGGGGACCATGACCGGCGGGGCCGATATGGTCATGCACGCCGCCGGGTGGATGGAGGGCGGCCTGGCTGCGTCATTTGAGAAAATGGTGATCGATGCAGACATGATCCAAATGCTGCAGTCCTACATGCAGCCCATCGAGGTCAGTGAAGCGACCCTTGGTCTGGATGCAATTGCTGACGTCGGCCCTGGCGGTCACTTCTTTGGCACGCCCCAGACTATGGAGCGCTTCGAAACAGCATTCTACGCGCCCATGCTTTCTGACTGGCGGAACTATGAGACATGGTTCGAGGACGGCAGCAAAACCGCTTATCAGCGGGCCAATACGCTCTACAAGCAATTGTTGTCCGAATACGCAGAACCGGCCATCGATCCAGCAACAAAAGAAGCCGTGAACGATTTCGTCGACCGTCGGATTGCCGAAGGGGGTTCCTTCGACGACGACTAAGAATAACAGTGTTTATCGCCCAAAAGGCGCGTTGTTGCAGCTTTTGTCGCGCTTGTCTGCGTTTCGCCGTACGGTGCGTATAGCTTACGGACGTTCATACTGAACGACTGGCTTCGACGAAAGGAAATCCCATGTCTGCCCCAAGCGCTGAACAGAGCGCACAATCGGATGCTGAACCCTCCTCATCCACCGGACGAAGAGCGCGATCGGGTGGTCGATCTGCCCGCGCTGCACAAGCAAAAAAAGCCCTCGCCGCTGCTGGGCGAGCCTACACAAAACCCCGCAGAAACACTGTAGGTGGTCTGGACATCGTGTCCGCCGAAGCGCTGGAGCAAATCCACGACGCATCCATCCACATTCTCGAAAATTTTGGCATTGAGTTCATGGCCCAAGACGCACGCGACACTTTTGTGCGCGCAGGCGTTTTGGTGGACAATGAAACCGGCCGTGTCCGCATGGGACGGGACATTGTCGAAGCGGCGCTAGCAACCTGTCCTTCCTATTTCGAACTCACCCCGCGCAACCCGGAACGCAAGTTGCGCCTGGGCCAAAATTTCATGAACTTCACGCTGGTCGCCGGCCCCCCTTCGGTCCATGACGAGGTCGCAGGCCGCCGCTCGGGCGGCATGTCTGACTACGTGGATTTGGTGAAGCTGGCGCAGTCCTTTGACGTGATCCATGCCGTTGGAAATCAGCCCGTCGCCCCCATGGAGCTGCCCGCCAACACTCGGCATCTGGATACCTATTACGCCAACCTGCGTTACACTGATCGCTCGTTCCACGCCTCGGCTATTGGCGAAGAACGGGCGTTGGATGCGATCGACATGATGGCGATTTCTCGGGGTATGTCCCGGGAAGAGCTGAAGGGCGACCCTTCGATCGCAACCGTGATTTCCGTCAATTCCCCGCGCAAAGTGGACGGCGCCATGACAGACGGGCTGCGTGCCATGGCAACATGGGGACAGGCTGTCTCGATCACTCCTTTCTGCCTGATGGGTGCCATGGCACCCATTTCAGTGCCCGCCGCAGTCGCGCAGTCCAATGCTGAGGCTTTGGCGTGCATCGTGCTGACCCAACTGATCAACCCTGGATCGCCGGTTCTTTACGGCTCGTACATTTCGAATGTTGACCTACAATCAGGTGCCCCGGCCTTTGGCACGCCTGAGCATGTTCAGGCGACCATCATCGCCGGGCAATTGGCGCGCAAATATGCACTGCCCTACCGTGCCTCAAACGCCTGTGCCTCCAACACCTGCGATGCGCAAGCAGCCTATGAGTCAATGAATGCGCTTTGGGCCTGCGCTATGGGGGGTGCGAACCTAGTTTATCATGGGGCGGGTTGGCTCGAAGGGGGGCTACAAGCGTCCTACGAGAAGGTGATCCTGGACGTTGAAATGGCGCAAGAGATGGTCGAAACCTGCTCGCCCGTCGCGGTCAACGCCGAAGCTCTGGCACTAGAAGCAGTCGCAGGCGTGCCACCGGGCGGGCACTATTTCGGTGAAGCGCATACGCTGGCCAAGTTTGACAGCGCCTTTTACAAGCCGCTGGTCTCAGACCTGACCAACCATGAAAACTGGCTCGACGCCGGCGGCCGAACGGCGACCGAGCGGTGCACGGATATCTGGCAACAGAAACTCCGCGATTATCAGGAACCCGCCATGCCCGCCGACCGGCTCGAAGCGCTGGAAGAGTTCATGATCAAGCGCAAGGTGGAGCTCAAGGACAGCTATATCTGATCGCGCGGCGTCTATCGGCAGGGCGTCACAGCGGGGGTTGAGCGTGTTTGAAACGCCTCGCCTCCTACTGACGCCCTCATCCCTTCCCTTGCGCAGACAAAAAAAGCCACCCCCCGGATCCAAAGCAAAGGATCCATGGAGGTGGCATTTTTTGACATTCCGTTCTGACTGACAGGCAGTCAGGTCAAAATCAGTCTGCGCAGTACTCACCCGTCTTGGAGTATGCAATATCCTGACACGACGAAAGGCTGGATACGACAGTGGTAGACGCACCGGTCAGAACCTGACCGTGGGTCGTACCTGTAGTGATCACGGTACCCGTGGAACCCACACCGATTCCACCGCTCGTAAGAACGACTTCTTCAGAGGGAACGCATGCACCCAGTGTGAGAGCAGCGATAGCTGCCAAAGCGAAACGCTTCATTTATAATTTCTCCCGAATTACGGACGACGCCACCTTAGAAATCGATTGCGACAGAAGAGTGGCCCCAGTGGCCAAACACGCGCCAACGTTGCTTTTGTGGCTCTCTTGTCTCATTTACTTGATTCATGAATCAAAAGTCCAGCGTCTTAGGGAGTTATGCGGTTTTTTTAGCAGATTGTTACAAAAAAACCGCGTCTGCAAAGCAGAGTTATCCCCAATACTCACAGCTGCTGCTTCATATTGTAGCGAACGCATAAACACGTAGGGCGATCAGAAGATATCGCCAATATTTGTAACCCCGCCCAGGCGACTGGTTGCCAGCGAGGCGGCACCAGCTGGGTAGCCCATGCGAGCGCGCAGCGCCGTGTTTTGCTCATAGATATCCGGCATGATCACCAACTCGCCGTCATGGCTGGGCCAGGCGTTGTAATAAATGGTGTGAACCGGCACGTCCTGGTTCAGATTCACGTGGGAAATCTCACCCAATTCCATCCGGCCTACGATTTCCTGGAACGAGTACTTGCCCGGCTTGTCCCCGGCCAAAAGCCAGTAAGCAAAGTGTTCAGCAGCGCCGACGCGGATACACCCGGAGGACTGCGCCCGCTCCGGCAATTCGAACAGTGAGTCATCGGGGCTGTCGTGCATGTAGATCGACGATGAATTCTCGAGGTTGAAACGCACCCCGCCCAGAACGTTCTGCGGACCTGATTCCTGTTTCCAGGTGTAGTTCCGTACGTTGATGTTGTTGAAATCGAGGTCAAAGGGGCTGACCCGGCGAGAGCCAGAAAAGATCGACAAACCCATCTGGTTCAAGAAATCCGGCCCCTTCTCCCGCGCCAACGGCACCAAATCCTTTTCCACGATGGAATAGGGCGCGGTCCAATCCGGGCTGAACTTCAGGCCCGTGATCCTGTCGTTTTCAAGCGGCGTCCGTCGGGTGGAACGCCCCACAACGACATTGACCCCAAAGGCGACGCTGTCGCCCTCCATGGCCATCAACTCCGCAGCGCCAACATTAAGCATAACCCAGCGACCGTTACGCGGCAGCTGGGGCTCACCCCAGCGCAGGCGCTCCATATTCACGCGATACGTCACGAACTCAGCTGGGGAGAGATAGGCCAGGTCCCGCTGCGCCGCCTGTTTCATGGCGGCATAGTAGCGCGTTTTCGGCGCGAGGCTTTCGAGCCAGCCCGCAAAATCCGCCGTCTTGAGCCCGTTTGTCAGCTCCGCGGCAGGATTGACACGCGGTTCCGGGTTGTAACGCCCTTCTTTCACGTCCCGTATGTAGCGCAGCAGACCGGCTGTCAGTTCCAGATCAACCTGAGAAATCTGAATGCCGTTTAGGGTGCCGCCGGGAAGCCCTCGATCAGCGGGCAGATAATCGTTGGGCATAAGCCCGTCAATTTTGGCGTCAGCAAACCGTCGGATCAGCACCTGTGCTGCGGGCAGCCAACCGCCCTGACTGTACCAAATCGGGTTATAGTCCGTTTTGGCGTAAATCTGCCGAAGCTGTGAGGGTGATACGCCGGCGGTGCGCGCAGGCAGGGAGACCTCGCCGCTCAAGTAGGGGCGGATGGTATCCGCGCCGTTTCGCGGCAAGGCATAGGTTGAGTTGGTCTCCGGAATTGTGACGTTGGAGGCCACCTCAGTTGCCACAGGTGCCTCTTCAATGTTCGCGATCAGCACCGTTTCAGCACCCGCTGCTTGGGCAGAGATACTTTCGGTGGACCCTTGGTATGGAACCTCTTCGGTGATGACACAGGCGGCCAAGCTAAAGCTCAAGCCGAACAGACCTGCGACCACAATTGGTCTAACCGGCAACCTGTGTTTCAATTTGATGTTCATACAGTCCCTTCCGGACAACGGCGCGGAGCAGTGAAAGGCAGAAAATGCTGCGTGTGTTTGCATATGACATTCTGCGATTTTCTCAACCAACAGTGCGGAGATCTGACGCCAAAATGATCACATTTGCGCGTTTTGCCCCCTTGTTGAGGGGTTTCGGCAACGAAGTCCCGTGCCTTTGCACCAGCCGGTATGCAAATTTCTGATGCCAAACTAAGGCTGTAGGTAAAATTTTTATACACGAATGGCATCTCGGATTCGTTCGAAACAATCTGGCAAAGCTGCAGATGGGTGGCAGCTGTCTTACATACTCGTGGCTGTTATCTTGCGTGGATCGAAGCGGGCACGCATATGTCTGGGACACAAAGGTGTATTTTTTCGGGCAAAGCGAGAGGCTAGAATGTCTGCAGTTTTCAAAATGCCAGTACGTGACGGATTTGTTGACAGCATAGGAAACACGCCCCTCATCCGATTGAGGAAAGCGTCTGAGGAAACCGGCTGTACCATTCTGGGCAAGGCGGAGTTCATGAACCCGGGCGGGTCCGTCAAAGACCGGGCTGCACTGGGTATTATTCAGGCTG
>PAHJ01000013.1 GCA_002705565.1 Geminicoccus sp. | reverse complement strand
TCGGTTCAACCACCCGCTCGCCGACCCCACAGGTCGATCCAGGCCGGTTTCCAGAATAGACTGAGCATCAAAGTGTGACCGGGTCCGGTAGGGAATGGATAGCCCCTGCACAGGCAACAGCTCACCTGCACGATAGCTTTCAGCCAGCGGTGACAATCCTGGCGCAAGGCCAAAAAGACCGTCAAGCGGGCTGAGATCAGCTGCGTTATAGGCCAAGCCACCACGCGCCGCGCGATAGCTCGGATCCCCAATCGGCACCACCGAGTGCAGCCCGTCCATAGCGCCCCGCAGAAGCACAAAGACAAAGCGCCGATCGGTGGCCGTCTGCGCAAAACTCAGGGAGGGCGCAAAGGTGGTTGCGAGACCGCCAGCACAGGCAGCACTCAGGAAGGAACGTCGATTAAAGGCATTCATGTCTCTTACCTCCACTGGAAATCAGGGCTGGCGACGAAAAGGGCCAATTGCAGTTGTGGTGTTGGTTGCTGCTTGAGCAAATCAACCAACGCGGCAGGATTCGAAAGCTCCATGGTATCACTCAGCAGATCGGTGATATTCACGCCCTTGCGCCCTAGCATGGCGCTCATCATCTGCGCGAGGTCAGCCCGACGCAGCAGACTGTCCGGGTCCGCCCAATCCACCACCGTATCGCCATACCCGGCGGGTGAGGGCGGCGACCAAGGGGTATGCCGCATGGACTGAAGTGCTTGGACGGCTTTGCGGTCAAAGGTCGTAATCCCCAGCGCACGGGCAGCCGCGATCACGAATTCCTGCGGCGTGCGAAACTTGCGCTCTGGTCCATGAAAGGCGCTGTCCAGCTGCAGCAAGGCCAAACTCACGACACGTAAGTCCCCGTTAGAACGCTGGAACGTCCGAGCGATGAAATCGACATCCATGGGATGAGGCTGGTCAGCAACGAAATGGCGGACCAATTTGGTTGCGATGAAAGTTGCGGTTGAGGGGTGCTGACACAGCATCGAAATCGCCTGCCGGCCCTCTTCAACACCGGCCTCAGCAACGCGACGACGTAGCAGCGTTTTGGATCCAGGTTCGTGCAGGCGATCTGTAAACTGAAACGGTCTCGACTCACCCGAGTTCCGCCCCCGGATCATCCCGCCGACGGTCCACCCAGTCAGCATCAGCGCCAGTTGACGCACATCGTCCTGTGTGTAGCCGCCATCAACACCAAGGGTGTGGAGTTCCATCAGCTCGCGGGCGTAGTTCTCATTCAGCCCTCGCCCGTTCCGCTGCCCTGCCCGCGATTTCGGGCCGATGGATCGTGCCTGATCGAGGTAGACCAGCATGGCTGGATGCATAGCGGTGGCGAGCACCATGTCTTCGAACCGACCAAACACGTGGGGTCGAATGGCCTCGCGTTCGTAGGCGCCAGCGACATGCGATACCAGCGCCTCGCCCTGCACACTGACAGCAAAATGGTTGCTCCAGAACCGGACCATGCGCTCAGCAAAAGGGGTATCGGTGACGGCTGCGTGGCGCAGTGCGGTGCGTATTTCATCGCCAAGACGCTGCCGACCGAGCTGCCGCATAGCCTGGCGCTGTTCCCGGGATTGCTGTCCATCCCCCCGGGCCGCGGTCAGCTCTTCTACAATGGCCGCCGTGGTGGGCAGGTTGGATCCGGTCAGCAAGGCGGCATCCGGACGGACTTGTGCGCTCAGCCATGAGCTTGGATCGATGGTCTTGCGCTCACCCGGCCGGGCACCAAGCCCAAACCGATTAAGAGCGCGGAGACGAGTGTCTGTTTCCATGACTTCCTCCCTTTCAATCCATGATACGAGAGAAAAGTTGTTCTTATCCCCGGTTATCGCAGAAATTGTTGAAACGGCAGCGGTCGGCCATTGACCAGAGGCAATCCGCCCGTTTCTGGAAATGCCATCTCAAACCGCAAACGTCCGCCTTCTTCGCGGATAGCAAAGGTTTGCAGCAGGGTCAGGCCCAAAATCCCCGCCGACATGGCCTGGGAGATTGCGGGCACCGGGGTGCCGATTGATTGCTGCATGCCAATCTGTAGCGGCGCGAGTGGGCCGGTGACCATTTCAAAGGTTCCCTGTACCGGAATCCGTCCTTGCCGGAGCCTGAGCCGCCCGGACCATTCGGCCTCCAGCAAGCGAGACCGATAGAATGAATCGCGCAGCACAATCTCCAACATGGCGGGATCCTGGGGCAGCGCCCCTGCAATACCGCTCAGCTCCAGGGACAGCATGGATGTCAGCAGGCGTTGGACGTTATCAGATTTGAGGCCTTCTAGACCCAAGGTCAGCGAGGCTTCAGAGGGAAGCGCCGGGGTCAGAATGGTGGAAGCGAAAGGCTCAAGGTCATCCTTGTTCAACCAATCAGCAACGTCTAGTCGCTCGACCGAGCCCGTGATTTCAAACGTCTGCTGACCGTCACCCAGGGGCGTGCTGCTGAGGTTTCCAGTCGCTCGTTTTGCGGAAAAAGCCAGCTCGATTTGCGGCATAGCTCCCTGCATTTCGCCCACTGACACGTCAGCGACCAGCGAGACTTCACGACCCAAAGCCGGCGCATCAAAACCCTCGCGCCGATCAAGGAGTAGGTCCGCCAGCACCTCTGAAGATAACCCCGCCAGCTCAACCGAAATCGCCGAGGGCTGCTTGACCTCAATCTCCATCTGGTCGAGCGTCTGATTGATGGATTGAACCGAAGCTTCGACGGAAAGACGGCTCTGGCCCATTTCTGTGTCTGGATCAACGCTCATCACCAGCGTGGTTTCGCCCAATGTCCCCATAGAAGGCGGCACGGTTTGATCCCAGCTCTCCCCCTCAAACCCGACGGTGATTTTCAAGCCATCGAGCGTGCTCACCGGCGGTGGTGCGGGTGCCAGCTTCTGCTGGATCTCGGTTTCCTGAAACAGTAAGCCACTGAGACGGTAAGCGAGGGCAAGCAGGATCTGCCCGCTGGTTTCTGTGGTGGGCAGAGACATCTCAACCATCAGACCTTTGGCCCGTTCGGACCCGCTGAAGCTATCACCATAGTCGGCGTCAAAGCTGCCAATGCTAAAAGCCAGAACGTGTTGGCCGCGCTGCTTGCGCAGGGAACTCGATAGTTTTTTGGCGGTATAGGCAATGCCTGCACCCTGAAACCGAACCCGGTCCAGCGACAGATCAAAGGTGTCAAAACCCTGCCGCTGGATAGACCAGAGACCGCTGAATTGAGGATTGATCAGCTTTAGGGATTGGCCGCCGGGCATGATTGTAGAGGGCGGCAATCCTTCCATGGTCACAGTGATCAAATCGCTGTCAGGCACCTGGCGCGGCAGACGCAAAGTTACAGGTTCAGGAATGCTGACTGCGGACCCCGGCAATCCAAGACCGTTAAGAACCACATGATATTCACCTCCGTCACCGCGCACCGTGACGTTACTCGCTTCCAGACCTGGGAACAGGAATAGGGGGTTTTGCCGCGAAATCATGGTTGCAATCAGCTCGTAGACTTCGAGCAATTCCAAATCGCGGGCTTGAGGCTGAGTTTGGGCCTGGATCGGACGGAACAGGCTACCAGACAGCAGAAGGGCGCCCAGTATGGCGCCCATAAGCGGTTTAAACATCGAGGTTTATGACTTCCAAGGCGTTGGCCTGAATGAAATCCCGGCGCGGTTCGACCTGATCCCCCATGAGGGTGGCAAACACCGCATCGGCGGTTTTGCCCTGCTCGATCCGCACTTGCAGCAGGGTCCGGGCATTCGGATCAAGCGTGGTCTCCCACAGCTGGTCGGCGTTCATTTCCCCCAGTCCCTTATAACGGGACACGTTCTGCCCCTTGCGGCCTCGCTCAAGAATGGTCTTTCCCAGCGCCGACGGGCCAAATAACTCGATTGACGGCTCATCGCCAAAGGCAAGCCGAGCGGGCTTGGCAAACAAGGGTGACAATTCCGGCATCAGCACGGACAGGCGGCGACCGTCCCGACCATCGAGGTCACGGGCAGACAGGGTGTAGCGTTGCGGCACACCGCGCAGGGTTCGGGCGGAAATCAGCCGCTGACCGTCCTGATTGGTGCCGCCTTCGACAAAGCATTCCCAGCCCCGTTCATGAATTTCCGAGGCCATGTTCAACCGCTCGGCCAGGTTGGCCGCGACGCGCTCGCCCGCGCCTTCGGGGAAGAACCCGGCCAGTCCCGCTTGCTCGACCACAAAGGGGCTGCCAACGATCCGGCCCATCATGGTCACCGACCGTGACGCGCTGAGAGACTTGCGCACGACGTCTGCCAAATCCGCGCCAGCCCGCTGACTGCCATCACCAAGCGTCAGCAAGGCGTCTTTCAGGCCTTCGTTCAGCAGATACTCGTCCAAGGCCGCCTGATCCTTCAGGTAGGTCTCCGAGGAGCCCTTTTTGGCTCGGAACAACGGCGGCTGGGCGATGTAGAGGTTGCCGCGCTCGATCAACTCCGGCATCTGCCTGTAGAAGAAGGTCAGCAACAGCGTCCGGATGTGTGCGCCATCGACGTCGGCGTCGGTCATGATGACGATCTTGTGGTAGCGCAGCTTGTCCGCGTTGAATTCTTCCCGGCCAATCCCGGTTCCCAGCGCCGCGATCAGCGTACCGATTTCCTGGCTGCCAAGCATCTTGTCAAAGCGCGCGCGCTCCACGTTCAGAATCTTACCGCGGAGAGGCAAAATCGCCTGAAACTTCCGGTCGCGCCCCTGCTTGGCTGAACCGCCAGCAGAATCACCCTCCACCAGAAAGACTTCAGCGACGTCAGGGTCCCGCGACTGACAGTCGGCCAACTTTCCGGGCAGCGAGTTGATGTCCAAACCGCCCTTCTTCCGCGTCAGTTCGCGTGCACGACGAGCGGCTTCGCGAGCGGATGCTGCTTCGCAGACCTTCTGCACGATCCGGCGGGCTTCCTGCGGATGCTCCTCGAACCAGCGCTGCAGCTCTTCGTTTACGATGCTCTCCACCACTGGGCGGACTTCGGAGGACACAAGCTTGTCCTTGGTCTGCGAAGAAAACTTCGGATCTGGCACCTTGACTGACAGCACGCAGGTCAAACCCTCGCGCGCATCATCGCCCGTCAGCGTGACTTTCTCCCTCTTGGCAATGCCACTTTCGTTGGCATAGCCGTTCACCTGCCGCGTCAGCGCGCCCCGGAAACCGGCAAGGTGGGTGCCGCCGTCGCGCTGGGGGATGTTGTTGGTGAAGCACAGCGTGTTCTCGTGATAGGCGTCGGTCCACTCCATGGCCACTTCCACAGTGACCCCCTCCTTGGAGGCGGTCATCAGGATCGGATCGGGAACCAAGGACTGCTTGGCCTGGTTGAGATACTTCACGTAAGCGGTCAGGCCGCCCTCATAGTACAGATCTGCCTGAATGGGGGTATCCGGGCGTTCATCAGTCAGGATGATGCGAACGCCGGAATTGAGGAAGGCCAATTCCCGCAGCCGGGCCTCAAGAATGTCGTAGCTGAACACCGTCTGCGTAAAGGTTCCACCCGAAGGCCAGAACCGGATGCGTGTACCAGTCTGGTCCGCCGGCACCTCGCCCTTGATGGCCAGCGGGCCATCGGCGTCACCGTGGGAGAACGTCATCTGATGCTCTTTACCATCGCGCCAGACCGTTAGCTCCAACTTGGAGGACAGCGCGTTCACCACCGATACGCCAACCCCGTGCAAACCGCCGGATACCTTGTAGGAGTTCTGATCGAACTTACCGCCCGCGTGCAGCTGAGTCATGATCACCTCAGCTGCTGAAACGCCCTCTTCCGCATGGATATCGACAGGGATGCCGCGGCCGTTGTCCTGGACAGAAACTGAGTGGTCATCGTGCAGGATGACCAGCGTCCGGTCACAGTGCCCGGCGAGCGCTTCATCGATGGCATTATCGACAACCTCGTAGACCATGTGATGCAGGCCAGACCCGTCGTCCGTATCGCCTATGTACATCCCCGGCCGCTTTCGCACGGCATCCAGTCCGCGAAGGACTTTGATGCTATCGGCGCCATATTCGTCTTGCTGCTGTTCTGCCATGTCGTCCCACTTGCGCCGGTCTGAGCACCGCATGGTGCGACCGGGTTTCAGCTCTCTTGAGTTACTTGGCCATTATGGACTGAAAACACGGCAATTTCACCGCTTATTTCGCAGAATGTTATGGATTCGGTACCTGTCATCCATATTTGTCCACCCAAGGGGATCAAAGCTTCCAGCAAAGCGGCTCTGCGGGGCAAATCGAGGTGCGCTGCGACCTCATCCAGCAGCATAATGGGCTTCAGGCGGCGGGCGGCGGTAAGCAGTTGGGCATGTCCGAGAATCACGGCGAGTAACAGCGCCTTTTGCTCCCCTGTCGAACACTGCGATGCCTCGCGTCCGTGAACGCCGTGGTGCACCTCCAGATCCGATCGATGCGGACCGACAGTAGACTGGCCGACGATGCCGTCACGCTGCCGGACCTCGGCCAATTTGCGCCGAAACTGGTCTTCCACATCGAGCGCTGAATCCTCGGCCAAAGCCGTTTCAAGCCCCGCCTTGAACCCCAGACGGGCGCCCGGAAACGGCCCAACACCTCCGGCGACCCGATCCGTAAGACGGCGCATCAGGCCCCGGCGCGCAGCGGCCATGGCAACGCCATGACGGGCCATGGATTCTTCAAGACTGTCCAGCCAGGACGCATCCGGTGTGGCATCGCGCTTGACCGCGTCACGCAGTATTTTCAGCCGCTGACGCATCACCTGGCCATAGGCCTGGGCGTTGCTGACGTGGGTTGGGTCGTAGGCCGCGACCAGTTGGTCCAGGAAACGGCGCCGATCCTGCGCCGGACCCCGCCACAGAGCGTCGTCATCGGGCGTCAGCCACAGGATAGGCAGGATTTCCGCAAAGGCAGTTGCACCGTTCTTGTTCTTACCATCCAATCGCAGCACCCGCTTGCCCAGCGGCGCGTCCAGTCCAACCCCCAGTTGGCGTGCGCCCAGGGGTGTTTCAACGGTCGCAGAAACGGCCCACGTCCCACGGGTGTTAAGCAAGTTGCCCTCAGCGTTCCGACTAGCGACCTCTGCCGCCGGTGCGCCGCGTAAACCCCGCCCAGGCGCGAACAGGCTGATGGCTTCGAGCAGGTTGGTCTTCCCCGCGCCATTAGACCCCACAAAGGCCAACGGGCCTTCGGGCAGGCTCACGTCAATCTGCGCGTAGGAGCGAAAGTGTGAGCAGGCCAAGCGGCTGATCCAGACCGAGCCTGCTTCCACGGTTGATGGTTCCCTGTTCCCCGGCGCGCCGCTTAGACGCGCATGGGCATAAGGACGTAGAGGACAGAAGCGCTGTCCTTGTCCTTAACCAGCGTTGGGGAGCCTGCGTCCGCAAACACGAACTCCGCGGAATCGCCCGAGAGTTGGGTTGCGATATCAAGCAGATAGCGGGCGTTGAAGCCGATTTCGATGTCGGTTGAGCCGTACTCAACGTCGATTTCTTCATTCGCCTGACCCCGGTCAGGGGAATTGGCCGACAGGTTAAGTCGGCCCGAAGACACGCCCAACTTAACCGCCCGGCTCTCTGCCGAAGCGATGGTTGAAACGCGATCCACCGCCTGGGCAAAGATGGCCTTGTCGACGGTCATGGATTTGTCGTTCGCTGTGGGGATGACGCGCTCGTAATCCGGGAAAGTGCCGTCGATCAGCTTGGATGACAGTGTCACGTCCGAAAAGCGGAATTCGATCCGCGAGTCCGACATCGATACACGGACATTCTCGTCTCCGCCATCGAGCAGCTTGGCCAACTCGCCTACGGTCTTGCGCGGCACGATAATGCCCGGCATCTCGGTCGCACCTGTCGGCAGCGACGTCTCAAACCGCGCCAACCGGTGGCCATCCGTGGCGACCGCCCGCAATACCGCCGATGCACCTTCACCCATGGCATGCAGATAAATGCCATTGAGGTAGTAACGGGTTTCCTCGGTTGAAATGGCAAACCGCGTGCGTTCGATCAGTGTCTTGAGCTCTTCCGACGGGATCTCGAAGGAAATCGGCATGGGTGCGCCGTCGAGCGAAGGATAATCCTCCCGCGGGAGCGTAGACAGCTCAAACCGAGCCTTACCGGCCATCAGGGTCATCCGGCCTGTATCGCCGGAACTGGTCAGGCCAACCTCGACGCCGTCCGGCAGCTTGCGCACAATGTCGAAAAGCATGTGCGCAGGCGCGGTAAGAGCACCGGGTTGGGCGACGGAGGCACCCGTGGTTTCGGTGATGGTCAGGTCCATGTCTGTCGCCGTCAGCGTCACCGCACCGCCTTCGCATTCAATCAACACGTTTGACAGAATGGGAATGGTGTTCCGGCGTTCCACCACGCTTTGAACGTGGGAAAGACTGCGCATCAAGCTCTGGCGTTCGATACGGAGGTCCATGGCGTTTGTTCCGTCTCAGAAAATCGTTGGGCAGTAAGGAATAGCCCTCTGCGGCTAAAGGAACAAGAGCGAGTTGGGCCTTCCCCGAGCCATCTCTAGCATGGCTTCCCGCTGTTCCTGGCTGAGGGTCTCGACCAAGGCCACCATTTCCATGAACGCCGCGCGGTTGTAATCGCGCTGTTGCGCGTCGATTTCCTCGCGCAAGGCGATCACTCTTTCAAGGTCAAGCGTCTCTCCCAATAGCGCTGCGCGCAGGGCTTCCTCGCTTGCCGCCATGCCCTCCACAAAGTTGCGCCGGCTGTCCCGCCGTTGCTTGAGGAAGGTGCGGAACGCGCGGCTTTGCTCGGGACTTAGATTGAGCCGCTCCTGCACCTGCTTGAATACCTTCGGCCCGCGGGGCTGACCGTCTTGATCATGCGGGCCAGCCCTGTTGCCGTCGCGGCGATCACCTTGCAGCGAAGCCCGCGCGTTGATTTCCTTTTCCAGCGTTCGAATGCTGGTGATTGCGTCCGACCGGCTTTTCAGCAGCGCCGCGCCCAAACCGATGTTCAAGGCAATCAGGCTAATGATGATGATAACCAGGATCCGTGCCATCTGACCCGCCCTACTCAATGCTGCCAAAGACGTCTTCGAAGGCGTCGCTGGCGTAGATGGATGTTGTCTCAGTACTTGTGTCGAACGCGAACACGTCGAGCGCACTCGCCGAAATCAGGATGTCGTCCGTATTGATGCCGATGTCCCCCAGGCCCAGGCCGCCCGCCAGACCAACCCCGAAACCGACCAGGCCCAGGGCAAACCCTGCCGTCACACTGCGCCAATCCGCCCCCAGCCAACCGGTCAAGCGGACCAGCCAGACCTTGGCGTCTAAGCCATTCTGACTGCCCAGGCGGCGCGACAAGGGCGCAGCACGGGCGGCCAGTGCCTGAGCCGTTGCTGCGTCTGCGGCTGTGGCACGATCCAACCCGGCCAGCGCGACGGTCTGCAAAGCCGGGGAGGCCAACATTGCCTCTGCGAGCTCGGCATTGTCTTCGCCGTCGAGAAAGGCCGCCATCTCCATGGGGTCGAATGCCTCAGGCAAAGCTGTGTTCAGGTCGGTCGGTTCTACGGTTTTCTTCGGCTGTGTTGAGCTTGATTTTGTCATGATCTTTATCTCCGGGCGTTTATAACCGGGCCCCCGCTTCCTGTTTGGCCCCAAATGCCTCACGCAGTTTGGTGAGCGCCTTGTGTTTGGCGCTTCGAACTGTTTGCGCAGCGATTCCCAAGGTCGCTGCAATGTCCTCGACGTCCATGTCTTCGTCAAACATGAGCTTGAGGATAGCGCGCTGCCGGTCCGATAGGCCGGCATCACCGATCTCTGCTTCAACCGCCTGCAAAGCGGTTTCAGGCTGCCCAACGGCGTTGAAAGCCTGCATGGACCGCTCGTCGACCAGAGCTTCAGCGTGATCATCAATGTCGTCAGATTGAGGCCGACGACGGCGCAGCCAGTCAATGGCCGCTGAGCTTGCGACCACGCGAAGGAACGTCGTCAGTTTGGCCCGCTGGGGGTCAAACTTCTTGAGCAAGGCAAAATCCTGCTTGGAAAGCCGGATGAAAACCTCTTGGCCAACGTCTTCGATCTCGTGGGGATCCCCCCGCACGCCGTAACGCCCAAAGGTCTGGCGCACCACGTGCAGAATCAAACCTGCATGGTCCTGACAAAAGCCCTGCCAGGCACGCGGTTCACCTTGTCGAAGTGCGTCGAGCATTCTGGCGCGATATTCCCTTGCTTAATAACCATCTAGAATGGCCATCCAACTGTCCTTCAAGGGTCTTTACGGCAAGAATTCGGCAAACATCCCCGCTCATGTCGATTTTTTCGGAAAAACCACCAGACAGGCTTCAGCGTCATCCAGGCGGTAGCACCCGTCCAGCATCTGTTCAGCGCCGCCGTGGGGCAGGTCCAACCCCTCGGCCATCGACAGGTAGGAATAGCCATCGGACGCCAGAGCATCGAGAAGCCGGGGATAATCCTCGTGCGCTCCAGCGAGTTCGTGCAGCCGCGCGAACCAGCGTCCACCCTGTGTCGCAAAGGCGGGTTCCAGCGACAGCCACGCCTGCTCGGTCATGAGCCTGCGGGGGCGAAAGGCCATATAGCGCTCAGGCGAAATCGCAGCGGCACCCGCTGGTGCTTCCCACACGTAGGGAATACCCGTGTGGCGCTCGGGCAGGATGGTGTCATAGAACGCGCGCGTTTCGGCCTGCTCCGGCAAGGTAGACATTTCCCACCGCAAAAAGCGCGTTGGCCCCCAACTTGTGTCGGTTTGCAACATAGCGGACAGCAGCGCGCGACCCAGCCCAAGTTTTCGCCAGGCTTTGGTTACGAACAAGTCTCCCAGGTAATGCCCCGCCAACTCCGGCGTTGCAGACCCGCGGCCACCGAGTGATTCGATGCCCAGCACGTAGCCAGTGGGCTCGCCCTGATGATAAGCAATGTAACAGGTGAGGTATTTCAGCGCCTTGGAAAGGCTTCGTTCGTCCGTTACCGTCGTCGGCAATTCCCCACTTTCCGCAGCGAACTGCTTGACCAAGGATATCAGCGCTCGAACGTCCGCGGCCCCAGCCTTTCGCACGATGACTTCAGTCTGTCCGACCGGTCTCATCGCCCCGCAGACCCATCAAAAATCAGCGCGTGCCAGCCGTTGCCCTCCCGCCGGAGCGTACTTTTGGCCGCTTCGATGTCCAGTTCATCCGGACACAGCGCCGCGCACTGCGCCCAGAACGCCGGGCTGTGGTCCATGTGCTTGAGGTGGGCGACTTCGTGCGCAACAACGTATTCGCGTACAGCGTCTTCGGCAAAAATCAGCCGCCAACAGAAATTCAGCCCCGCCTTGGACGAACAGCTGCCCCACCGGGTCTTGGTATCGCGCACGCGCAGCGACCGAAAAGGAATGCCCAGCTGCGCCGAAAGTCGGTCAGCACGCGCACGCAGGTCTTCGGATGCTTGTGCGATCAGAAACCGCTGCAACCGCAAAACGGGCTCCCCGCGCGCCGGCAGAACCATATCGCCATCCGCTTTGGCCTCGATTTCACGGACTGACGGGTCGATCACGACGCGGTATTCCGCACCCCGGAACGGCACCAGGCTGCCTTCCTGCACGACCTGAGTGGTTGGTCGCTTTTCAACCTGCTGCTCCAGCCAGTTTTGATTGCGGGCCAAAAAGGCGCGAATGGTCGAGGATTCCACGTGCAAGGGGGCGGAAATCTTCACCAGCTGCTTGTGCGTGTCGATCCGCATTGTCAGCCTTCGAGCCCGCTTCAGACGGCTGACGGAAACGTCAAAAGCCCGGCCAGAAACGTCGATATGTTCAGGGTCGCGAAACAATGTCTTGGCGATCAAGTCGATCTCGGATCTGTGGAGCGCTGGCGCGCGTTTCGTTACCGTTCTTCTGCACCATTTTGAGTGGTTTCCATAGCCAAAAGTCTCTGCTTTCGCTTAACACCCCACCGATAGCCGCCAAGCCCTCCGTCGCTGCGGACAATGCGGTGACAGGGGATCAGCAGGGACACTTTGTTGGTTGCGCACCCTTTGGCAACGGCCCGCTGACCAGCCTCCATGCCCATTTCCAGACCCAGCTCGGCGTAGGAGAGAACGCCACCCGCAGGAATGGCAAGCAGGGCCTGCCACACGCGCCGTTGAAAAGCCGTTCCCTGCACGTCCAGCGTCAGGCGTTTGCTCGGCAGTTTGCCGGTTTCGAGATGCTCCACCACGTCTTCCAGCACGGGGCGCAGGCCGACTTCATCATGGCTGATTCTACCCGCGCTCCTGAACTCAGACTTGAGGTCGGCCGTCAGCGAACCGTCATCATCGCCAAAGGCCAACGAGCAAATGCCGACCGCCGTCGCGCCGACCATCAGGCGTCCCAACGGGCTGTCAACAATCGCAAAGGTGATCTCAGCCCCTTGGCCAAACCGGGCATAGGAGGCCGGAGACATGCCCAACAGAAAGCCGCTTTGCTCGTAGACCCGGCTGGCGCTGCCATAGCCCGCTGCATAAATGGCGTCCGTGACCCTGGGCTCAGACTTCAGGTGCGCACGAAAGGCTTGCGCCCGCCGCTCAGCACCGTAATCCCAGGGCGAAATCCCCACGACCCGCGTAAAAGCCTTTTGCAAGTGCGTAGCAGTGGTTCCCAGATCGCTTGCGAGAACTTTCAGCGACAGGCTTTTGGGCCCTGCCAAATCATCAATGCGCGCATCGATGAGTTCGGTGGCCTGCTGCGCAAGAGACAGGTCTGCGGAGCTGTGGATGCTGGTTTCGGGCGTCATGATTGCTGTCTCCTACGAGGGCGCGTGCTCGGGGCGCTCGTTCGATGTGGCGGGGCATTTTCCCTAACCCAGCGCCAGGCAAACTACGCTCCGAATCATGCACATTCAGCCGCGTTCATGGTCGTCCAGGGCCGCACCGTTGGCAAACCCCCAGGGCTTGCGCGGGCTCAGGTTGACGTATCCGGTCCGCCAGGCCTGCTTGCTCTCGTCCGGGCCGTATTCGACCCAATCAAAGCGGCTGATGGAGCAGTTATCGACACCAACGGACAGGGCCTTGTCCGGTGACAACTCCATGGCGATCGCAGTCATCGCGCGGATCACCCCACCATGGGCCACACAGACAATGTCCCGGCCTCGGTGCTTCTGTGTCCAGTCGAGCACGCCCTGCTGTACCCGTTCGATGACATCGATGAAACTCTCACCCTGCGGAGGACGATATTCGGCTGTGGTGTGCCAAAACGGGTGCTGCTCGCCGCCCGGCAGCGCCTCATCCCAAGTCAGCCCCTCCCAATCGCCAAGACCCTGCTCGGCGAACCGGGCATCTTCGGTGCTTTGGATCTGCGGATAGCCTTCGCGGATTATTGCGTCGCGGGTCTTGTGGGTACGCCCCGCTGTGCTGGTCAGCCACACCACGTCGTCACCGCGCGGCAAAGCCCGAGCGGCAGGGGCAAACATATGGGTTTCGCTGACATCGACAGGCATGTCGGAGGCACCGTAGACGATGTGATCGGGATTTATCACGGGCGCATGTCGCACCCAGAACCAACGTGTGACAGTCGCCATAGTGTTTATCCACCTCTTCTCAGGCCAATAGTGACAGGGCTGCGCCATAGAAGGCCAGCTCAGAAAGCATTTGGGTCGCCCCACAGACATCGCCAGTGACACCACCGTATTGCCACCTTGCAAAAATGGCGAAGGCAGGCGCAACCACAGCTGCGCTCACGGCCCCAGCCAGCAGCACAGCCCCCTGCAACGGGACCAGCAGCATAAAAATGGCGCAACCAATGGCGAGCGCGATCAGCGCAATGACCAGCGTGGGTCGGTCAGCCCCCGGGCCGGTTACGTTGGCCGCAGGAAGCAGCGCCCAGACCACCGTCATAAGCACCCGTGAAACCACACTCGCCCCGATAAGAACGGCCAGGACCTGCCCCCAACTCGCGCCATCTGCCAAGACCGCGAACAGCGTGAGCTTAAGTGCAGCCATCAGGACCAGCGCCAACACGCCAAAAGTCCCAAGGCGACTGTCTTTCATGATCTCGAGTTTCCGCTCTCGGGTGCCACCACCGAGACTGTCCGCGACATCGCCCAGGCCATCTTCATGCATGGCCCCGGTGAGCAGGATCGAACCACCCAGCACCAGTACAGCGACCAGAACTGCGTGCAAACCCAGACCGGCCAGGAGGCCCAATGCCGCTGCTTGCGCCAATCCAACGATCAAACCGACCAGCGGAAAGGCCCAGGCGGCGCGGGAAACGGCAATATGGTCGCGGAAAAGAAATGATGGCAGAGGAATGCGCGTCAGAAACGCAAAGCTGATGCTCAGGCCTCCTACTGCTTGTCTGAATCCCATCCGTTATACCTCTTTGACCTGACGATTCCTTCCTTTCACCGCTTTAGCGCGAAGTTAAATCCATGACCACTGATCAAAACCCCATCGCATCCCTGTCGGAAATTCGGGCCTTGCGGAAATCACTGCCCGGCATCGACGAAGTATCGCGGGATGCAGCGCTTGCCCGTAATGCCATTTTGACCAAGCCTGCAGGCGCGCTCGGGGATCTCGAAGACCTGGCGATCTTTATGGCCGGCTGGCAGGGAAAGGCTATGCCCACCGTCAATCACCCGCGCACCGCCGTATTTGCCGGCAATCACGGCGTTGCCGCACTGGGTGTTTCTGCCTTTCCCGCAGAAGTCACGGCACAGATGGTGCAGAATTTTCAGGTGGGCGGCGCAGCGGTCAACCAGCTGGTTGCCGACTTGGATGGCGATCTGATGGTCCATGAAATGGCCCTGGACCAGCCCACCAAGGACTTCACCAAGCAACCGGCCATGTCGGATGAGGAATGCGCCCAGGCCATGTCCTACGGCATGATGGCGGTCGAACCGGGTATCGATCTGCTCATGCTCGGCGAAATGGGCATCGCCAACACCACGTCCGCCGCTGCCATTTACCATGCGCTCTATGGTGGTGATGCCGAAGATTGGACCGGACCGGGGACTGGTGTTCAGGGCGACGCATTAACGAACAAGATCAACGTCGTGCGAGAAGGTGTTGCCCTGCACCGTGATGCGGTGGTTGACGGGCTGGACGTGCTCGCGCGCCTGGGCGGGCAGGAAATAGCTGGCATCGCTGGTGCGATCCTGGCCGCGCAAATGGCACGGGTTCCGGTGGTGCTCGACGGCTACATCTGTTGCGCAGCGGCGGCTTGCCTGCACGCCTGGGCACCGGAATCGATCGACCACTGCCTTGCGGGTCATCTTTCCGTCGAAGGGGCACACGCTGACGTGCTGACGCGTCTGGGTAAGAAGCCGATTTTGCAGCTGGGGATGCGTTTGGGTGAAGGCTCGGGCGCGACCCTCGCCGCGCAAATGGTGCGCTCGGCCTGCAATCTGCACCGCGGCATGTCGACCTTCGAAGATGCCGGTGTCAGCGAGAGCGTCCATTAGCGCACTTTTCTTTTCCGCAAATCCTGACAGCTTAGGGACATGACAGTCACAAAGCCCCTCAACGGCGTATCCGACCAACTCGAAGCCACGCGCGGATTGGTTTCGTTCCGTATTGTCACCGCCATGCGCTGGATCGCGATAGCGGGACAGGCGGCTGCGGTACTGGTGGTGTATTTTGCAATGGGCTTCCAGTTGCCCTTGGGTCTCGCCATGGTGCCGATCAGCGTCAATATCGCCGTCACCATATGGGCCTGGCAACGCCGGCGTCGGCTGGGGCGTGACGCGCTATGGCTCCGCGATGAGGAGGCTGGGCGCTATCTGGCCTGGGATCTGGTGCAGTTGGGCCTGCTGCTGTGGTTAACCGGCGGTGTTTCCAACCCCTTTGCCATCATCATCCTCGCACCCGTCACCGTGTCCGCGTCGATCCTAAAGCGGACAACGACATCGATTCTGGCCTTTCTGGCGATTTCCATCGTGACCTTGCTGGCGCTGAATTCCCTACCCCTGCCCTGGTCGAACGTGCCGGTAATATTCCCCATTACCTTCATCGGGGCGCTGTGGGCGTCGCTGGTGCTTTCGATTTTATTCGTAGCACTATACGTGTCCTGGCTGGCACAGCGGGCGCGGGATATGTCCGAAGCCCTGACAGCCTCGCAACTGGCCCTGGTTCGAGAACAGCGGATGTCGGCCTTGGGAGGGCTGGCGGCCGCCGCGGCACACGAGCTGGGATCGCCGCTCTCCACCATCGCCGTCGTCTCCAAGGAACTGCTACACGACCTGCCCCCGGGTTCAGCACAAGCCGAAGATGCCGCATTGCTGGTGCAGGAAACCAAACGGTGTCGGGACATTCTGGTGGAGCTGGAGCAGCGCAACGCCGGTCCACCAGACAGCGATGACCCCTATCATCACCTGCCGGTTTCAACGCTGCTCGAAGTCGCCGCGCATCCCCATCAGCAGGACCGCGTCACCGTCACCATCATCGCTGACCCGATCCACGAGGACGACGATGACCGTGCGCCTGCGGATATGGACGAGGTGGACGTATCCTTGCTGGACCAACCCACCATCCCCCGACGCCCAGAACTGATCCATGGTCTGGGTAACTTTATCCAGAACGCGATCCAGTTTGCGGAGTCTGAAGTCACGCTACAGGCCACCTGGACCGTCGATACACTGAAAATCCTGATCCATGATGATGGACCGGGTTTCGATACGGCGGTGCTTGGACGCCTGGGTGAACCCTACGTCCAGGGCAGCGGCAACAGAACCCGCGCCAAACGCTCGCTTCAGCAGGCTGGAAAAGAAGGCGGTATGGGCTTGGGCGTGTTCATCGCGCGGACATTGCTTGAGCACACGGGCGCGAGCGTAGACTTTACAAATCGTCGCAGAGGTGGCGCATCGGTTGCTGTTGAGTGGAACCGACATAGTTTAACCGATGAAAGTTAATTTCCACCCCGCCAGAGACGGCACAAAAAAGGGTGTGGAGAACCAAGAGATGACCAAATGTCTGCGATAATCCCCATAGATACGACAGAAGCTACGGCACTCCAGGGCGACGTAGATCGAAGCTTACTGATCGTTGATGACGACACCCGCTTTGCCGAACGCTTAGCGCGTGCTCTCGAGCGGCGCGGTTTCGAACCCGTGACGGCCAACACGGTTCAGGACGGTAAAGAGGCGGCATCCCTGAGCCCGCCAGCCTTTGCCGTAGTGGATCTGAGGCTCGATGACGGCAACGGACTGGATGTTGTGACGGCCTTGACCGAAGCGCGGCCTAACAGCCGTGTGGTAGTTTTGACCGGTTACGGTAACATTGCCACGGCTGTTTCCGCAGTAAAGCTGGGGGCGCACGACTACCTGCCCAAGCCAGCGGATGCTGACGTGATTGAAGCGGCCCTGTTGTCCGGCGACGGACTGCTGCCTCCACCCCCGGAGTTCCCGATGACAGCGGACCGGATCCGCTGGGAGCACATTCAGCGCATTTACGAACAGTGTGACCGCAATGTCTCGGAAACAGCACGGCGTCTGCGAATGCACCGCCGGACTTTGCAGCGGATCCTCAACAAATACGCCCCTCGGGTGTAGCAGGTACACGCTGAATTCAGAGCAAAGAGCGCTCGCGGACCAGACGGTCCGCGGCGTTTGTTGCGTATTTCATCAGCAAAGCACGCCGCCTGGCACTGGGCAGAGGGTCCGACTGACGGGGTGGCCGCATTTCAAACGCTTCGAAATTGTCGGCGAGAATGAGCCCGACGTCTGCCGGTAATTGGTTCTGGGGAAAATCCGGATCGACCGCGAAGCTGAAACGATCACAAAAACCTAAATATTCGTGCCATTTCTGATCGACGCGGTAGTCATCGAGGCAGGATTTGATCTCGATTGCCCAAAATTGACCCTTAGTCGACAGCGCCATTACATCGACTCTTCTTCCGTTTGGTATGGTGAATTCTGGAAGAACTGACCATCCCAACGCATGAAAATGGCCAATTACACCACGTAATATGCGAGAGGTGATATCCACCCTCGAAATACCATACCCCAACCCCAAACCAACTTTGGGCTGACTCGGACCATCTGACGGTCTCTCATGCTCGACATCTGCCATAATGTGAGTATGGACCGTTTTTGTTCTATGTTTCAACAGCCTTCTCTGCCTATATTTTGCTCATTGCATGAAGGAACTGCGGTTTTTAGAAGCAGTCAAAGTCAGCTCACTACAGTCGTAACAATCCAAAGCCATAGTAATTACGTGGCTTTGGAGTAGTAGATCAATGATCCCCGATCAATCGGCAGGAATGCCAGCAGTCGTTAAATGGTTTAACCCGACCAAAGGGTTCGGTTTTGTAACCCCCAGTGAAACAAAAGCAGACGCGCTCTTGCATGCGAGCGTCCTGGCCAAACGCGGTAAACGCTGGCTTCAGGAGGGGACGCGCGTTGAAGTCCTGCTCGAAGAAGGGCCCAAGGGCCTCGTTGTCTCTGAACTGCTCAACATCGAAGAGATCGAAGGCGAAAACGACGAACTCAATAGTGTTGAGTGGGTCGAAGCCGAGGTTAAGTTCTTCAACTTTGCCAAAGGTTACGGCTTTGCCGTTGTGACCAGCGACGCCAATACGACCCAGGATGTCTTCTTTGACAGCAGAGCTCTGGCGCAAGCGGATCTAGACCCGCCCCGCCCTGGTGATCGTTTCAATGTTCAGCTGACCGACCGGCCCCAGGGCCGTGCCGCAGGCCGCATCAAAGCTCTTTAATCCAGGCTTCGATCAGGTCTAGCGCTTCGGTGATGTTGTCCAACGAGTTGGCGAACGACAGGCGGATGTAATCAGCGCCTGCGTCGCCGAAGGACGTCCCGGCTATGGTTGCAATGCCCAACTCCTGCAGCCACGTGTCCTGCACGTCCTTCGATGACCGCCCCAGCGCGCTGATGTTAGGGAAGGCATAGAACGCGCCCTTGGGTTTGGCGGCACTGATACCTGGCATGGCGTTCAAACGGCCATGAACCAGATCCCGGCGGTCCTGAAACGCCTGACGCATCTCATCGACAGCATCTTGCGGACCATCCAATGCTGCTTGAGCGGCAAATTGCGCAGGTGCGTTGACGCAGCTGTGGATGTTGATCGCCAGCTTCGTTGCCGGGCCGATCATCGACGCCGGCCAGATACCCCAACCCAATCGCCAGCCAGTCATGGCATAGGTCTTTGACCACCCGTCGAGCACGATAAGCCGGTCACGCAGCCCTTCGAACTGCAGCAATGTTTGGTGCTGAGCCCCGTCAAAATGCAGGCGAGAATAGATTTCGTCCGACAACACGGCACACTGGGGAAAGCGGTCCAGCCCAGCGACCAACTCACACACTTCTGATTCGAGATTAGACCCACCGGTGGGATTGCCGGGGCTATTGAGGATGATCAGGCGCGTGTCCGGTGTGACTTTGCTCAGAATTTCAGAGGCCTTGAAGCTAAAGCCCAAATCCTCGTGTACGGCATAAGGTACAGCCCTTGCACCGCTATAGGCTGCCATGGAGCGGTAAATCGGAAAACCGGGATCGGGGTAAAGAATATCCCGGCCCGCCTCACCCAACAGCATCATTGCAAAGGCCATGGTCACTTTCCCACCCGGCACCACCAGAATATTCGCGGGGTCAACCGCCTGGCCAAAATGCCTGTAGTAGTACTGCACCAGGCTTTCTTTTAGGTCCGGTAAACCCGGCGCTGGCGTATATCCATGGTGGCCGTCTTTGAGAGCCTTAATTGCGGCCTCAACAATATGCGGTGAGGTTTTAAAGTCGGGTTGTCCGATACCAAGATTAATTATGCGCCGCCCGTTTGAAATTAGGGTCTGCGCGCGCGCCAAAACATCAAAAGCGCTTTCAGTCTCCAGTAACGTACTTTTATGAGATATCATGAATATTCTCTAATTTTCAGATTTTGCCGAACGAACCACTAGCTTGCCGCACTGCAAACTAACTTTCATCTCTATTGCCTAAGAATTTCCAACAAAAGAACTCAGCAGCAAGAAGATGGCACACCCATTGCGCCATGACCTTCGATTCTAAGCCAAAAGAGATGGCAACGAGGGGCACAATTATGCTGCGACCTCGCAAGCTATCCTAAGCAATAAAAATCATTAAGTCGCAATATAGCGGCGAGGAACGAGTAATGATTGTGTCTAATTATTGGACCCGCAGAGTGCGGCTGGTGTCAACCAGTGCGTTGCTCTCGGTAGGCCTTTTGGCCTATGCGTCCGCTGCCGGTGCGCAGAACGGGATTAATTTGTCCCCTTTAGCACCCAATGCGGAGCAAGCGGCACCAGACGGTGGCCGTGACATTCCGAATGGAGTTCCATTCCTTATTTCTGTTGACGGTGTACCGATCGACGGCTCGTTGGGCACGGCCGAAGATGATCAGCGCACCGTTGATGTTGCCTTGGATCGCATGGATGTGCAGTTGACCTTTGACGGCCTTAAGCTTGATAAGTCAGCAAATATCCAGTCGAACAAGGCGGGTGCCAAAGTTGGTGAGGAAGTGGTTTTCACGCCTTACTGGAACTATGGTGCCTTCATTGAACGCGCTGAAGTTCGCATTTTTGCAGCCTCAGCAGCGCGGGACGGCCAACCCCTTAAAGTCCTCGATATTCCAGCAGGTCGATCGGTGGGTTGGAAGATTCCGGACGATACAGAGACGGACCTGAAATACGTCTTACGTATCTACAACAAAGACAACCGCTTCGATGAGACTCGCGCACATCAGCTCAAGCTGTTCGCCGATGATCACGGCCAGGAGGATAACCCTCCCGTGCAACAAGCTGGATACGGACGAAACTCACTGGCTCAGTCAAATATCGCTGTGGGCGGCGGTACCGTGACTGTCTTCGGCGAGAATGTCCCAGCCAACAGCACGGTTTATGTGCTGGGCCTGCCAGTGCCAGTTGATGGGCAGGGCAAGTTCGTCACTGAACAGGTATTACCCGCAGGTTCGCACAATGTGACCATCGCTGTGCTCGACAACAACAAGCGCGGCTTAGAGTTCCAGCGTAACCTGTACATCCCGGACAGCGACTTTTTCTATGTCGCACTGGGTGATCTTACAGTCGGAACCTCATCGGTTTCCGGTCCGACGGAACTGGTCGGAGAGAACGGTGGTTTTGGTGAAAACGTCTTTACCAACGCCCGTTTGGCCGGTTTCCTAAAGGGCAAGGTCATGGGTGATGTCTTCGTCACCGCGCAAGCCGATACCGGTGAAGCTTCCGTTCAGGATATTTTCACCAACCTGCTGGACAAGGACGCGTCCTCGCTGGTGGAGCGTATCGACGACAACCGGACCTACACGACCTTTGGTGACGATTCCTCGATCAAGGACGAGACCCCGTCGCAAGGGAAGTTCTATGCTAAAGTGGAACGGGGCAACAGCCACGTTCTGTGGGGTAATTTCTCCACAAATATCTCAGGCACAGACTTCGCACAGATCAATCGCTCCCTCTACGGCGCGCAGCTTAAGTTCCGCACCGAGCAAGCGAATGATAACGGCGATGCTTACCTATCTTTGGACGCCTTTGGTGCCCAGCAGGGGACGGTGCCGCACCGCGATGATTTCCGCGGGACCGGCAACTCGGTTTACTTCCTGTCCTACCAGGATCTGACCGTAGGCGGCGAACGCCTGAGCGTTGAAGTCCGCGATCCGTTCAACAACATGGTCAAAGAGCGGCGCGAGCTGGTCTACGGTGAAGACTATGACATCGACTACATTCAGGGTCGGGTCATCCTGTTCGAACCTCTGCCATCAACCGCAGACGACGGCTTTCTTGTTACCTACGGGACCGCATCAGCCGGTGACGAGGTCTACCTTGTCTCGGAGTACGAGTACTCGCCCCTAGGCGCAGACTTTTCCGACCTGTTCTATGGTGCACGTGCCTCGGCATGGTTGGGCAAATACGTCAATCTTGGTGCCACGGCGATACGCGACCAGCGGGGCCTGATCGACAAGCAACTTCTGCAAGCGGACGCGACAGTTTCCCTGGGCGGCTCCACCTATATCCGAGGTGAAATTGCCCAATCCAACGGCGATCCCTACGTCTCATACGGGTCGTTGGATGGTGGTTATTTTGTCAACGAAAACACCTCCCCGGCAGCGCTTCAGACGCTGATCCCAACGGGCGGCACGCTTGCCATCGTGGGGGATCTGACCAACCTCGAAGACCTGACTGTTACCCTTGTTTCGCGGCACCCTGTCAGCGGAGAAGAAAGCGGCAGTCAGACCCTGACCGAGGGCACGGATTTCACGTTGACGGGCAATGATATTGAGCTGATTGGCGACTTTGCCGGTTGGGATGCTTCCATCGATGATACCGTTGAAGCAGCCGATCTATCGTCGGGCACGCAAGTCGGTGATGATGTCGAAATCCTGGTAAACCCGAACAATGGGTTGCAAGGCGAGCTCGGCTATCGGCTGGAAGCCTCGGTTGCTGCTGCTGATCTTGGGGTTGACTTCAATGGTCGTGCGACCGGTTATTTCCAACATCGAAATGCGGGTTTTGCCGGATCGGGTTCCTACACAGCCGATGACATCAACCAGTTTGGCGGCTCTGTCTCCGCGCCGATGGGACCGGTTAGTCTGTCGGCCCGCTATGATCAGACCAATAACACAACTGATGAGGTGCAGGATCGCCGCGCCAACGTTGATGCCAAGTTCCGCTTTGGCAACATCAAGGCCGGCGTGGGTCTGGGATACTCTGACGCTGAGGCGTCCGGTGTACAGACGGCGCAGTCCACGACGTTGGGCGGCGATATCGGCGCAACATTTGGCGACTACAGCGCTGGCTTGTTCGGCCAGTACGACCTGCAGAACGCCAGCGACGTCAACAAGGGCAAGGTGGGCTTCCGTGGATCGGCACAGATCACCGAAAATATTGGCCTGAACGCCCAGGTTGGCACCAATTTCGACACAGGCGGTGAAAGCACGGCGTCGGACAATCTGTTCGCGTCGGTCGGTACAGACGTCACCGTCAATGACTACATTCGCCTGAATGCAGCCTATGAACTGACCAACCAGACCAATGCAGGCACCGGACAGGGGCAGCTAGGCGGTACGATGAACTTCGGCGCCAATGCACGCTTCAATAACGGCGTGAAGTTCCATGTCAGCGAGCGCATTTCGCACGCTGGTACGTCGGTGAACACCTTGCAGCACGCTTTTGGGGTGGACTATGCCATGAGCAAGGCTGTCACTTTCGGTGTGACGGGAGAAGCCGGTCAAGTGCGCGAAAACCAGTTTGCCGACGCGGGGGAAGACAATCCGTTCCTCAACCGTCGAGCGGCAACCCTGCGAGCGCAGTACAACAAGGACGGCCTGTCCTTTGGCGGCGTGGGTGAATACCGCTGGGAGGAAAGCTCAGCCGACACGGACGAAAACGGTTCCAATGACACGCGTTCTACATACGCGCTCAAAGGCAACGCCTCAGCGAAGGTTTCGCCGAGCTGGCGTCTGGTGGCCAACGCGGCGGCTGTGTTCTCGGAGTTTAACGGCAACTTCGAAGATGGAAACTTCCTCGAAGCGTCGATTGGTGCGGCCTACCGCCCGATCGACAACGACCGCCTGAACTTCCTGGTTCGCGCAACCTCACTCTATGATCTGCCAACGCGGACTCAGGCTGATACTGCAGAAGAAACCGGCGGTGGCGTTGCCAGCTATCGTCAGCGCTCTCTGGTCGGTGAAGCCGATGCGATCTACCAGATTTCGAACAACTTCGACGTTGGTGCGAAATACGGTGTGAAAGTAGGCGAGGTGACGTCCTGTCGGTCCTGTGCCGATTGGTACGGCTCCAACATCCACCTTGTGGTTGGCCGCGTCGACTGGCACGTCGTCAAGAATTGGGACGCTTTGCTCGAAGGCCGCGTGATGTGGCAGGGCAACGTCGGCAACTCTGGCGAAAGTGCCACCCGCTTCGGTGCACTTGCGGCGGTATACCGACACCTTGGGGACAACTTCAAGATTGGTGGTGGCTATAACTTTGGTTCCTTTGACGACAACCTGACGAACGTTTCGTTCGACAAGCAAGGTGTGTTCGTCAACGCAATCGCGAAGTTCTAGCCATCCGGTCAGCAACCGCTCGTTCCTTGCTGACCAGATCTTGAAGCAGGGAACGGAGATGCCAGCCTTTTTTTGAGTGATGCCCAGCACCCAATGTATTGGCGCGTGCTGGCGGTTTGAGCCGCCAGCCGAACGGTACCTCCGTTCCCCTTTTTATTAACCAAACGCTGGCCTCCTGTTTTCGCTGCGGCGAGGACGGGAGGCCCGTTTGCTGTTTCGGAGCGGTCCTTTTGCTCTGGTGCGCGGATGCCAGTCGTGGTCCTGTCTCGCAGTCTCCACCGCCGGAACCTGCGTGCAAGGGAAGCCATGACTGAACTGCTGATTGTCTTTGTCACCATGTCGCTGCTGACAGTGACACCGGGACCGAACAACCTCCTGCTCGCAGCTTCGGGGGTCCAGCACGGTTTTCGTCGGTCTTTGCCCATGTTGCTGGGGATTGTGGTGGGTTTTCCGGTACTGGTGCTCTGTGTTGGTCTGGGGCTTGGGCCTGTCTTTCAGGCGGTGCCTCTGATCAAAACCATCCTGAAAATAGCCGGTTCAGCCTACCTACTCTACCTCGCCTGGCAGGTGGCAACGACCAGAACCCTCGCCACGGCCCAAGCCAGCGACCCCATCGGCTTTATCAAAATGGCTGGATTCCAGTGGGTCAATCCCAAGGTCTGGTCTATGGCCGTAACCGTAACCTCCAGCGTCATGGTGACGGAGACCATCGACCTGCGCGGCGCCCTGACGGCCGCCCTTATCATCATGGCAACCACCTCGATTTTTAATACAGCCTGGCTGGTCGCAGGCGCTCTGATGCGGGACTGGTTGAATGTAGGTCAGCGCATCGTGTGGTTTAACCGCTTGATGGGAGTGGCTTTGGCTGGATTTGTGGTCTCGCTGGTGCTTTCACCCTAAAAGCGCTCCAAGACCACGTAGAGCGCATCGATGCCTTCCTTAGGCAGGTAGTCGTTGAAGCCGCG
>PAHJ01000012.1 GCA_002705565.1 Geminicoccus sp. | reverse complement strand
CATGCAGTCATATAACTGAAAGGGGAATCGCATTTTGCCATTAAAAAATATAACTGTATTTTAGTATCATTACCTAAAGTAGCGCTTTTCTAATTCATGTTTGTAGACTCGAATTTATGGCATCGCTAGCGTCCGCCCGTCAGCTCAAAGGAGTTGATGAATTCCAATGACTCAAAATTTGGAGCGTCTCGGTTGGAACCTATGATTTCTTAAGCGATCTTTAACCGCTCAGAATCTTTGTTTTGACCCAAAAAGGCGAAAAATATTTCGATATTTCTTTTTATAACTCGAAATAGTTTGTTCACCGCTTAAATGAAAGATGAAGAGATGAAGTCAATCACCGCAGGCTTGTTTGCCGTCGTAGCCGCCTTTGGTTTGGGTGTTCCAGCGGGCGCAGATGATTACGTTGTGCCCGGCACTCACGAAGCCATCGTGTACACTGGTACATCCTATCAAGGTAAGTCCATGGTCATTCCTCAGGGCCGTGCCGTTAAGCTTTCGGGCCGGATGAACAACGCCATTGCATCCGTTGTTGTTCCCCATGGTTGTATCCTGACCCTGCACAACAAACACGAAGGCCTCAAAGCCTTTGTCCGTCTTGAAGGCGCAATCCCTTCCTTGCGTCGGGTCAAGGATAACCAAGGCAATGCCTTCGTTAACCGCGCATCCCGCGCCCACCTGCGTTGCTACGATTAATGGTAATGCGTTGAATTGAGTTCTGGTCCCTGTCGGATCGGCAGGGACCAGTTCACTTCATTCATCAGCGACCCGCTATCCACTTTCCCAATCGCGCCAGCCCGTTTGCCGCCGTGCCGCGCCTGGTCTCATGGCGATCCGCCGCGTTGAGCAGACCGTACATGGCGTGGATTCCAAGCCAACGAACTGGCTCTGGTTCCCAGCGACGCACCTTCCGGTTGACCCACGGCAAAGTCGTTAGATCCGTGGCCCGATCCAATGCCAGATCCGCCAGCGTTTGCCCGGCGAGATTGGACGTTGAAACACCTTCTCCAACATAGCCCCCCGCCCAGCCAAGGCCGGTTTCCCGGTCCAGGCCAACCGTTGGGCACCAGTCTCGTGGCACCGCTACGACGCCGCACCATGCATGCTCGATCGGATACCGAGCGGCGACCGGAAAGTGTTTCTTGAGAATGTCAGTCAGACGGTCAATCGTGACCGGGTCTGGCTCGCCGTTGCGGTCCATGTTCGACCCAAACCGGTAGGGCACGCCTCGACTGCCAACGGTAATGCGGCCTTCGCGGGTTCGTTGGCAGTAACAATAGCCATTGGCCATATCCCCGATCAGTTCATGCCCGTCCCATCCGATTTCTGCCCACGCCTCAGGCGGCAGAGGGACCGTTGCGATTTGGGCTGAGTTGACCGGTAGCCAATCTCGCTTGTACCCGGGCAAGGTGGCTGTGAAACCTTCGGTGGCGCGCAGGATAATGGGGGCGTGCACCACGCCCTGCGCGGTTGTGACCCGAGACGAGGCATAGCGCAGCACGTCGGTATCTTCGAAGATCGTTACGCCGGCCCGCTCAACGGTATCGGCCAGCCCTCGAACCAGCTTGGCCGGTTGCACCCGCAGCATACCGCCGACTGTCACGGCTCCCAGAACGTCGGGGACGTTGATCCGCTGCCGCACTTCGTCGGCGCTCAACTCACGCAGCCGATGAGCATCACCCCAAGTCCGGCGATCATCAATTTCTGTTTGCAGGCGCTCAAGTTGTGAGGGGTTGGTGGCGAGGATCAGTTCTTCGGTGGGTCTGAGGTCGGCGTCGATCCCTTCGCGCTCACATACCCGTGCAATTTCTGAAACGGTGCCTTCGAGTGCCTTGACCATGTCCAGGACGCGCGCCCGACCATGGGTTTTGGCGAAGCGCTGGTGATCCCAGCCAAAAGTGCCCATGCACCAGCCGCCGTTGCGACCGGATGCGCCAAAGCCTGCAAACTCCTTCTCCACCACCACCACCCGGAGTTCCGGCGCTGCCTGGCGCAAGTAGTAGGCGGTCCATAGCCCTGTGAATCCTGCGCCAATGATAGCGACATCGGCATGAACTTCGCTTCTGAGAGCCTGACGACGCTGCTGCGGCATCCCGTGGTCGGCGTACCAGAACGAGACATCACCAACCCGACGAACGTGAGGCAAAACGCTGGGGTTTTGAGAATCAGACATACCAGTCGTATTCCCGGGGCAGGATTTCCGCGATGAAGGCTTCGAACTCTGCGCGCTTGATGGCGGCGTAGGCGCTTGGGTAGTCGGCGCCGAGGTAGTTAGCCAGCAGGCTGGATCCTTCCAATCGATCCAGCGCGGTCCATAACCGTAGCGGCATGTCCGCATCGACCTCCGCGCCTGCATTGCCCGTTGACGCATCGGACGGGGAGAGCTGTGTCGTCAATCCGTGGTGCATGCCGGCGAGGACTGCAGCCATCACCAGATAAGGGTTGGCTTCAGCTCCAGCGATCCTGTGTTCGATCCGTCGTGCCTGCCCTTGCGCTGCGGGAATGCGAAAGGCGACGGAACGGTTGTTGTAGCCCCAGGCGTTGTTAACGGGGACGAACTGATCAGGCTCGAAGCGGCGGAAGGCGTTTAGGTTCGGCGCAAACAGGGCCATGGCCTCGTAGGCGGTGGCCTGGAGACCGGCGATGGCCTGTCCCATGCGCAGGTCGCCGTCGGTGCGGCTGTCGTCAAAAATGTTTTGCCCCTGCGCATCAATCAAGCTCGCGTGCACGTGCAGTCCCGAACCGGATTGCTCGCCGAACGGTTTCGACATGAAGGTGGCATCCAGACCGTGTTTGGCCGCAACACCTTTGACAATGCGGCGGAGCATCAAAGCCTGGTCGCAGGCAAGAACGGGGTCGTCGCCGTGGCTGAGGTTCACTTCGAACTGAGTGCCGCCGTATTCTGCAGTCGAAGCACCGGCTGGCACGCCCTGGACCTGGGCAGCGTGATCAATCTCTGCAAGAATCTTCGACCACTCGTCGAGCTTGTCAAAGGCCAGCACGCGCGGTGCGGCCGCGGAACGACCGGGCCGGTCGGTTTGCGCGGGGATCAGTTTGCCGTCCTCATCGCGACCAGTTTGGATGAAGTAAAACTCCAATTCGTTCGCAACGACGGGACGCAAGCCGAGGCCAGAATACCGCTCCACCACACTTCTTAAGATCGAGCGGGGGTCGAACCACCAATGGCTCTCGTGCGGTGGTGGGGCTGGAGCAATTTGAACCTGCGCGGTTGGAACATCCGCCCAGGGCACCGGAACGAGCGTATCTGGAACGGGAAAGCTGGTTGCATCCGGATCGCCATCAGAAAAGCCAATACCGTGGACGTCCCAACTCGTCCCCAAAGCGTCCAGCGTGCTGATACCTGCGCAAAACGCCACGCCCGAAGTCCACAACTTCTCCGCCTCCCGCACCGGCAGGCGCTTGCCTACGGCCGTTCCGCAGAGATCAAACATAATGGCATCAACAAACCGGGTTTCCGGATGGGCGGTCAGATAGGCTTGCAGTTCGCTATCGTGAGTCATGGGCTCGGTATCCTGATTGCAGCGCGCAGCAGGCGCCGTAACATGGTTGAACGCTAACCTACTTTTTCAGTACAACAAATACCGCTTTGCCCGCCTGCTTAAGCCGGACGCCTGGCCGGTTTTCTGAGCGGCTTCGATGGTGAGTGTGATAAACTTGGCTAAGAGGTAGCCGCGTCAATGTTCAGGAAAAAGGAACGGGTTTCGGAATGTTGAGCTTTACCCTTGCGGTCTTCTTCCTGATCATCACGCCGGGTCCAGCGGTCCTTACGGCGGCTGGCTTTGGTGCCAGCTATGGGTTTCGGCGGTCGATCAGCTACGTTGTCGGCCTGCTGGTCGGCGCGAACCTGATCATGCTGTTGGTCATTACCGGCCTGTCAGCCGTCGTTCTGTCCGCGCCATGGTTGCGTTTCGTGTTGGTGGCAGCCTCGCTGCTGTTCCTGCTCTATCTGGCGTCAAAAATTGCCTTTGCAGGAACCAAAATCGCCTTTGTGCAGTCGGAGCGGCCTCCGGGTTTTTGGAGCGGAGTTCTGATCCAGACCGTAAACCCCAAGGCTTACGCGGTCATGACGTCACTGTTCACCGGCTTCAACTACGCGCCAGATGCCTTCCTTTTCGAGATCATCACCAAGATTCTGATTGCCAACGCGTTCTGGCTACCGATCCATTTGTTGTGGCTTTGGGCAGGGGTGCAGTTGCATGCTTTGAACCTGTCTGCACGAGCACAGCGGGGCATCAACTTTGCAATGGCGGGAGCCTTGTTGATCGTGGTGGTCTTGTCGGGCTCATCGCTCCTCCTTCCACCTGCCTGATCCCGGGAAGGGGACTTTGCGGAGCTGGTTCTACCCGGCTTTATTCGACGCTAAATTGAATGGGTGTCGAAGGCGCGAGGTTTATGAGTTTTTGCGCCAGACATTGCGAGTCGGTTTCGATCTGACCCGCATACCCTAAGGTATTCGTTTGATTGGGAAAAAACCCATAATGACGGCCTCCTTGACGTTATCCAACATCATTATGGCTGGCTCTAAGATCATGACGCCGAAAAAGCCCACTTTCGAGCGGAAAGGACCTGAAATTTATAAATTGAATTATAAATTTATTTGACTCTCTTTGGTGGATTAGCTGTTTCTAACTGCAGATTGGGCAGCCTCACACAGTCTATCGTTTGGGTGAGGCATTGCGGGAATAACGTGGGGTGGACCTCACTAATAGAAGGCGAATTTTTGATGCAGACTATAAGAAACCTGGTAACCACTTTTCTAGTGGCGTTTTCATTCGCTACGCTAGGATCAACGACGCAAGCCTATGCCCATTTGGAGCTCGAAGAGTGTAGCGGTACGGCTCAATTGCGACCGGGTGATTCTGTCACCAAGCATTCAGTTCCTGTATCCAGTGATCCAGAGCAAACCTGGCAGGTAGGCGGGACTGGACAGCACTTTTGCGAAGTGAATTGCAATTCCGGTGAGGGGCGACTGCAGCACATCTCCGGGAATGGCCATCAACACCCCCATGCGGTTGTCTACAAGTGTAAGGCCTATTACGGATGCGAAGGCACCTACAACATGTTAGATGGGTGGCTTGTCGAGGTCATCGGTGACGGAACGTACAAGCGGCTGAACAATGCGCAGGTCTACTGCAAAGCCAAATGTGACCTTGGTAGTTTGAAGAGGCACGGTACCAATGACGGTAATGTCGTTAAGAAGTGTCATATTGATTACGACGAAGAATACGAATGTAAGGGTGCGGCTATCCTTTTCCCCGGCGATACAGTCAGGAAGATTGACAGCAAGAATTGGGTTTACGAAGACTCCAGCGACTCTACTGTCTTCTGCGCCGCTCGCTGCCGTTACGGCAGAAAGCAGAAGATCGACTCTAATCGTTGGAAGTGTGTCGCCCACTAAGCGCGTTTCGCTTACCATTCAGTGACGCTTATGGGCCCCGGAGCTTGCTCCAGGGCCCATATCCGTTCACTTTAGGCTCCGGATGCCATCGGTTCTAGCAGTGAAGTCACTTAAGGCGCGCAGACAGGCCCATCGGACCAGGAGTCTTTAGTTTCATTTCACCCGCAAGAAGCCGTGCGGTGTCCTCAGTCGATGAGTGATGGTGTTTTCCCGGCTTAGGGTTTGCTCGATAAAACAGCCCTTGCGCGCCGCTTGAATTAGCGCGATTTGCCGGTCAATTTCGGACCCGCTTTCCAGAAAAACGTCGATCTCGAAAGACTTCGGATGGGTTTCATAGATCCTGTCCTTCGGCTCCCAGCCCCAGCGCACTGTTGTTTCAACGCGAAGGTCGTCAATCACCACGTCCATCCGCCGGGCAAAAGCGCGCAATTGCGTCATGATGCACCCCGTCATACCCCCAACAAACAGCGCGAGTGGGGGCGGGGCGGTGGCGTCTCCACCGTGAAAGGGGCCTTCGTCGGTGGCGAGGGTAAAGTGCTCTTCCATAGGCTCAACCATGCGGACATCGAGATCGTTGCGCATCTTTCCCGTGGCTTGGCCCGAGCATTTAAAGGTCACGGTCAATGGGTGGTCAGGTTGCTCAATGGTCATCAGAAATTCACCTGATCAGCGCCCTTAAGCTGCAGGATCTCGCGTGCTTCGTCGGGTGTCGCAATTTCGTTGCCCTGCTCCTCAAGGATCCGGCGGATCTTGGCCACCTGCTCGGCGTTGGATTGAGCCATCTGACCGCGGGCGATGTAGAGCGAGTCTTCCAAGCCGACACGAACATGCCCACCCATCTGACCGGCCACCGACGCCAACCGCATTTGCTGAGCGCCCGCGCCAATCACTGACCATTGGTAAGAAGAGCCAAACAACTTGTCGGCGGTCTGCTTCATGAACATCAGGTTATCGAGTTCAGCGGAAATCCCACCCAGAATGCCCATCACAAACTGCAAGAAAATCGGCGCTTTGAACATGCCCCGGTCCATACAGAATTTGAGGTTATACAGGTGACCAACGTCGTAGCATTCGTGTTCAAACTTCACCCTGTGGCTATCCCCTCCCAGCTCTTCGGCGATCATGCGAATGTCGGCAAAGGTATTGCGGAAGATGTTGTTTTCCGAGCTGCGGATATAGCCTTCTTCCCAGTCTTCTTTCCACGCCTGGTATCGCTCAGCCAGCGGGTGCAGGGCGAAGTTCATCGAGCCCATGTTCAGGCTGCACATTTCCGGGCTGAAAGTCTTGGCCGCCGGGATCCGCTCGGCCACCGTCATGACCGGGTTACCGCCTGTGGAGATATTGATGACGGCGTCAGTGGCTTGTTTGATGCGGGAAAGGAAAAGCTCGAAATGTGCGGGGTCAACCGAGGGTGCGCCATTGGCCGGGTTCCGGGCGTGCAGGTGAATCACCGCTGCGCCAGCCTCGGCGGCAGCGATAGCCTGCTCGGCGATGGTGTCCGGGTGAACGGGCAGGTGCTCCGACATGGTCGGCGTGTGGACCGCGCCGGTGATGGCGCAGGTTATGATCGTCTTGGGCATGGTTCAGTCAGTCCTCAATAATGGCAACCGCGCGCGTAAATCCGGCTGAGGCGGCTTTGATTTTGAAGGGGAAGCAGGAAACCGTGAACCCTGTACTTGGGAGCGTGTCCAGATTGCTCAGCTTCTCGATGTGGCAGTATCCGATGTCCATGCTGGCGCGGTGACCTTCCCAGATCAGCGCAGGGTCTTTGGTATCGGCATAGCGCTCGGCTGTAACGGAAAAAGGCGCATCCCAGCTCCAGGCATCGGTCCCGGTTAGCCTCACACCTTGTTCGAGCAGATGCAGCGTTGCCGCGCGGCCCATGCCGCATCCCTTGAGCAGGTAATCGGGCTTGCCGTAGTGTGCGGCGGCGGAGGTGTTGACCAGCACGATATCCAAAGGTGACAGCTTGTGGCCGATGCGCTCAAGCTCGGCGTCAATGTCCTCCGGCGTGACCAGATAGCCGTCGTCAAAGTGCCTGAAATCCAGCTTCACGCCGGGCGCAAAGCACCATTCCAAAGGCACTTCATCAATGGTGATCGCCCGCTCTCCGCCGTTCATGGTTGAATGGTGGTGATAGGGCGCGTCCAGGTGCGTGCCATTGTGGGTATAGACGGTGAGCTTCTCAACCGCCCAGCCTTCCCCCATGGGCAGGTCTTCGCGCTTGAGGCCGGGGAAGAACGAAATGACCTGCTCGGCGGTATCCGCGTGGGCCATGTACTCGATTTCCGGGAGCATGATCGGCGGGTCGGATTGAATGTCCGCTTCTAGAGTGACAGAAAGATCGACGAATCTACGAGGCATGATAACTCCTACCGGCCTAGAAAGACGGTTGCGATTGGGGGGAAGGCGATAACGGCCATCAGGCAAACCAGCATCATCAGCGCAAAAGGCGCGGCACCCATAAAGATGTCAGAGAGCTTGATCGACGCGTCATTGAGGGTCGATTTTATCACGTAGACCGAAATGCCAAAGGGCGGGGTTAGCAACCCGATCTCCACGGCAATCACCGTGATGATCCCGAACCACACCAGATCGACGCCCATGGGTTGCAGTATCGGCAGCATCAGGGGGACGAGGATCAGCATAATCGATGATGAGTCCAGGATCATCCCAAACAGAATGACCACAACGACGTAGAGCAAAATCAACCCAATCAGGCCAAGGTCAGCACTGGTGACAAAGGCGCCAAAGGTGTTGGGCAGGCCCGAAAAGGCCAGCATGCGAGAGTACATTTGTGCGGCAATGATCAGGAAGCAAACCGAAGCTGTCACCAACCCGGTTTCAACCAAAACCCGCCAAAGCCCACGAAAACTGAGGGTGCGCTTTGCAAGACCGATGACCAGTGCGGCGACAGTGCCCACGGCCCCGGCTTCCACAGGCGTGAAGACACCGGCATAGATGCCGCCGAGGACCAGCGCGATCAGACCAGTGATGGGCAGCCCCTTGGCCAGCAAAGCGGCGCCAGATAGGGTGGCGCGATCCTGGCTCAGGTTTTTACCGACAAAGCCGGGCGCAAACTGCGCCATAATCAGCGTGCCGATCCCAAACAATACTGCCAGCAGCAGCCCTGGCCCAATGCCCGCGACAAACAGATCGCCAATGCTTTGTTCGGTTAGCAAGCCGTAGAGGATCAGCAGCAGAGATGGCGGAATCAGCATCCCCAAAACTGACGATCCAGCGACAAGTCCCACCGAAAAGCGAGGGGTATAGCCGTGACGGCGCAGTTCCGGCACGGCAATTTTGGTAAAGACGGCTGCTGAGGCGATGGAGATTCCGGTGATGGCGGCGAAGATGGTGTTTGCCGCGATGGTGCCCAGACCCAGCCCGCCCTTTATCCGGCGGAACATGGTATTGGCGACTTCAAACGCATCGCGCCCCATTCCGCTTTCGGCGACAATAAACCCCATTAGGACATAGAGCGGCACAACGCCGAAAAAATACGAGGAGATGGCGTCGTTAGCGGCCAGGCCGAGCATCTTGGACGCGAGGATGGGTGAGCCCTTGATGGCCCAGACCCCTACGAAAGAGCAGGCGATCAACGCAATGGGAACGTAGAGGCCAAACAGCACCAAAACCCCCATGGCAGCCAGCGCCAGGATGCCGATTTCAAAGGGACTCATCTCGACCCTCCCACCGCCGGATGATCCGCGCGATAAACTGCAGCGCCAGCAAGCCTGCGCCTACAAAGAGCATGGCCTTGACTGGCCACGTTGGGGCGGTGAAGTTACCAACTGCGCCCACAAAATCATTGCGTACCCAAGCGCGCACCAAAATCGGCCAGTGCGCATAGAGGATCGCCGAGAGCACCGTCAGACCGATTAGGTCAAAGGCTGTCTCAAGCCATTTTGTCAGCGCGTTAGAGCGTTTTCGCAAGACTTCGATCAGCCCGTCGCTGCGGGTAAAACGTCCCGCGCGTAGCGCTTGGGGCGCTTGCAGAAATACAATTGCGACAATTGAAAGCGACACCATCTCCGGAACCCCGGAAATCGGCTTGTTAAACAGATTTCGACCCGCAACATCGGCCGCGATCAGCCCAACAAGGGCCAGAATCAAAAGCGAGCCCGAGACGTTGGCCAGGGCGGTGACGGCATCAAGAATTCTCAGAAAGAAACCGGACGCACGGGGCGCCCGGTTTGTTGGGTTCGAGGTCACTCGCTGTCCCAGTCCCGCAAAGGTGTGGCACCGGCCTCACGCATTGAGTTCATGTAGAGCGCGAGGACTTCGGAGCCAGGAATGCCCTTGGCATCGAGACTTTCAGCCCACTGCTTGGCCGCGTTGTCCATCCCAGCGGCCCAGGCCGAACGCATGTCGTCGCTCGCCATGGTAATGGTGGCACCGTTTTCGCCCATCACCTTGAATGAAGTGGCCACGGCCCCTTCGAGGGCAGACAGATACCACTCGCGGGCATCGTCTGCTCCGGCGTGCAAGGCAGCCTGAGCTTCGGCCGCCAGACCGTCATACCAGTCCGCGTTGGCACAGAGCGCGCCTGCGTACTGAGCACCCAAACCGGCCCGGGTCACGTAGGGCGCGACCTCGTAGAGTTTGCCCGGCAGCGCCGCCGATGCAAATACGATTACGCCGTCATAAACGCCAGTTTTCAGCTCGTTGTAATAGGTGGTCAGGTTGCCCGACACGCCCACAGCGCCAGTCCCGGACAGCCAGTTGATCGCTGGGCCCGGTGCCGCAATCTTACGACCATCGAGATCCGCGAGCGACTCAACGGGGAATTTGGTCATAAGCAGATAGTCATCGATGCCAACTGGCGCACCAAGATAGACCACACCGTTTTCGCCGTAGGCCGCCGTCATGCGGGGGTCGCTGCGGTGCAGTTGGTCCATCAGCTCGGATACCGCGCGCGGGTCGTCACTGACAAACGGGGTGTAATAGGTGACGTTCTGCACGGCCAGTTTCGCAGGATCGAACAGGCTCTGACAAATGCCGATCTCTGCCAGGCCAGCTTCAACGGTCTCCAGCTCATCGCCAACTTTGGCAATGGCACCACCGTATTGACCGTCGAAGCTCATGCTATGCCCACTTCCTTCGAGGCTGGCATTGACGCCAGGGACAAAGGCTTCATCGATCATTTTCACCCATCGAAAGACGCCAGGGTGCCCGGCAACAACCGTTGCGCTGTAGCTGTCGGCAAAGGCCAGTCCGGGTGCCAAAATAGCCACCGCTGCTGCGGCAACTCGCATTTTCATCTGTGTTCTCATTAGATTTCCTCCCAATTTCAACACGTGTTGGGTCGCGCAATGGCGTGAGCGCCACCGACGACAAAACGGGCAAGCTGTTCCAGCAGTACGCTGTCCTCCATAGGTACTGCATGCTCGCCACCAAGGCGCTCGGCGCGCCCGTCCCTGGAGATGACAGACGCCAAAACCCCGAGGGAAAATTGATATATTTGTGCCGCGACGGTGCGGCTCGTGCCGCCGAGGGCTTTTGAAATAGCATCGACGAACCGCTGTGCGGTCGGGTCGTAGCATTCATGGACCAGCGCCTTATCGCGCTCATGTCCCGCGATGAGATCGGCAAAAATCCGAGCGTAGGCGCGGCCGCCACCCAAAGGGCCAAGGGCGGGTAAAAACAGAGCCTTGATTACGGCGTGGAGCGCGTTGTCTTGGCTTAGGTCGATGATTTCAAGTCTCTCGATACGATCATCATTGATGAGGCGAGATCGATTTCGAATGACGGCCTCGTACAACTTTACTTTTGAAGCAAAATGATAATGAAGCAGAGACTGGCTGACATTAGCGCGAGTAGAGAGCGCCTTCATACTGGCGCCATTAAATCCCTTTTCGGAAAACTCAAGTTCAGCGGCCTGCAGCATGCGATCAAGCGCCGTGCTTCTGTTTTCATCCATTTTTAGTTTTCTAGCATTCATCACTGAATACTATCTTGACTGATCGATCAGTCAATTGAATGACTCATTATGGTGTTGTGGATAAAAATAATGTCGATAGTGAGCCAAGAATGGACTTGAATAGTTTGACCGAGACGCACGGAAATTTGCATTCTGGCAGGCCGCTGCTGTTCGGCTTTTCGATCCAAAAGAACGGAGGCAATTAACAATGTCTGTAGTGTTCATTACCGGTACAAACAAAGGCGTCGGGCTCGAGTTGGCGCGCGCTTATCTGCAACAGGGTCACCGCGTCCTTGGCACCTGTCGGGATGTAGCAAGAGCTGAGGCTCTGCGGGCGCTGGGCGAGGCCCACCCGGGGAGGCTTTCGGTTCATCCTATGGAGCTCACCGATGAAACCTCTATGACCGCACTTGCCGCGGCGCTCGTGGGGCAGCCAATTGACATTTTCATCAACAACGCCGGCGCAGCGATCGGATACAGCACCGACGCCAGCCGAAACGTATTTGGCGCACTCGATGCCGAGCTTTGGATGGGAATGTTCAAGTCCAACGCCATTGGCCCGGTTCTTCTGGCGCAGCAGCTGTACCCCAACATCTTGATGGGAGCCGGGAAGAAGATGGTGTTCATCACTTCCAAACCGGCCTCAATCGCCGAAAACACCGGTGGGGCCATGTACATGAACCGCACCAGCAGGACCGCCTTGAATCAGGCGATCAAATCGATGTCGATTGACCTTAAGGCGGATGGGGTAGCGGTTGCTTCGATCAGTCCGGGTTGGGTCAAAACGGACTCAGGCGGTACGGGGGCATTGATCACAGCAGAAACCAGCGCTCGAGGCATCGTTGATGTCATTTCCTCGCTGACAATCGCGAACACTGCCTTGTTTGCCGATTACAAGGGCGAGCTGATTCCCTGGTAAAAAATGGGTCCGGAGCCAGGGGGAGGGGATGATGTTCGAGGCGGAAACTCTTTCCTTAGTGACAAACGAGCAGTTTTTGCATATTCCCTCACTCGTCCAGTTTGTGTTTCCCAGAAATCCTTGCGCGAGAGCCACAACATGACGGATCCATTCTTGCATCACCCTGAGCTGCGCGACCTCGTAAAGCCCTGTCAGGACTCCTTTTTTCGGACTATCACCACGGATATCGTCAGGGCTCAAATTGCCCAGAGCGGTCAGCCCCTGACCATCAATTTCCACGACGAAACCACGCGCGAGGGCCTGCGCGCTCAGGCGCTCAAGGGTCACACGGGTGATTTGTACATCTTTGCTTACGGCTCTTTGATGTGGGATCCGGCGATTGAATTCACCGAAGTCCGTCGCGCCCTGGCCCCTGGCCACGAACGTCGTTTCATTCTCGTCGACAACAGAGGCGGTCGCGGTACCAGCGACTCACCGGGTTTGATGGCGGCATTGGATGAGGGGCAGGGGTGTGATGGGCTCGTCTTCAGAATAGCCGCGGACGCTGTCGATGCGGAAACCGAGATTTTGTTCCGCCGGGAAATGATCGCGCCCGGGTATCTGGCTCGGTTTGTTCCGGTTGTCGTGGATGGCGCCGATGCAATGGCCCTGACTTTTGTCGCCGATCACGCCCAGGCTCACATGCGCCGGGACATCTCCAGGAATGACCAAGTTCGTTTTGCAGCGACGGGGTCTGGGATCCTGGGGAGTAGTCTGGACTACCTAAAAAACACGGTCGAGCAACTGGAGAAATTGGGAATTACAGACCCCGATGCTTCTGATCTTTTGCGCGCTGCTTTGGCCTATGGCCGCGAGAATTGTTAAGGGCCGCGAACAAGAAGTAGCACGCGACTCCCGTTATTCTCTGCGCTTCAGCATAATACAACGTGGACATTGACGGCGATAACGCTCTCGAAGGTACTGCGTCTTCAGGCTTTGAAGTAAAGAGCGCTCAGGTGTTTCAGGGCCCCTTGATGGAAGTCATGATGGCTTCTTCCAAGACCAAGATGGTTGTGATCGCTCAAGGCCTCGGCATTCTGGGTGCGAACCCATACCTTGCCGTAGACCTCGCTGCGCTTTCCACCCTGGGCTCTCTGGAAGTTGTAACCGGTGGTGCAATCGATCTGGGCGGCCTGTGCCGTCCCAATGTCTGTCCTGGCTTCGCGACCGAATGACCCCCCTCCCAGTCGAGGAAAACCCAGTTTTTGGCCGTCAAATGTTCTGTCAATTCTGCGAAACCTAGAACAGCTTCCCAAGGTCAAATCCGCACGGAGGAAGGCATCTCAAATTGACGAATTGCTTTGCTTCCGGCGCGCTCGCCAGGGATGTTTGGAGGACCAATTCCCCAATATTATCGCGAGAAGAGAAACAATGACAACGCAGTCAAAACACCCCGAAACAGTGGGCCTACACGGTGGCAGTTTCCGCGCGGACCCTTCCACGAACGCCGTCGCGGTTCCAATTTATCAGACCACTTCGTTCCAGTTTAACGACGCCGACCACGCCGCCAATCTTTTCGGCCTCGCCGAATTGGGCAACATCTACACACGGATTATGAACCCAACAACAGCGGTGCTCGAAGAGCGTCTCGCTCAGTTGGAGGGCGCAGTGGCCGGGTTGGCTGTCTCATCGGGACAAGCCGCAATTTCCACAGCCATCCTCACCATCGCAGAAGCTGGCGATAACATCGTTGCATCCACCGATCTTTATGGTGGCACCGTCAACCTGTTCAGCAACTCCCTGCGTCAGATCGGCATTGAAGTCCGGTGGGCAGATCCTGCCAATCCCGAGAACTTCCGAACCCTTGCCGATGATCGTACCCGCGCCTTCTTTGGCGAGACCCTGCCAAACCCAAAGCTGGAGGTTTTTCCCATCGGTGAGGTCGCGCAAATTGGTGAAGACCTCGGCATTCCCTTGATCGTCGACAACACCGCCGCACCGATTATCTGCAAGCCCATAAAGCACGGCGCTCACGTGGTCATTCACTCAACCACCAAATATATCGGTGGCCACGGCACGTCGATTGGCGGTGTGATACTCGACAGCGGTACCTTTGATTGGGAGCGGCACGCCGATCGTTTTCCCCTGCTGAACAACCCCGATTCAAGCTATCACGGTGCTGTCTGGGTCGATGCGGTCAAGCCGCTTGGACCGATTGCCTTTATTCTCAAAGCCCGAGTGACGGTTCAGCGAGACTACGGCTTTGCGCTCAGCCCGCAGAATGCCTTCCAGTTCATTCAGGGTCTTGAAACGCTCGCACTTCGTTTTGAGCGGCAGAACCAGAACGCGGCCAAGGTTGCAGACTTCCTGAGCGCGCATCCTGACATCACACGCGTCATCTATGCCGGTCAGCAACAGGGCGCTGCCAAGGACCGCGCAGATCGCTATCTGGAAGGGGGCGCTGGTGCCCTGGTTGGTTTTGAGCACGCGCAGGGCCTTGAAAGCGGCAAGGCCTTCATCAATGCCCTCGATATGCTCTACCACGTCGCCAACATCGGCGATAACCGCTCGCTGGCCATTCATCCTGCTAGTACGACGCATAGTCAGCTGCCCGCGGACCAGCAACGCTCAGCAGGCGTAACCCCCGGGTATATCCGTCTTTCGGTTGGCATCGAACATGCGGATGATATTATTGCAGACATCTCGCAGGCGCTGAACAAGGCCTCCATCGGGATTGCCGCCGCTGCATAAGCGGTTGGCGCTCTGGCGTGTTGGGCCGTAGAGTTTGATAGAGGGTGGCTTCAGCCGGTCGGCAGGGGTCACCCTTTTTTCGTGTTGAACGCGCTCATAAGGGCGTCTGGAGCCCCTTATCCTCCGCTTGCATCCTTGTGAGAATTCAGCCGGGAACAATGGTGGCGTTGACGCCGGCGGCCAAGCGCTGCTTTGATTCTGCCGTTTCCTAAGGGCTTGCCTCCTTCGGGCGGTGAGAGCAGGCTTGGATGTGTTGGTGGCGGTGATGATTGTTGCCATAGGCTGCCGCCTGCCCCCATCATGGTCTCTAGCGATTGTCCCCGACGGGCTGTAGGCTTGCAGGCAAGGCGGCGGAGCGCAAAATCACAAAGGACTACAAACGCTCCATGGCAAAGGGCGAGGGCGTAGCTCGCGTGCTGGAGCAAGCCGACGCGTTTTACAAGCTGGATCCGCGCGCTGTCTTCAAGGCGATGGTCGAGTGCCGAGGCAAAGTCGACGAGTGCGCAACTGCGGTGGCGAGGATCGTCGTCGAGACCGGCGCGTCCTCGTGGTCGGACCTGCCACCGTACGCGCATCGCGAGGCCGACTCGTTGCTACGGAAGCT
>PAHJ01000011.1 GCA_002705565.1 Geminicoccus sp. | reverse complement strand
ACCATAGAGGATTCGAACCTCTGGCCTCTGCCTTCGGAGGGCAGCGCTCTATCCAGCTGAGCTAATGGTCCTGACCAAGAACGGTTTCTATAACACCGTTCTTCGGTGCTCGCTATGGTTTGCCTGTGCGTTGTGCGGAGGGGGTCTATCTGGTTTTGGCATTCCTGCACTTGGATTGCCGGGGTGTATTGGGGTAAATACGCTGGCGTTGGCTTTTGAACAAGGGCTGGCGTAAACGCGGCAACCTTCTTTAGGCGAGACCACCATGGCTCAGGATCAGGAAACCAAGATCGTTACTTCACGCACCATTTCTTGCGATGGTGGCGGAGGCGCTTTGGGGCATCCTCGGACGTTTTACACCATTGGTGAATCTGGCGAGGTGATCTGCGGGTATTGCGGTCAGCGCTTCAAGCTTGATCCCAACGCCCCCGCTGATACGGGGCACTAGGCCGTAAACTCTTCTGTGCGGGCGCAGGCCGGGTCTGGACAGGCTCAACGGGCGGTGACGTGTCGTGACGACTTACCGGCTCCGATGCCCGGCGTCGCAAAGGCGCCTGAACGTGCGCCTCTAACGTTCCGAAGCCACGCAGATTTATAGGCCCCGGCCCTGCAGGTCGCCGTGCGCTGTCGCCACATCCCGCATTTTCTTTCTGAGCCTGAGCCTGAGCCTAAGCCTAAGCCTGGGCCTGCTCCAGTGCGATCATGTCGGCGTCGCTGACCGCTGGGCGGATCAGCTTGGCTTCGCCCGTTGCACTCAGCAGCACTTCCGCGGGTAAAGCCCGGCCATTGTAGTGGTTCGCCAGCACAGCGCAGTAGGCACCGGCAGTCAGAAAAGCCACCTGCGCGCCTTCTTCCAGTGGCGGCAAGGGACGCTGTTTGGCGAACACGTCCGTGCTCTCGCAGATGGGTCCAGCGAGCTCCTGCGGAATCGGCGCGGCGCTTGAGTGCTGTAGGGGCAGAATGTGATGATAGGCCTCGTACAACGCCGGGCGCATCAGGTCGTTCATCCCCGCGTTCAGCAGCAGAAAGTGATGGTCGTAGCTCTCCTTGGTGTAGACAACATCGGCGATCATCACGCCGGCATTGCCGACAATGAACCGGCCAGGCTCGACAATGGTCGGCAGGCCCAGAGGCGCAAGATGTTCAGTCGCCGCTGCTGCTAGATCCACAGGGTCAGGGCCATCGCCGTCCTCGGGAGCGTAGGGGATGCCCAGGCCGCCGCCGATGTCCAGGCGTTGGAGCGTGGTTCCGACGCTGCTCAGGTGGCGGGTTAAGTCGGCAAGGCGCTTGTAGGCGTCACTGAAGGGCTGCATTTTGAATAATTGGCTGCCGATGTGCATGGCCAGCGCTTCTAGACGCACGTGGGGCAGGGTCTGCATCTGCTGGACCAGAGATGGGATATCATCGAATGGCAAACCGAATTTGTTGCCGCGGGAGCCTGTCGTGATTTTGGCCAGGGTCTGCGCATCCACGTCCGGGTTCACGCGCAGGGCCACGGGCGCAATTGTGCCCATGCGGGCGGCGGCTGCATTCAGGGCTTCGAGTTCGGACCAGCTTTCGACGTTGAATTGTAGAATGCCAGTCTCCAGGCCCGCTTCCAGTTCGGCAGGTTGCTTGGCGACGCCGGCAAACACGATTTTCTCCGGCGACACGCCAGCCGCCAGCGCGCGGCGCAATTCGCCGACGGATACCACGTCCGCACCAACACCATGGGAGGCGACGTGGCGAATGACGTGGGTGTTCATGTTGGCTTTGACAGCATAGCAAATCAAAGGATTGAGTGCTGCAAACGCGCTTTGCAGGCGTTCGATCTGAGCGCTGATGTGGGCGCCGGAATAGACGTAGAGCGGGGAGCCAAACTGTGCCGCCAGAGGCGCGAGTGGCGTGCTCGACAGGCACAAGGCTCCGGTAGCGTCGTAGGAAACAGGACCGAACGGTACGGGGCCAAGGGGGGCGGCTTTGGACATCAGGCAAACACTCGATTAAGGGCTGGGGGCAAGACCACGGGGCGCGGGGCGCCTTTGCGACCGCAGGCGCTCAGCAGGACCACGACGGCGAGAAGGGTAAAGGCAGGGCGCAGGAGGGCCATCACGTCAGGCGGTCTTTGGCTGCCGAAATGGCTTCGCGGACCCTCACCGGCGCCGTGCCGCCGAAGGATTGGCGGGACGCCACCGACGCCTCGATGCTCAATACGTCAAACACGCCTTGAGTGATGGCTCCGTGGACAGACTGAAGATCTTCAAGGGACAACTCATCCAGTCGGCACGCCTTGTCATCTGCCAGCGCAACCAGAGTTCCGGTGACGTGATGGGCTTCACGGAACGGCATATTGAGGCTGCGTACCAGCCAATCGGCCAGATCCGTGGCGGTCAGATGTCCTTTTAGACAGGCTGCGCGCATGGCGTCGCGGTTGGGCTGGAAGTCTTCCACCAGCCCGACCGCCGCAGCGAGTGAAAGCTCGACAGCATCGGCGGCGAGAAAGGTGACTTCCTTGTCCTCCTGCATGTCTTTTGAATAGGCCAAAGGCAGGCCCTTCATGGTCAGCAGTAACGAGGTGAAAGCACCGAAAATCCGGCCGATTTTTGCGCGCAGTAGTTCGGCAGCATCGGGGTTGCGCTTCTGCGGCATGATCGATGAACCGGTGGACCAGGCGTCGGTGAAGCTGATGAAGCTGAAGGATGCGGAGGACCAAATCACCATTTCCTCTGCCATCCGAGAGAGGTGCATGGCCAGGATGGACGAGGCCGCCAGGTACTCCAGGGCGAAATCTCGGGACGAAACAGAATCCAGCGAGTTGCGGGTGGGGCCGTCGAAGTCCAGGGCCTTGGCGGTCATCTCACGGTCAAGCGGATAGGGCGTTCCCGCAAGCGCTGCGGCCCCCAGAGGGCTTTCATTCAGGCGCGCGCGGGCGTCAGCAAAGCGGCTGCGGTCGCGGCTGAACATCTCGACGTAGGCCATCAAGTGGTGGCCCAGTGTGACCGGCTGTGCTGGCTGCAAGTGGGTGAAGCCGGGCAGTATGGTTTCGACTTCCGCTTCGGCACGGTTGAGCAGAGCGGTGATCAGTGTCTTCAGTCCCGCGTCCACGCGATCGGCCGAATCACGGACCCACAGCCGAAAATCTGTTGCGACCTGGTCATTGCGTGAGCGCCCCGTATGCAGGCGGCCTGCGGGTTCGCCGACGATCTCGCGCAGTCGCGCTTCGACATTCATGTGAATGTCTTCCAGCTCTCGCCTGAATGTGAGAAGACCGTGTTGAATTTCTTCCGCTACTTTCCCCAAGCCTGCGTCGATGGTTTCGGCGTCGGCGTCAGTAATGATGCCTTGCTGGGCGAGCATGCGAGCATGCGCGCGGGAGCCACGGATGTCTTGGGAGGCCATGCGTTGATCGACATCAATCGACGCATTGATCGCTTCCATTACGGCATCCGGACCGCTGGTGAAACGGCCACCCCACATAGCGTTGGAGCCGTCATCGGCGCTGCGCGGTGGAACGAAGATAGTCAGGGTAGGACAAGTAAGCATGGAAAATAGCTATAGCGTCTCGCTTGATCGTCGCAACCTTCTAAAGCACGCCGGTGCAGCGGGTCTGAGCATTGCTGCGGGCAGTTTTATGGCGGCGGGACTGGCCGAGGCTCAGTTTAACCCACCCCTTCGAGGGCGATTTGCGCCGGGTGGTTCTTATATGCTGGGGCAACCGGGGTACAGGATCCCGGACCAGGTAGACCTGGGCGGGGGGGTCATGCAGCGCTTGGAATTCTACGACCGCAACGAGAGGCCCTTCGTCATGTCAGATTATCGGGGCAAGGTGACGCTCGTTCAGTTCTGGCACACGAACTGCCATGGCTGTCAGGCTGAAGTTCCTGCTTTGGATAAGCTGGCAGGGCGACTTGAGGGGTCTAAGTTTGAACTTCTGCCGATCGCTTTATCCATGGATTCTCAGGCGGACATTGACCGCTTTTATCAGCGTAAGGGGATCAAGCATCTGGAGGTCATGCGGGATCGAACGTCTTTTGTTTTCAGCGCCCTCGCCCCTCGGCACCCCAGGCTGGATGCACAGGCAACGCCCACCACCATTCTTGTGGGCCCTGACGGCAACGCGCTGGGCGCCTACGTTGGCGTTGCTGGGTGGGATCAGCCCGATGGTGTCGCCCTGTTAAACCACTATATCGCGCGCGCTTGAGCCTGAGCCTCCTGAGCCTTTTGTCTTCGAGACACGCGATCCACCTAAGCATTCAGACTGAAATGGGGATTTCCTGAACCATGAAACAGCGGACACGACACACGATATCCCGCCGGAGTGCCGTCGGGGCAGGGTTGGGCGGCGCTGCTGCTGCAGCGCTGGGCGGTATTTTGACAACGTCAGCCACGGCGCAAACCAGCCTCAGCCCCCCCTTGGAGGGGAAGTTTGCGAGCAACTTGTACATGCAGTTTCCAGCCGGTGAACCCGTGCCAACGTCGATTGAGGCACAGGGATATCGCTTTCCCGTCGAATGGTATGATACGCAGGGACGAGCCTACACCGCTGCAGACCTCAAGGGCCGAATGACGCTGATTCAGTTCTGGCGGACGCGATGCCCGGCGTGTCAGGTTGAGGTTCCCGCCTTTGATGCGCTGGCGCGGGAGTTGGAGGGACCACGATTCCGCATCATTGCGATTGCCATTATGGAAGACAGCCTGAATGACATTCAGCGCTTCTATAAGCGCTATAACATCCGCAATCTGACCATCTATCAGGACCGTGATCACCTTGCCTTCAGCCAAATTGCACCCGCGCACCCCACTTATGGAGTCCGTGCGACGCCGACGACGGTTCTGGTCAACCCGCAAGGACACTATATCTCTGCGTATTCCGGCGTGCCGGGCTGGGAACAGCCCGAAGGGGTGCGCTTGCTCAGATGGTACATGGACAATGCTTGAAGTTCTGACGCGCCACGTGGGTCTGTCCGCGATGGTCCTTTCGATCCTGCTCACGCTGGTCCTGTTCAGGTCAGCGTGGGGGGAGCCAGCACCAGCCTTTGAGGGGCTGGAATTGCTGGAACGGCCCGTCCCGGGGCCGAATGTGGCGTTGCTCGACGAAACCGGCTCAAGCGTTGCCCTGAAAGGTGCGCCAGTCACGGTGCTGAACTTCTGGGCCACCTGGTGCGCGCCGTGTGTGGCCGAGTTGCCGACCCTGCTGGCGCTGGATGAGGCGCTTGGGGATCAAGGGTTGCGCGTAGTCGCGGCTTCGTTGGATCGAACGTACGGGCAGATCAACAGCTTTTGGACGGCTCAAGGATGGGGCGACAGTGTCGAAGTGGCCCTGGACGCCAAGGGCAGCCTGTTCCGCGCTTTCAGCAGCCAGGATCTTGGCGCTCGCGGTGTGCCCTATACCGCCGTCCTCAACGCTCAGGGCGAGGTCGTCAGCTGGTACGCTGGCGAGGCCGACTGGGCCAGCGCGCCGGTGAAGGCATACTTTGAAGGTCTTTTGAACGGCGCTCTGGAGCAGTCGGAGTAAAGCATTCAGCGCGTCGGTGATTGCTGCTGTAACTCCCGCACCCGCCGCTCCAGCCGCTCCAAAGCTCCTGGCTTGATGCCCGCCGCGCGCAGGCCTTGATTGAGGTTAAAGAGATAGGCCGCGTTGGTGCCGTTTTGGCCCACCGAAAATGCCAGAATCTGGGCAACCTCGGCCTCGGTCAGGGGCTGAAACGAATGCGAGTTGTCCGGGACGACAAACGTCAGCGCGCGGATCGCGTCGCCTCCGGACTGGGGGCGGGTTGCTGCGGTGATGTGACGATATCCATCGTGGCGAAATTCTCGATCTTCGAGGTAGGACAACACCTCATCTGCGCGCCGTGCCGCGACGCGATGCACCACTCCGGTCACCCGTCCACCCGGACGCAGGCCCACCACGAGACCAGGACGCTCTTCGGTGCCGCGATAGAAGGTTGAACGCACACAAAAGCGGCGGTGATAGCCCCACAAGGTCACGGGTTGGCTTTCCTCGACGATAAATCCGGGGTTCCAAATCAATGATCCATAGGCGAACACCCAAAAATCAGTCTGGGGGCGCGGGATGATTTTTGGGATGGGCGTGCCCAGTGGTGTGGGACCGCGAAGGGGGTCAAATTCGGCCACGGCGTCGTTATCGGTCCAAATTTTGTTTTCCTGAGCTCTCGTTATCGGCATAAATGCGCCAGAAGTGAAGGGACATGCATGATTTGGCTTCGCCGACTACTCTGGGTTTTACTGATTCTCGCCGTTATTTATTCCGTGCTTTGGGTGGCGGGTCTGTTTGTGATCCAGTTCGCTCTAGACCGGATCAAGCCTGCTCCTCTGTCGGAGCTGGATGCGCTTCTCGCTGAGGAAATGGGCGAGGATGGCCTTCGATTTGATTTCGAAGACCGCTCTGTCAGTGGATACCCGTTCGGCTATACCATCACCTTGGAACGGCCGTCAGTGGAACATACGCTGGTGTCGTGGCAGGCCGAAGACGCCGTCACGGCGCGCTGGTTTGTGTTCCGTCCCTTCTCCGTCAGTTTGGATTACTCAGGCACGCACCGCCTGAACGCCGTTTTGCAGCCGCCGGTTCAGATCTCGACCGACAAGGGGACAGCCCGCGTGAGGCTCCAGCCTGTGATGGCGACGCGCGAGGCGCGGTTGTCGTTGGTTCAGGTTGGCGGTCAAGCTGTGCGGTTGAACCTGCGGGATCGGCCGGTTTTGGACATCGACCGCTTTGCCGTGGCGCTTGATATCCGCGAAGAATCGGAACCCGGCGACCTGATGCTTGATATCTTCGGTTTTGCGCTGTCAGACGATGATCAGGTGCAGAGCCGGTATCAGGAGATGTTGTTGAGTTTAGGGAATGTTGAAGCGACCCTCAGCACACTGGGCCTTGGGCTCGACCGTCCCGTTGATCACCTGCGCGTGCGGACCACAATAGCCCCTTTCTTCCCGCTCTCCGGGACAAATCTTGTGCTGCGATCGTTTATCTCTCGGGGCGGAAATGCTCTGGTTGAGGTCATGGATATCCAACAGGGCAGTTGGCGTGCGCGCATGTCGGCTCGGGCCATGTTTGGCCCCGATGGCCGCTTAATCGCCCAAACCTGTCCGTTGCTCCGCGCGGGGGCGTCCTATCTGCCCATCCCGTTTATGAGCGTCATTTCCCTCTACCAGTCCGCAGGCGGTCTGGACATCTCGCGGGAGCCTATACCTGACTTTGCCCTGCCAAAGAGCATCGAGCCCTTCACTCAGAGGGAATTGTGCGATGTGGCTCGAACCTACGTGTTTGACGACGAAACCACCTAAGAGCGGCCCTCGTCATCATCTGCATCGCCTTCGGTCGGTATGAACTGCCCGGCCTGCCGGGCGTCCACGATTGACTGGCGGATATCTCGGGTTTCGGTAAAGCGATCAAACAGGAACGTGCCGTCGCCCTTTCGGATGGCCCGCTGCATGTTCACCAGATCCTCCTGAAAGCGCTGGAGTAGATCCAGGACGACGTCGCGGTTGTTCAAAAACACGTCCCGCCACATCGTTGGGTCGGAGCCTGCAATGCGGGTGAAATCTCGAAAGCCAGAGGCGGAGAACTTGATCACTTCAGACTTCAAATCGTCTTCCAGCTGGGTCGCTGTGTCCACGATGGTGTAGGCAATCAGGTGTGGCAGGTGAGAGGTCATGGCCAGCACGCGGTCGTGGTGCAGCGGATCCATTTCATCGATCATCGCGCCGCAGGCCTCCCAAAGCGCCACAACCTTGTCGATGGGCTCCCGGGGCGTGTTGGGCAGGGGGGTCAGGATGACCCAGCGATCGCGGAACAGCGACTCGAACCCAGCAGTCGGTCCAGATTGCTCCGTCCCTGCAATCGGGTGTGCCGGCACAAAATACGCGTGCTCAGGCAGGTGAGGGGCAATGTCGGCGATCACGGAGCCCTTGGTTGACCCCACGTCCGAGACGACGCACCCCGGCGCCAGATGAGGACCGATTTGCTCAGCCAGGTGACCATAGGCCCCGACCGCCGTGCATAGAAGAACGCAGTCGGCGCCTGACACGGCGGCAATTGCGTCATCGGTTACGCTATCAGCCAGGTCCAGTTCCAGAATTTTGGCTCGATTATCCGCAGACCGTGAGACCCCGACAACTTCGTTGGCCAGCCGGTGCTTGCGGATGTTCAATGCGAGTGAAGATCCGATCAGACCGACACCGATGATGACGACTTTGCTGAAAAGAGGCCCTTCTGGGTTGGTGCTCATGCACTCTCGCTTTCAATGAAACGGGTCAGGGCTTGGGTCAGGACATCCATATCGTCCTCCGTACCGATGGTCATGCGCAAACAGGTGGGCAAGCCGTAACCGGCAACACCCCGCCCAATGATGCCCTCAGAACGAAGGAACGCGTCTGCCGCGGTAGCCCGGTCCGCATCGCTGAAGTCGATCAGTATGAAGTTTCCAACCGAATCATAAACGGTCAGCCCCATGCCACGCAGACGCTGGGTGACAGCAGGCAACAAACGATTGTTGAGGTGTTTGGCATCCATCGCCCAGTCCCAATCATCCAGCGCAGCCGTAGCCGCCGCCTGAGCTGGAACCGATACGTTGAACGGCCCGCGCACGCGATTGAGGATATCGATGACCTCCTTCGAGCCATAGGCCCAACCGATCCTGAGCGCGGCCAGACCGAACAGCTTGGAAAAAGTGCGGGTCATCACGACGTTCTTATTCTGGGCAACTAGATCAGAACCATCAGAATAGGCTTCTGCATCCACGTATTCCGAATAGGCTGCATCAATCACCAGCAATGCATCTTCGGGCAAGGCGGCGTGCAGGCGTTCGAGTTCCGCTTTAGTGGAGTATGAGCCGGTGGGGTTGTTCGGATTGGCGACAAAGACGATGCGGGTGTTTTCGGTCATCGCGTCGATCATGCTGTCCACGTCCATACGCAGGTCGGATTCAGGCGCTGAGACGGGTGTGGCTCCGGCAGCCAGGGCGGAAATCTTGTACATCAGGAAGCCGTGCTGGGAGTACAGCACCTCGCTGCCCTCGCTGGTGAAGGCCTGGCAGATGAGTGCGATGATCTCGTCTGATCCTGCGCCACAAATTAACTGCTCCGCCGGAAACCCGAACCGTTCGCCAATTTTCTCGCGCAGAGCAACGGCACCGCCTTCGGGGTATCGGTTCAGCTGTGCGACGGATCCCTGAGCGGCTTCGATGGCTTTGGGGGAGGCGCCCAAAGGTGCTTCGTTGGCCGCCAACTGGCGGATTGGTTTATCAGTGTCCATCTTACTTTCGCCCGGGACGTAGGGCTTGATCTGCATAATGGTGTCTTTGACGTCGAAACCGGATGACATGGTCAGCTCCTGGCAAGAATCGGATGGTGATTGGGTTGGTCGCTTGGGCCTGCTGCTGGGAACGGGCTCAGGCAGAAAGTCGCACAGCTTCGGGATAAAAACCAAGCATATGGATCTGATCCATCTCATATCCCTGCTCTGCGGCCCAAGCCGGAATGGCTGTGGCATCGCCGGGAACCTCCACCAGCGATAGGGTCTCGCCTTGGGTCACCAGGATGCGGGAGATGTCTTCACCGGACGACTCAGGGGCAAAAGCAGCGAGAACCCAGGCTTTATCGCGAGGAATGCCGCCGACGGGCCCATCGATGAAAGGCAGCTGCAGGATCACGTGCAGGCGGCGGCCGTTGGCGTTGGGCTTTGTCACGCGCTGCCACCAGGCCGGGTCATTGATATCGGCACGAATGATACCAAGCGTGTGTTGACCGCTCAGCACGGCCTCCGCCACGGCATCGCGATTGGCGAAGTGCTCGCGGTCCAATGAAATCGCGTAGTGCACTTGCGCATGCTCCCGCGCCACAGCTTCGGCATCGTCTTCGATGGCCAGGGACAGATCGCCTTCGAGCGACGTCACGGCGGGAATAATCTCACGCCAGATCCGCAGCAGCGAACTGGCAGGGAAGGGGTGGGTTCCGTGCTTGGCGGCCGCTCGGCGCAGCATCGAGGCTTCCCGGCCCGGGCGCAGGAACACGGGGGTGTCCGAATACCGCTTTTTGACTTCCCCCACTTCCATGGCGACTTTGGAGCGCGCGTGGATGCGTTCGACCAATTCTTGATCCAGACGGTCAATCTCGGCGCGAAGCTTATCCAGCTCTGCGGCTTCCGCTTGTTTATTCTTTGCGTCCGTGGTCACGGCTGCGGGTCTCCTGCTTCGCCTTCAAAGCGGCGGTTTCGGGGGCGGTCTGTCTCTGCTTTAGCGCAGGCGATGGCGACTGTAAAAGGTGGGCTGGCCCGCCAAGTTTTTGCGCCTCGGCTATCAGTACGCCCCCGGTGGGCATTCTGGCCCATATGAACGCGGAATGGGGGGGAAAGAAAAGTGCGTTTCGCATGCGCTCAAGGCCAAAAAGTTGCTCACCCAGCGTGGTCGCAAGCGATAAGCCGGTAAAGGCGCGTCCCTTAGAGAATGGATTGCCCGGCGTTCTCGCCCAAAGGCCGATGGCCGACGGCACAATCACAATGAGCTTTCCGCCGGGTTTCAACACACGCCAGATTTCACGGAAGGTGCGATCTGGCCGGCGGGCGTGTTCAAGACGATGGAGCAGCAGCACACGATCCATGCTTTCGCTGTCCAGCGGCATAAGCGTGTCATCGGTCAAAACCTCCCGCCCGTTTTGCGCACTCTCAACCCCCGAAAGACGCGCGGGGATAAAGTGGCAAACCGACAAAGGGTTGAGCGGCAGGAGGTGAGACTCCAATGGGGACGCATAACCTGTCGTCAGCAGCCTTTGCCCCGATAGGTCAGACCACCAGCCCCCAATCCGGCGCCCCAGCACGTCAATTGAGCGCTGTCCCAGCGGTGTGGCGTAGAAATCGAGCAGATCGGCGGCAGATATGTCCATAAACTCACTGTGTAGGATGGCGACGGAGGCCGGTGTCGGCTAAGTGTCAATTAACCATTCTTGGCATAAGACGAAAGACGCTGCGATGAGCCTTGAAATCGAAATTGTCCCGATCCTGTCGGATAACTACGTGTACCTGGCCCGTGAAACCGTGAGCGGAAAAGTGCTGTGTGTTGATCCGGGCGAGGCGGCGCCGGTGCTGGCAAGGGCTGAGGAGCTGGGCTGGGATATCGATACGATCCTGATAACCCACCATCACGGCGACCACGTTGCCGGCGTCAAAACCTTGAAGGCGGCCACGGGTGCAACCGTGATTGGCCCCGGTGGCGATAGCCAGGATATTCCCGGTCTGGACCAAAGCGTCGCCGATGGCGATACGGTTTCTTTTGGTAGCGAGACGTTCAAAGTAATCGGCGTGTACGGCCACACCTCTGGCCACATCACCTATTTCGCAGAAACCGATCAGGCGTTGTTTTCTGGCGATGCCTTGTTCAGCGTCGGCTGTGGCCGCTTCTTTGAGGGTACGGCAGCGGATATGTGGCCGGGCCTGCTGAAGCTTAGGGAACTGCCCGATGCGTCGCGGGTGTACTGTGGGCACGAATACACGGCGACCAACGTGGCCTTTGCGGTGTCTATTGATGCCGACAATGCAGAACTTCACCGCTACGCTGGGATCGTAGCCATGCTGCGGTCAGAAGAAATGCCGACGGTTCCCGCGAATTTGGGGCTAGAGAAAAAGATAAACCCGTTCTTGCGTGCCGATGACCCTACGTTTGCTGAGAAGCATGGATACCAAGGCCAGGAAGGTGTGACTTTTCTCGCCCATATTCGGGCGGGCAAGGACTCGTTTTAGGGCGAATAGAGAGATATTAAAAGATGGCTAAGCTATTCGGAACAGACGGCATTCGTGGCACGGTGAACTCTCACCCCATGACCAGCCAGATCGCGATGGATGTCGCAGTCGCAGCGGGGCACATATTTCGCGAGACACTGACCTATCGTCCAACGGTTGTTATCGCCAAGGATACCCGGCTTTCCGGCTACCAGATTGAACCGGCAATGGTGACGGGTTTTTCCAGCGTAGGCTGGGACGTGCTGTTGCTTGGTCCCATGCCGACCCCGGCTGTAGCAGCGCTGACGCGATCGATGCGCGCGGATATGGGGGTGATGTTATCGGCATCACATAACCCCTACCGCGACAACGGCATCAAGCTGTTTGGACCGCAGGGCTATAAATTCTCCGACAAGATCGAACAGCAGATCGAAGCCACGGTTGAGCGCATGGGGCAGGAAGGCCCGGACTTTGCGCTTGTTGGTCCGGATCAGTTGGGCCGCGTGCGGCGACTTGATGGTGCTGAAGGCCGCTATATGGAGCTGGTTAAGGCGTCCTTCCCCAACGATCTCCGCCTCGATGGCCTCAAAGTCGTTGTCGATTGCGCCAACGGCGCGGCCTACCGGATCGCGCCCCGGATTCTCTATGAGCTGGGCGCCGACGTCGTTGAGTATGCGGTCTCGCCTGATGGGTTGAACATCAATGATCAATGCGGCGCCACCGCCCCGAAAAACCTCCGCCTGAAAGTTTTGGAAACGGGCGCAGATATCGGTCTCGCGCTTGACGGCGATGCTGATCGGCTGATCGTTGTTGACGAGAACGGCCGCGTCATTGATGGCGATCAGATCATGGCGCTGATTTCGCTGAATATGAAGAACTCGGGCCGCCTGAAAGGCGAGGGGTTGGTCTCTACGGTCATGTCGAACCTGGGCCTTGAGCGCTTTCTCGAGGCCGAAGGTATGCGGCTTGAACGGACCAAAGTCGGTGATCGGTTCGTTCTAGAACGGATGAAGCAGCTGGGCTGGAACCTCGGCGGAGAGCAATCAGGACACATGATCCTGTCCGACTACGCCACAACCGGCGATGGCATGGTTGCGGCCCTGCAGGTGCTGAGTGTGATGGTGCGACAGAGCCGACGCGCCAGTGAGGTTCTCAACCAGTTTTCCCCCGTCCCCCAAGTGCTGAAAAACGTTCGGTTCACGGGGGCAAATCCGCTCGATGCGGACCCTGTTAAGGACGTCATACGAGAGGTGGAGGGCGAGTTTGGTAATGCTGGCCGTCTGGTCATCCGTCCCTCAGGAACAGAACCGCTGATCCGCGTTATGGCCGAAGGCGATGATGCAGCCTTTGTCGATCAGGCGGTTAATCGCATCTGTGAGGTCGTTCGTGCATCGGCTGGCTGACAGGCCGTGCTGAAGATTCAAAGAATAGGGGGATGCCAGTGAAAGGGCGAGTGCTGATCGTTGCCGGATCTGATAGTGGCGGCGGTGCCGGAATTCAGGCGGACATCAAAACCGTTACTGCGCTGGGCGGTTTTGCCATGACGGCCATCACGGCCCTGACCGCACAGAACACACAGGGCGTTCACGACATCCACGGCGTGCCGGAGGACTTCATAACCCGGCAGATCGAGGTTGTGCTGAGCGACCTGGGGGCGGACGCCTTGAAAACCGGCATGCTGCACAGCCCGGTGGTGATCGAGACAGTGGTCAAAGCGCTGGAAACCTGTGATGCGCCGCTGGTTGTCGATCCGGTCATGCGGGCCAAGGGCGGCGCGGCACTGCTCCTACCCGAAGCACAAGCGGCGCTGGTTGAGCTGCTGTTGCCACGCGCGACGCTGCTGACCCCCAACGTGCCTGAAGCTGAAGCGCTGACGGGTATGAGCATTCAATCCATGGCTGACCTGCAAGCGGTCGGCGAGCGCCTGATGACGCTGGGCCCCAAGGCAGTCTTGATGAAAGGCGGTCACCTCGATAGCGCTGCTATGACAGATGTTTTGGTGACCGACGAAGGCGCCAGCATCATTGGTCTGGGCCGGATCCGCCGGAACACGCCCCATACACACGGGACAGGCTGCACGCTTGCGAGCGCCGTTGCGGCCGGTTTGGCGCAGCAGCTGACCCTTCATCGCTCGGTTGAGCGTGCTGTCGCCTACGTTGACCGCGCCATCGAGATGGCACCGGGCTATGGGCAGGGTCATGGACCGATCAACCACGCCCATCCATTGCAGCGTGCCGACGCGCAAGACGACTGGTTTGAAGGGGAGAGCTAGGATGACTGAAAAACTGTTCCTGCGGGACGCCTATATGAAGGCCTGCGAAGCGCGGGTTGAGGCCATTACAGCCGAAGGCGGGATCGTGCTCAATCAATCGGTTTTCTACGCCACCGGCGGCGGTCAGCCCGGCGACAGCGGCACCCTATCGCTGAAAGACGGCCGCTCGGTTGCAATCAACACCTGCATCAAGGGCGAGAATGACGCTCTGGTGCTGCTCGCCGCTGACGGCGCGGTTGAGGGGCTGGCGGCGGGCGATACGGTCGAGGCTATCCTCGACTGGGACCGTCGCTTTGCCCACATGGCCATGCACACGAGCCTGCACCTGCTCTGTGCCAGCATT
>PAHJ01000001.1 GCA_002705565.1 Geminicoccus sp. | reverse complement strand
TGCTTCCCGGCGCGGTTGTAGAGCTCTTTCACGTTCTCGGCAGCCTCACCAGCTCACCCACCCGCTACGGCCCCTTTATTATCGGCGGCTGGATCTATTTCTGGCTCTGGAAGCATTTCTTCCGAAAGCGGGCTTGGGGTTCAATGATCTCCACGCTGGAGCATGAACTCACCCATGCCTTGTTTGGAATTCTCACATTTCGAATGATTCGAAGTCTGAACGTGACTTGGAATCAAGGAGGTCACGTCACCTTCCCTGGTCGCATCAATTGGCTCATTCTTATCGCCCCCTATTGGTTCCCCACGGCGACATTCGTCATCTTCATCGCCCTGTTCTTGACCTCGGCCTCCATGTCTCCAGCCTGGAGTGCGGCCTTGGGGGTCTCCGTGTCCTACCACCTCACCTCCACCTGGATTGAGACCCACGCCGAGCAATCGGATTTACGGAGGTCCGGGTTTGGCTTCTGCACCTGCACGCTTCCCTTCCTCAACGTATGGGCCTATGGCGTCGTCATCGCGCTCGTTACAGGCGGCATGAGCGGTGCGGGCCAGTTCTCAGTCAATGTGTTCCAGCGCAGCTTGAACATGGCACAAGGGCTCATTTCCTGAGGTGCTGAACCAGTGACTCTGGACCCAGACAAAGCCCCCATCTGACCTAAAAATACGATAAAACAACTCCGTGTCACCTCGCCTCAAAAAAGCCGCTTTTGCGGGACTCACCGCCTTCTTTCTGCTGGCCCTCTGTGAGTGTGGACTGCGTCACCAACTCGGTCCAACGCCACCGCCTGTGAAGGTGTATGCGGGCCTCAAGAAGCTCGACGACCACTTTGATGTGCGCGGTACCCAGGTTCATGCCCTTTATGACCAGGGCATCCCCATCACCGCCTTTCCGGCCGAGTGGCCCTCTAAACGGATCGCGTTTGTAGGCGGAAGCAGTGTCCACGGAGGATCCGGCGACCTCGTCGAATCTCAAGAATTTCCCGCCCATGCCCAGCGATTGTCTCGGGTTCGTGCAGTGAATTTAGGACAACCTGGGCTCGACAGTCATGATCTGGTGGACATTGTCTCGGAATTGGTGGAGTGGCCCTTTGATGGGGTGGTGCTCTACACCGGGCACAACGATTTTGGAAACAGCTACTTCATGGAGCGCTATTCCGGAATCGGTGGCGGAGTCCTGGCTCACCTCACGGGCTTCTTAGAACACTTCCAGATCTATGTGCAGCTGCGGCGCGGCATCCAAGGATGGAAAGGACGCGATGGCGTGGAGTTTGGAGGAGAGCACATCACCCCTCATCCACTTCTGACTCCCCAACAAGAAAACACGACGCGGAAGTACCTCGACATCAACATTCGACGCATCCACTGGATTTGTGAGAGGGAGAACATTCCCTTGCTGATCGTCCTCCCCGCACACGATCCCTCCCGAGTTGCTGCGCTTCAGGGGGTCCCGCTGTTTGCCCCCATGGAAGCGGTCGAGGGCATTCGCCGCCTTGCGGAAGAGCTCCAGGTTCCGACCGTCGATGCCCAAGAATTCTTGAAAGACCGAAATCACTTCGAGGATGTGGTCCACCTCTCCGCGGTTGGACATCGCGCTCTGGGCAAAGCGATTGCGCCTCAGCTGAGAGAGATACTCAAATAGCTGTGTGCTACACTGAGTTCCTGGGCACCGATTTAACTTCCTGCCGGAAGACCACAGCAGGCTCTCAAAGATGCGTCTTTGGGGGCCTGTTTTTAATTGGCCAAGGCATGTTGGAAGACGCCTTCTTGGGCCAGCGCACCCGGTAAGATTTCCTCACAAATCAATCGAAAAGCACGATGCTCTAAGCCTGATTCGAAGAATGTCCATTTAGAATCACGCCTAAAGACGGCCAGGATTGATGCTTTCTCGTCCGGACTCAACGGCTTTGAGCGAAGGGCTTCAAAATTGGCCACATCCAGCTCATCCTGCTGGCTCACAACCGAGTGCAACATCTGAAAAATAGAGGAGGCTTCCTCAACCGCAGCGGCAAGCTCCGCATCCGACATTTCCGAGGCCAGCCGCCTCAAATGAAGCGCATCGATTCGAGCATGCTGCGCCTCTTCCGTCCAGTGCAGCCGAAACACGCGTTGGTAGCCTGAATCAATGCTTCGGTTTTCTTCCTGAAAACACTCAACATAGTGCCGCTGAGTGAGCCACTCTGTGCACAAAGTCACCAAGAAAACCGCAAAGGAACAATGACCGCACACGTCATCCGCGAGTTTGTTGACGCCATCCACTACCTGGAAGTCGATCCCGAGCGTCTCTTGGAGTTCATTTTTTACCCAGAGAAACAAGCGCTGATGCTTGGTTTCCTCGTCTGCAAACTTCAACAAGGCACTCATGGCATCTCGATCGTCCTGAACGTAGCCCTGTGCGGCCTCGCAGGTTTCTTGCAAGATGAACTGCTCCAGCACAAAAAAGCAGTGGGCATAACTATAGGCCCGAACATGATTGATTTGGATCTGCTCCGACGCAGACAGCCAACTGGGCAAGCCATGCCCACAAATCTTGCTCGGGAGAAAGGCTTTCGAATAATCGAAGTGCAGCGCACTCACTTCTTCTTCAAGAAGCCAGCTTGCTTTTTCACTCGCTCGGCAGCACAAATCGAAACTGTCCATGGCGACAATGCTAAACTAAGTCATTCAAAACGCGACTATTCCAATAAATCCCTGACATTTCAGCGAATCACAAAAGCACACAGGACCCCGATCGATGGCCCCAACGCTCTTCCAGGTTGATGGATTACTCGCATGCGCATTTCAGCGCGTCGGGCTGATCGTGACCGAATGCACCGAGTCCCTGGAAGAACTCTTGCGCCCTCTTCAACCCACAGGGCTCATTGGTCTTTCGCTGTTTGACATCGTGGATTCTCAATCCATTCCAGTCTTAGAAGAAGCCCTTCTTTCCAACAACGCATCTACCAAGGCGGCTTGCCTGCTCAAGACGGTGCCTCCTCGCGCCGTCACATTCGGATTTCACCCTTACCCAGGCGCACCGGACTCCCATCAAATTGTGGTGCTCCAAGACGCGATTGAACACTCGCCTCGAACTCAAAAGTTAGAAGAGTCGCTGGACATTCTGCAGGACCAAAAGGAACGACTCGCTGACTTGAGCAGCTTGATGGTGCACGACCTCAGGAATGCGCTTCAGATCTTGGTTTCCAATTTAGACCTTGTCGAGAAAGACTTTTTCGAAGGCAAGCATTCGAAAGTTGACGCACGTCTCCGAAAATTGACTGATTCAAGCCTAAGCATGTCTGGCATTCTCGACGAGATCACAAAATACCTCCGCTTTGAGATCGGTGAGTACCCGATGGAGATGACCGACCTCAATGAAGTGGTTCTTGCCTGCGCAAACCAGGCCAGCACCCATCCTCAAAAGCAGGTCACCATCGTACGCAAAACCCCCTTTCCGACACTCATCTGTGAGCGGCAACTGGTTCATGAACTCTTTGCGAACCTGATTGGCAATGCCGTGAAGTACACCAAAACCTCAGAGGTTCACATTGAGATCGGACTTCACCAGAGCAGTGACCCCCACCCTGTCTTTTTCATTCGAGACAACGGTGTTGGAATCCATCCTGACGATTTGAGTCGGGTGTTTCAGCCCTTCCAGCGGGCGGACCGAAACAAGCTCAATACTCATGGCACCGGCATGGGCATGGCCATTGCGAAAAAAATCGTGGAACGACATCAAGGTCGAATCTGGTTGGACTCAGCCCCCAACCAAGGAACCACCGTGCGATTTAGCTTAGGCCCGCTCCCCTAACGCCCACGCTCCTGCAGGCACGGAACACACAGTGGACTCTCTGGACGTGCCTTGAGCCGCCCAAAGGGCAAAGTCTCGCCACAGGCTTTGCAGAAACCGTAGTCCCCCTCCCTGTGAAACTGCAGCGCAGCCTGGACTGCCTCTAAGCGCTGTTTGGCTCTCCGCTTTTCGGCTTCCGCCATCGCTTGCTGTTGAATCGCATCAATCCGACTGAGTCGTCCAATCGGGAGGTCGAGGTCCACAGTCTGGGTGCGTTCATTGTCATTCAAGGTTCGCAGCAGATCGTCCTTGAGCTTCAACAAATCGCTGTGCAACTCTTCCAACTGCTTGTCTGTCAACTCCTCGTGCTCCACCGCCATCTCTTTCTCCCTTTGGCTGTTTTAACGGTATGAACCATAGACCGCTTACCCCTAATCGCTCAGGACACCATCATGCTTCTCCTCTCCTTTCTGATTGCCTGTGGAGGCGACAAAGCCCTTGATTCTCAAGACACAGGCAGCATGTGTGCGTCCTGTGACACAAGCGAAAGCGACACGGACACCGACACGGATGCCGACACCGACACGGACACCGACACGGACACCGACACCGACACCGACACCGACACCGACACCGACACCGATACAGGAACGCCATCGAGTCTGGATGCGATTCGAGTCGAAGGACAGGCCACGTGGACCCTGGAATTCGACGCCACAGCGGAATCAGCAGGATTTTTCGACTGCACCTACACACGAACCTACGAGGGACTCCAATACCTGGATCAGCCTTATTTGTGTCCAGACTGCACCGTTCAGACAGGCGGAACAGCCATCATGACCGAAGGAGAAGAGTGCTTTGCCCAAATCTCTAGTGCGGGTACCGAACGCTATGAAGCCTGGGGGTTTTCCGACACAGGATTCTTCAGGGGCTCTCCTGAGAACCAAGCCATGGGTGAACTCACCACCATTACCTTGGCCGATGAAGGCTCAGAAACCTCCATTGCGTGGGCATCCGAATACGAGCTGACCGACGGTGGAACGATGGACCTGAGCGCAGACGGCGGCTTCACGTGGACGACCGATCCGGACACCCAACTTACGCCACCTGAGCACAGCCAGAGCGGCCCCTACGCCTGTGGATGGCCACAAGAGGACCCTGGAAACCTGATCTCCGACTACACCCTGGCCGATGGAAACGTGTTTCCAAACGCCTATCTGCGAGACCAATGCGAGGAACAGCTGTCCATCTGGGACTTGTACGGTCGCTACTTGGTGTTTGACAATACTCAGCCGGACTGCGGTCCTTGCAAGAGCATGGCCGACACTTCTGAGGCCTTTGTCGACTCCATGGCGGATCAAGGAATCGACGTCATGCTCGTCAGCCTGATGGGCAATGGGCTGTCGGAACCATGGGTCGAGCCCAGTACATCCACGGTCAACTCATGGGTGTCTGCCTACGATTTGACGGGACCAGTCTTGGCAGACCGAGGCTTCGGCTACGGACTTCTCCCGCCTTATTTTGAATACGACTACGGCTTTCCTGCATGGATCCTGGTCGCGCCAGACATGACCATTGTGACCGGCGGCGTTGGCTTCTCCAGCTGGGATGCCATGGAGTCGCTCATCTTGGATCATGCCGGCGAATAAGCCCACTGCTCCAACAGATCTACGCCAAGATAAGCGGCATTTTCCCTTCTCTTTCGCACCAAAACTGCCTTACAATCGACTCCTCCTGTTTTCATGAACCCAAGAGGTCTTGGCTTTTTATGCAAAAAACACCCCTGTTCCAGCGTTTCTTCGTTCTCGCCTTGCCAGCGTTCGTCATGGCCTGTGGTCAAGATGTGTCGATCATTGAAAACTCACACTGTGACGGAGCTCTGCAGAATTCAGAAGACACCGTAGACTCTCCCTACGATCAAGACGGAGACGGCTACTTCGACGGAACGAACGCCGACTGCATCGCGACCTATACCGAGGATCGACTGGACTGCGACGACCTCAATCCCGATGTCAATCCCGGGCTCGATGAAATCAGCTGCGACGGCTTTGACAATGACTGTGATGACACCACGGTGGATGGCGAGGACATCGATGGAGATGGATTCACCGCCTGTGAGGACGAAGACTGCGATGATTTGAATCCCGATATCTTCCCCGGAAATGCAGAAACCCCCTGCAATGGCGTGGACGATGACTGCAATCCCATTTCACTCGACGATGCCGATGACGACGGGGACGGCTGGACGGTCTGTGACCAAGACTGCGACGACGACGAGCCCCTCAAGAACCCAGGTCTCGAGGAAATCTGCGACGACAACCTCGACAATGACTGCAACGGCGAGATTGATGAGGTCTGCACCGAGGACTGGAACGGCACTTGGTTCTTGGATCAGAACGTGAGCTACTCCTGCGCCTGGGGCTATGTGGAGCTCGCCTTTTCCACCGTCGACATCACCCACTCCAACGCCAATCTCTTGATTGAAGGCGAAGGCACAAAAGGACAGCCTGGAAAAACGTCAGGCGCCTTGACAGGATGGGACTTCCGAACGGAACGCAAGGTGACAGGAGGCTGCACCGAAACCTATATTTTCGAAGGAAGCTTTGTGACGATGGACCAATTCGAAGCCGACTTCACTGCCCGCTACACAGGCGGTCAAGGGCAGTGTGGTGACTGCAAAACCACAGTATGGAGCCTTGTCGGAACGCGATAAATCACGCGTAAGCTTTTTTCAGGCCCGTCTCTAAGGCTTCCAAGGTTCGTTGGATGTCCCCTTCCGTGTGAGCGGTGGAGAGGAAGCCCACCTCATAGCCAGACGGCGCCAAGTAGATTCCTTGAGACAGCATCGAACCATGAAGTGTGCGGTATTTATCCATACTCTCCGCAACGATAGTCTCGGCACTTCGAGGCGGCTCATGCGCGTCCAGAGCCATCCAGAAAATACTCCCCGCTCGCTGCATGCATGCAGGGATTCCCAAGCGGCCGACAATAGCCCCAAACCCCTCTTCAAGCAGACCGCCTAATTCTTCAAGCCTCTCTGCAGCACCCGACTCCTCGAGAACCCGAAGCGTGGCCGCGCCGGCGGTCATCCCGATGGGATTCCCCGACAACGTACCCGCCTGGTACACCGGGCCGTCCGGCGCCAAGTGATCCATCACGGACTTAGAGCCCGCGATCGCCCCTACGGGCATGCCGCCACCGACCACTTTTCCAAGAGTCAGGATGTCGGGCTCGAGGCCGTTTCTCAGCGAGATGTGTGGCGCTCCGACCCGGTACCCCGTCAGCACCTCATCGGAAACAATGAGCGCCCCCAGCTCGCGCGTGACCCGGCGAAGCATCTTCAAGAACTCAGGTCGCTGGACTAACAGCCCATTGTTCGCTGGAATCGCTTCGATCACGACCGCCGCAAGTCGTTCCCCGGTGGCTCTCAGTGCGGCTTCTACTGCCTCCGAATTATCGAGCGGCAGCACCAGCATGTCTTGAACCATGGACTCGGGCACTCCAGCGGAACTGGCCGTCCCAAAGGTCGCCAAGCCCGAACCGGCTTTCACTAAAAGATGATCCGCGTGCCCGTGGTAGCAGCCCGTAAACTTGGCCACCACATCGCGCCCCGTGACACCACGAGCCAGACGAATGGCCGTCATGACCGCTTCTGTGCCGGAATTCACAAAGCGCACCCGGCTCTCACCGGGAAGCACGGAGAGGACCCGCTCAGACAGATCAATCTCCGCCTCACAGGGCATTCCAAAACTGAGTCCCCTGTCGACAGCGGACTTGACCTGCTCCACGACCAGCGGGTGGGCATGCCCCAAAATCAATGGGCCCCAGGACATGCAGTAGTCGAGAAACTCCCGCCCATCCTCGTCCACGATGAATTGGCCACTGCCCGACCGTGGATACACTGGAGTGCCTCCAACGGCGCGAAATGCCCGTACCGGTGAGTTGACCCCACCCGGCATCAGTTCTTGGGCCCGACTAAAAAGACGATCACTGCGATTCATTGTTTCTCCCAAATCAGCCCCATCGCTATACGTGTTGAAGCAAGTCAACGATGGCGGCGGCAGACGGTTCGGTTGGCACTTCGACCCCCTGCACGTTTAAATCATCCAAGGCACGACGGGTTGTTGCACCAATGGCAAGATTCCGCTTCCCCCAGCTGCCTCCCAGATCGTGGAACACACTGACCGCGGAAGGACTAGAAAACACGATGCAGTCGTAATCCACAGACAGCGCGGCATCGACGGCGTCTCCTGAAGCAGGCCGGCTTTCATAGACAGGCAAATCAAGAACAACATGACCCTGGGCCTTGAGCGCATCGGCAATCAAGCGACGGCCCCCTCGGGCCATTGGCAGAATAAATCGTTCCCTTGAAGCCCCATCACGACAGTGGGAAAACTCCGCCACAAAGCCCTCGCTGTTGGCGACAGTTGGAATAAAGTCGATCGTCAGTCCAAAACTACCGGCAGTCTCTGCAGTGTGTTTTCCAATCGCTGCAACTCGAAGTTCCTTGGGAAGCATGGCACCAGAGATGCGCTCCAAGAAGTGCCGAACACCCGCGCTGCTCGTGAACACGAGCCAGTCCCCATCATGCAGCTTGCCGGCGACTTCTTGCAGTGTTTCCACAGTGACTGTGGCGTGGGTTTCGATCATCGGCACATGGACTACGCCAAAGCCAGCCGCTCGAATCGCCTTGCTCTGGGACTGTCCCACCTTGTCGGTGGCTGTCACTAAAACGCGCTCGGGCCGAGTAGCCTCTGCTGCAACCGGGGCACTCCAAACCTCGCCACCACGACGGTCTCGAATCAGCTGCAGTGCTGTCCAGGCCAAGGCCTCAGGGTCACTCCCTACAACCGTCGCACGCTCCACATCAATCGGATCGCCTGGTGCCCAGCCCTTCTGCCCGACCATGACATGCAAGCACATCTCGCCGCTCTCTAGAGGCTCCGCCCATGCGCCGATCGGGAGATTACAGCCGCCTTCCACCAGCGCTAAAAAATTCCGCTCCACTTCCGCGGCCACAGAGACTTCCGGATCATGAATCGTCTCCAGATAGTGTCGAACTTCACTGTCCGACTCGCGCATCTGTACTGCCACCACACCCTGAGCGGGTGCGGGAATAAATTCACTCGGATCCAGCCGATGGACCCGAAGCCCCTCAAGCGTCAATCCCAATCGCGCGATTCCTGCTGCGGCCAGGACGATGGCATCAAAACGACCCTCCACGAGCTTTGAGATTCGAGTATTCACATTGCCTCGAAGATCTCCGATGGTGAGGTCCGGTCGACGCTCAATCAACTGAAGTTGACGTCGTACTGAGCCAGTACCCACGCAAGCATCTCGTCGGATGGGGAAATGTTCGCCTTCCGGATCGTAGGAGTCTGGGTGAATCAGCAACAGATCGGCGGGATCCTCTCGCCAGGGCAAAGAGCCAATCTCGAGCCC
>PAHJ01000010.1 GCA_002705565.1 Geminicoccus sp. | reverse complement strand
GGCTTAACCCGTGAAGATCCAGCCTTTGCTTTGACGCGCGAGGCGGTCGGCACACAGGGCGAAATGACGGTTTTCGCCCGCGCGCCACAGACTCTTCCGGACTGGTTCGCCCGAGCCGATGCCTTCCCCAGCCGCGCGTTTCTGGTGTTGGGTGAGACCTCCTTTACCTACGCAGACGCCAGGGCTGAAGCCAACTGGCTGGCGCGGGGTCTGCAAACCAAATTCAACATCCACCCCGGCGACAAGATTGGCATCTGCGCCCGAAACTCTCCGGAGTGGGTGATCAGTTTCATGGCTGTGCAATTATGCGGAGCCGTGGCCGTTTTGCTCAACTCCTGGTGGACGGCCGATGAACTGGCCTACGGACTCAGCGACAGCGGCGCGAAACTGCTGCTGTGCGACGCTGAGCGAGATACGCTTGCGGCGGCGCACTGTGACGCCAACGGCGTGCAGCGGCTGTGTATCCGGCACCGCTTCGAGCCCTCACAAACCTATACTGACTTGGTTAGCGCCTTCCGTGGCATGCCTGCGCTTCCCTCGCACCGAACAGCCGACGACGATGCGACCATTCTCTATACCAGCGGCTCGACCGGATACCCCAAGGGCGTACTCAGCTCACACCGGGGCGTGATCTCTGCGCTCTATTCCTGGTCTTTGGTCGCCCGAGGTGTCGTTGGGTTAATGACTGAATTGCCAGTGTTTAAGGACGGACAGGAAGTCATCCTGCTGCCCGTGCCGCTCTTCCATGTGACCGGGTGCCATGCCTCGATGCTGGGGTGTTTCGGCACGGGACGAAAGCTGGTGATGATGGACAAGTGGGACGCTGAAGACGCCTTGGGGCTGATCCAAAGCCACGGCGTCACCCACTTTCTGGGCGTGCCAACACAGTCTTTTGAAATCCTGCGCCACCCTCGACGCACCCATTACGATCTCAGCACCATGATCGAAGTGGCCGGCGGAGGTTCGGCGCGTCCAGCAGAGCACGTTGGGGCCATCCAGGACGCCTTTAACCATGCAACCCCGCGCATCGGTTACGGCCTGACTGAAACCAACGCGCTAGGCGCGATCAATGGCGGTCCGTCTTACGTGCTGAAACCCGGCAGTACCGGCCCCGTCACCGGCCCCGTCATGGAGATGGCCGTTCACGTGGAAGACAGCGACCAGTCGCTGCCAACAGGCGAAGTTGGCCGGGTGTGCTTCCGAGGGCCATCAATTATGAAAGGGTACTTCAATCGCCCCGAAGATACGGCTAAGGCGATCAGCCCGGGCGGTTGGTTTGACAGCGGTGATTTGGGCTATATTGACGAGGAAGGCTTTTTGTTTCTCGTGGATCGCGCCAAGGACATCATTGTACGCGGCGGCGAAAACATCTCCTGTCTGGAGGTTGAAGCCTGCATCCACGCCCATCCCGACGTGCGCGACGTGACCGTTTTCGGCTTGCCGGATGAGCGCTTGGGCGAGGTTGTGACCGCCATGGTCTATCTCCGTCCAGAGGGCCAAAATGCGGATGCAGCGAACATTCAGAGCTTCGCGGCCCAAACGCTGGCGCGGTACAAAGTCCCTGAAGAAATCCTGTTTTCCAGCGAACCACTGCCTCGCGGAGCCACCGAAAAAATCGACAAGAAAACCGTTCGAGCCGGAGTCCTGGCCGAACGCAGCGAACAACAGTCCTGACCGCATTGGTAAAGCCCTTGGTCTCTCTGGGATCATTGGACCTCCGGAACGCGGCAACTTGTCGCTATCGCGCCCTGTTTTTCTTGCCAACTCGGCCCTTCCCCGGTTCAACGAACCTCGACCAATCATGGAGGCCTCACGGTGCAAATTTCTGAAATCATGGCGCGCGAAATCGCGTTTTCGCTGTTTGATGTTGTTGGAGTTGAGGATCTGGACGCCATCCCCCGCTACCAGGAGCAAAGCGCGGAGATTTATCAGGCCGTGCTGGAAACCGCGCAAAAAGTCGCCTCGGACCACTTCGCCCCCCACAACCGCAAGGGCGACCTCAACGAACCACGCGTGGTCAATGGTGTTGTCGAGCTGATCCCAGAGGTCAGTGAAGCCATGGACGCCTACCGTGAAGCCGGCTTTTTCTCTGCGCACCACGACGAAGATGACGGTGGCCTGCAGATCCCCTGGACGGTCACTCAAGCCGCCTCCGCCTTTTTTCAAGCCGCCAACGTCTCCACCGCGGGCTATCCGTTCCTGACCGTCGGTGCTGCCAACCTGATCAAGGCACACGCCTCGGCGGACCAGCAAGCCAAATGGTTGCCGCCTATGCTCGCCGGAGAGTTCTTTGGCACCATGTGCCTGTCAGAACCGCATGCAGGTTCAGGCCTGGCGGATATCAAAACCACCGCCTATCCAATCGACGGCGAACCCGGCAAATACCGCCTCAAGGGGCAGAAAATGTGGATTTCCGCTGGGGATCACGAACTGGGCGACAACATTGTCCACCTCGTCCTCGCGCGGGTCGAGGGCGCGCCTGCGGGGACCAAGGGCATCTCCATCTTCATCGTACCCAAGCGACGCGTTGATGCGCAGGGTGAGGTTGGCCAATCCAACGACGTGCGTCTGATCAGCCTGAACCATAAAATGGGCTTTCGCGGCACAACCAACACCATTCTGGCCTTTGGCGAAGACGAAGGCTGCTTGGGCGAGTTGATCGGCGAGGCGGGTCAGGGTCTGGCTTATATGTTCCATATGATGAACGAGGCCCGCATAGGCGTGGGTCTGGGAGCAGCCTGCCTGGGCCTGGCCGGATACGCCGAAAGCCTGCGCTACGCCGAAGAACGCCCGCAGGGCCGTCACCCAGAAGAACGCGACCCCACCTCCAAGCCCGTCATGATCATCGAGCATGCAGATGTGCGCCGCATGCTGATGGCGCAAAAGGCGCTGTGCGAGCCGTCGCTGACGCTGTGTCTCTACGCCGCCAAGCTGGTGGATATCGAAAAGCATCACCCCAGCCCCGAAAAACGCGAACAAGCGCACACCATCCTCGACCTGCTGACCCCTGTGGTCAAAGGCTGGATCAGCGACGTCACCCTGCGCGCCAATCACGAAGCCATCCAGATCCATGGCGGTTACGGCTACACCCGCGATTTCCAGGTCGAACAGATCTACCGCGACAACCGACTGAACCCAATCCATGAAGGCACCAACGGGATCCAGGGCATGGATCTGCTGGGACGCAAGGTGATGCGAGATGGCGGCAAGGCCTTGGGTCTGTTTTCCAAGCTCGTGCAGGACGAGCTCAAGACGTGCGTGGAGCAGGGCTTTGAGGCGCAGCATGCCGAGCAGCTGCGCAAGGCTATGACGACCTTCGGCGCCGCCACCGCCGCACTGGGCGGTTGCATGCAGGCCGAAGGGGCCCGCAAAGCACTGGCTCAGGCGACACTCTATCTCGATGCGTTTGGGCTGATCGTGATGGCCTGGATGCACGCCAAATGTGTGGCGGCCGCCCAGTCTAAGGGCACTGTTTCAGGCGACTACGCCGAAGGCAAAGCCCTCGCCGCAGGGTATTTCTTCCGCCACGAGCTGAGCCGTATGGATGAGCTGTGTCACCGCCTGTCCGCGCTGGACGACACCTTTGAGCCTGCCAAGGCGGCGAACTTCTAAGTCCAGGCCGTCAAACCAGCAGCCGTGGGGGCCGTTTCCGACTGTTCGCCCCCGGCTGCGCGGCCGCTACGACGGTCTACCAGACCCGAAAGTAGCCGCCTCGGGTCAGTACGGGGCGCAGGCCCTGCTCGAACTTGGCCCGGACACGCTGGATGCGTTCGACAGCATCGCTGATCGGACCATCACCGCCGACCAGACCGGCTTCCGTCTGCGCCTTTAGGATATCCTGCAACAGTGCTGCCGCTCGTTCTTCGAGGTTATCATCTCCGCCTTCGCGGGCAGAAACCGCGAGCGCGTACATGGCCGGAGGCACCGCCCGGAACTCACCAAAGTTTGGAATGAACAGGTGATGCGCCGGTGCCTTAGTGTCTTCAAGCCACCCTGTGAGCCCCCGGTCATAGTCCAGAACCGCCTGGTCCGGGTCTTCGAACAGATCCTCACCGTGGTAGAGGTTGAGGTAGCCAAGTGCGTGACCAATGCGGACCACGTCCATAATCTCGGTATCGCCTTCAGGACCGCTCGGGAACACTTTGCGAAGATCGCCGAGCTTCATTGGACCCGCGGCGAGCGCGTTGAACACAGGGTCAAACTTGGCTGGGTTCAAACGTAGATTCTCATTCAGCCGGAAGGTGAGCTTCATTTTGATGTTCTCACGCTTGGGCCGAAGCATGATCCGCGCATCGGCCCAAAATGCGACGATCTCCGAATGCGGCTGCTTTTCACGGTTCTTGATGTAAAGGTCCGTGCGGTGCGAGCGGTTGACGGAGAAATCGTACAGCGTTTCGCTGATGATCCGGTTGGGGTAGCGGTTCAGGCGCTCAACCATGCTGGGCGGCACAGCCTGGGCCTTGGCGTTATTCAAGTGTGCTGCGTCTCCGCACATGCGGAATTCGCGACTCAGAAACTGCGGCATGATCTCGTGCGCGTAAAAGCTATCCCACTCGACGTTCAGGAACTCCTGAAACACCTTACGAGCGCCCGCACCCGCCGACCGCTTGTGGCGATCTGCGATCAGCATCTGTGAAAAGTAGCCGGCTTCCTCACCAACCAGTTCCTGCATCAAGAGCAGCGCGCTTTTGGTCTGCTCGATAGGCTGGTTGCCCTGCGTGGTCGCGAACAGTTTGATGAACTCCCGGAAGGGCTCGAACTGGGTGTTGAACACGGCACAATTATAGGAAAACAGCGCCAGGCCACCGTCCTTGATGTTGTCAATCGTGTTGAAAACGCTAGGCCGGTCAGCCTCCGCCATCTGACCATAGGTATCCAGGCTCATCGCCACGTCCCACGGGCCAGTCTGTGCCGCGTTGAAGCTGTCGATCGAGCCATGGTGAACCGTTACGTTGTCATGGCCAAAGCTGGATTTCAACGACTCTGCCGAAGCCGCCAACTCCGGGTTATGATCCACCGTGTGGAACTGAGCCTTGGGGTAAGAGAAGGCGAGAGAGTTGGCCAGCATACCCGGTCCACCGCCAAGATCAGCGACCTGCAAGCTGTCGCCCTTTTCCGGGTACAACAAACGCTCGTCAGGGATAAACCCACCAAGCAGCGCAACCAAGGCAAGGTTTCTCAAAGTCGCCGCAGGTTTGACCTGGAAGTCATAGTCATTGTGCGTCAGCGGCGTTGGCTGGAAATCCACGTTTTCATCAGTCAAAAGCTTGGCTTTCTATAGTTTTGGTTGCGCAAGGCGGTAGGACTGCGTGCTGGATAGCCGCGCCTACCCCTGCAAGTTTTCAATCACAATGGCAATCCCCTGCCCCCCGCCGATGCACATGGTCAGCAGACCAAAACGGCCGCCGGTGCGCTGGAGTTCATAGATTGCCTTTGTGGCGAGGATGGCTCCGGTCGCCCCGACCGGGTGCCCCAGCGCAATGGCGCCGCCGTTGGGATTGACCTTGGCCGGGTCGAGATCCAGTTCGCGGCTGACGTAACATGCCTGCGCGGCGAAGGCCTCGTTGCTCTCGATCACGTCCAGATCTGCCGCCTTCAAGCCCGCTTTAGCCAGCGCGATTTTCACCGCAGGCACCGGGCCAACGCCCATTTCATCGGGCTCTACGCCGGCATGACCATAGGCCATGATCCGCGCCAGGGGCGTCGCGCCGCGTCTGTCAGCCGCGCTTTCGGCCACCAGGGTCAGAGCCGCTGCACCATCGTTGATGCCGGAGGCGTTCCCTGCGGTGACTGAGCCGTCGGCCTTGAAAATGGTCTTCATCCCGGCGAGGCCTTCCGCCGTTACCGAACGCGGGTGCTCGTCGGTATCAAAATCAACGGTTTTTCGGCGATCCTTGACCGGCACCGGAACGATTTGATCCGCAAATAACCCCGCCTCAATCGCGACAGCAGCCCGTCGCTGACTTTCGACGGCAAAGGAGTCCTGCATCTCACGACTGATGTCATAGCGGCTCGCGATGTTTTCAGCGGTAATGCCCATCAGGCCGTGGCCAAAGGGGTCGTACAGCGCGCCTTGCATCATATCGATGACGTTGCTTTCGCCCATGCGCGCGCCAAACCGCATGCGCGGCAGCATATAGCCACCGTTGGACATGCTTTCCGCACCCCCGGCCAGAACCGCCTCGCAGTCCCCGAGCATCACAGACTGCGCAGCCGACACAATCGCCTGCAAACCTGAACCACACAGACGGTTCACGGTCAGCGCCGGAACATGCGTGGACACTCCCGCATTCACCGAAATCACCCGGCTGATGTACATATCGCGCGTTTCGCCGTGGATGACGTTACCGATGACGGTATGGCCAATGGCGTCCGGATCCATGCCAGAGCGCTCAATTGCTGCCTTGGCAGCAACCGTGCCCAGATCAATGGCAGAAACATCTTTGAGCGAACCGCCAAAACTGCCGATGGCTGTTCTGGCTGCGCTAGCGATAACAACGGATTCAACCATGGTGAAGACCGTACCTCGTGAAAATTACTGGACTATGCGGAATCCTGATAACGGGCAGCTTTACCCGCTTTAGCCTTGGTCCTCAACGGACAAGAACTCGCCGTTGTCCTGCATCCAGAACAGCTCAGCCGCAGCGATCGAAAACCAGGCCCCGTGCAGCGTCAGGCCGCGTTCGTCCATGGCTTTGCGGATAAAGGGAAAGCCCTGGATCCGCTCAAGCGAGCTACGGACGTTTTGATGCTCTAGGCATTGCTGCAGGCCGTCCTGATCCATTGCAGGATTGTTGATGACGGTCTCGGTGCCGTCTTCGGCCATTAATCCAACCCAACGGCTGATGTAAGACGGGCTGGATTGGTCTTCACCAGCGGCCTGACCCGGTCCTGTGTCGCGTTCCGCCTTCTCCTTCTGCGCCTGACCCAGCGCCGCCGCCACACCGCCGCACTTGGCGTGTCCCATGACCACAATCCGTGACACCCGCAGGTGATCCACCGCAAATTCCAACGCCGCCGCGGTCCCGGCCAGCGGTGCCTTGGGGTCGTCTCCATAGGCGGACGGCGGGGGAACAATGTTGGCGACGTTGCGAATCACGAACAGCTCGCCTGGCCCTGCCCCAAAGATGGTTGCGGGATCGACCCGGCTATCCGCACAGGAAATAACCAAAGTATGTGGTGCTTGCCCCTGCCCCAGCTCGCGGTAGAGGTTTTGTTGCTCTTCGGCGCGCTTAGACACAAAACGATTGTAACCGTCCGCCAATTCATCAGGCATAGTTGAGCTGGACATACACACTCCTCGTTGGTGTTATTCCGGTGAGGTCAGTTTCACCGCGGGGTGAACGCAAGATAAGCATGGAGGACTAAATGAGCTACGACGGTAAATCAGTTCTGATCACCGGTGCGGGCAGTGGTTTTGGCAGAAGACTGGCTGAAACGCTCAGCGGCAAGGGTGCGAAGCTCGTCCTGGGAGACATCAACGAAGCCGGTATGGAAGAAACCAAGGCTCTTTGCGCCGGTGACGTGGTGACGCTGAGAACCGATGTCAGCGTCGAAGCCGACTGCCAGGCGCTGGTCGCAGCGGGCGTTGACGCTTTCGGTGGGCTGGACGTGGCTTACAACAACGCCGGCATGGGCGGGCACGCGCCCAAGCCCCTGCATGACATCACAGCTGAGGAGTTCGACATCACGTTCAAAGTCAACACCTACGGCGTTTTCTACTGCATGAAAGCACAGTTGCCGGTGATGCTGCGCGCGGGCAAGGGTGCCATTCTGAACACCTCCAGCGCTGCGGGCGTTCTTGGCGCACCATTTATGAGCGCCTATGGCGGCGCCAAGCACGCCGTTTCAGGTATGACCCGCGCCGCAGCCGATGAATACGCCCGCCGCGGCATTCGCATCAACGCGATCTGCCCGAGCTTTGCGGACACTCCGATTATGGACGGTGTCATCGGTCACTTTGGCATGCCCAAGGAAGAAGCCTATACCAAAATTTCCGCGCGCGTTCCCATGCGGCGTGTGGGAACGGTCGATGAAATTGTTCAGGCGATGATTTGGGCCTGCTCGGACGAAAACAGCTTCATGACGGGGCAGACCCTATCCATCGATGGTGGTCTTACTGCTGTTTAAAGCCGGTTGGTTGACGACAGGACCAGGGCCTAAAATCAGGACTTGGCCGACGCCCAGTGCCGTCATTGCGGGCTTCATGCTGGCGTTGACGATTGGCAGTGTTGGGGCAAGCGCACAGCCTGCAACGTCCGAAAACCTGACCGGCACCGTGGCTTGTGACGATTGGCGACTGTTCCCAGACGCCGATTTTGTCCGCTTCAGCGACACGCTGGAAAGCCTCGACCTCTGCATCGCCTACGAGCCATTTCAGGCCGGTGGGATCGAGTGGCGCCTGCTGCGCCTACAGCGAAGTCCAACCATACCCCCAAGCGCGCCCTTGGTGGTGGTTTTGCACGATGACGAGGACGCAGCGCTGGCCGGAGCCCTGGGCCTGCTTGCGCTCAGGGACGTGCAAGTGGTCACGCTGGACGCCAATGAACAGCGGCTGTGGAATGGCGTAGATCCCAACCGCATGTTTGTCGCCCAGGGCGCAGTCGTCTCGGCATGCCCCCATCTCCAGCATCTCGACCATCGCTTCGCCGCCACGCTTCTGCGCGACTGGGACGGTCAAAGCCCGGTTGTGTCGCTGCACAGCAATGCGCCCGGATATCTGGGCGATGGCGAAAACGGTCGCGGGTCGATTTCGATGCTGTCCCTCAAACCGCACCAGCACGCCTATCCCGCGTCCCTTCGCGCGGAGCCTTCTGAGATCGACACCCGCCTGTCCGACCCGGACAACCTGATTTACATCACCGGTCCGACGCCCCTGCCCGGCGAGCAGCAATCCGCGCTGATCCCCGACCTGCAGGCCCGTGGCCTCAACGTCTTGTACAGCCGGATCAACCCGCTTTCCCAGGATTGTTCGCTCTCAGATTTCTTGACCCTTGCAGGCCAATCAGCGCTATACTTCAACATTGAAGTGAAAGAAGGCGACACCGCCGTTGCCCTCACCATGACCCGAAGACTCATGCGCGCAATCGACCAGCACATTCCTGCAACGGACCGCCCGTGAAAACCGCCCTTGCCGCCTTTGTTTGGGCGCTGTTTACAGCGGCTCTGCTGCACCCCAGCGCAGGTCTAACCCAGATCAGCGGGCGAGACGTCGTGCAGGAGAGTGTGCAGGACGACTACGCCGAACTGGCTCAACGCCATGGCCTGCAACAGACCTTCCCCGGCGGTGCCGCGCCGCCGCCTGAACGGCAAGGGCCGAGGAGGGTCGTGCCGACGGGTGGGATAAACATCAGCAGCCTCTTACTGTCAGCTTTGGCTATCGCCGTCGCTGGTGTCTTTATCTACTTCATCGTCACCAATGCACGCGCCTACCGCCGTCATAGCGACCGGTTCAAAGCGAGGCAAAATGCGCCGGTACCAGTCGAGGTCTGGGGAACCGTGCCGGAGGACAGCTGGGACGCCCTGCTCAATCGCTTGCGCCTGAGCGGAGACCTGAATGAAGCGCTTCACGAGATGCTGCTCGCGGCCATTGGCTTTTGCCAAAAAGAGCTGTCCATCCACATACCGCGCGCTAACACCCCACGCGAAATCCAAGACGCCCTGCCCACCGATTTTGCAGCATTGGAGGCCTTTGAAACCCTCGTTCAAGGGGCCGAACTTGCATGGTTTGGGGCTAAGCCCGTCGATCGTCCCATGTTTCAGAGCGGTTTGGATGCGCTGGAACGAATCCTACGCCTCAAATAGAGGCACCTAGTTTCCTCATACGCCCAGCGTCGCCGCCCAAGCCTGCGCGAGACCCAGCAACACCGAGTCCGACCCCGGAGCGCCCATTACCGTGATCCCACGCGGGACACCGTCTGTGTTGGGCATGGGAATCTGGATCTGCGGTGTTCCCAGCAAGGGGGAAATCGATGTCAGACCCAAGAGCTGTTTGCGAGTAATTTCGCGGGTTTCCAGCGCGACTGGGTCACTCAGCTCAGTGAACTTCTGTGCCGCCGCTGGCGCCGTCGGCATGATGATAAACCCGCCGCGGTTCAGAACGTCTGTCAGCGGACGATACACCGCTGCCGCACGCTCTCGGGCTGGTGCTTCTTGCTCGGGTCGCCGGGTTTTGGCCAGGTGGAAACGTGCGAGAATATCGGGTGCGAGCCGAGGCTGCTCTCGCTCGATCCACGCGCCATGCTCAGCCCAAGCCGCCAGCCCCTGAACCACACCGAAACTCTCGTAGCCCACATCAAACAGCGCTCCGACATCGCCAACGTCTAGGCTGGGAAACCTGCCCAGATGCTCTGCGATGACGGCGACCAGTTCCTGCATGCGCGGCTCAAGCGGGGTAAACAGATCGGTCGCCACAACGATTTCAGCATCCGGCACAGCAGCCACAGGAGCCGGTTCGCCAAAGAGCACCGACATCCCCAGCGCCAGCGACCTCGCGTCTCGTGTCATCAGGCCGACAGTATCCAGCGGTGCGCTCAAATCCATGCAGCCCTGGGCGCTGATCCTCCCGTGGGTTGGACGCAAACCGAAGAGGTTGTTATACAGCGCCGGGATGCGAACCGATCCGCCAGTGTCTGTCCCCAGCCCCAAGTCAGCCAAGCCGCGCGCAACCGCCACCGCAGAGCCACTGGACGAACCGCCAGGCACGCGGTCGGGGGTAACAGGGTTTCGCGGGGTGCCGTAGTCGATATTCTGCCCCACCAGAGACGCGGCCAGTTGCTCGGTGATCGTTTTGCCGACCATGGTCGCACCCGCATCGAGCAAGTCCTGCACCGCCCGTGCTGTCTTCACCGCAGGGATCTTGCCACCCGGCCAGTCAAAAAGACCACAGGACGTAGGCAAACCCTCAACGTCAAACAGGTCCTTGACCGCCAGTCGCAGGCCCACCAACGGCCCTTTTGACGCGCCCTCACGGGTTTCGTGCAGCACAAAGGGATCATCAACAATTTGATAGGTCTGACTCACGGTGCAGGCTCCTAGTTTCCTGCTCCCTGCTTACCCCAATTCGCCAATGAAGAACACGCCAGCAGGCCGAAGTGGCTTTAGCGGTCGCGCTTCCAGACCGGCGTGCGCTTTTCCATGAAGGCGGCCATGCCCTCTTTCTGGTCGTGGGTGGAGAACAGGCCTGCAAACACGCGACGCTCCGCACCGATGCCCTCGGTGAGGCCGGTTTCAAAGGCCCGGTTGACGGCGTCCTTGCCCGCCACGGTCGCGACTTTGGATTGACCAGCAATCGTATTGGCCGCTTTCATCACTTCGGCCTCCAGTGCATCCGGTTCGACGACGCGCGCAACCAAGCCAGACCGCTCGGCCTCTTCCGCGCCCATGAAGCGTCCGGTTAGACACAGATCCATCGCCTTGGCTTTCCCGACAGCCTTGGTCAAGCGCTGCGTCCCGCCAGCCCCGGGTATGATACCCAGCGTGATTTCTGGCTGGCCAAATTTTGCGGTCGTGGAAGCGATGATCATGTCGCACATCATCGCCAATTCACACCCGCCGCCCAGCGCAAATCCGGACACGGAAGCCACCATAGGCGTCCGGGTCTGACCGATCTTGTCCCACTCACCAAAGGGGTTCACGCCGTACATGTGTTCAAAGTCCTTGTCGGCCATTTCGGTGATATCAGCCCCGGCTGCAAAGGCCTTCTCAGACCCCTTGAGCACGATACAGCCCACCGTCTCGTCCCGGTCCGCGGCCTGACACACTGACAGTACTTCCAACATCAGCGGCATGTTTAAGGCATTGAGCGCTTTGGGTCGGTTGAGTTGGACGACCTTAACGCGGCCTTCCTGGCTGACGAGAATATTCTCAAAGTCTGACATCGTTTAATTCCTTATCCTGTGCGGACGCATCAACACCCGTTTCAGCCACGACCCCAAGCGGCGGCTATTCGAGCGTGATGCCTTCCTTGGCTTTATGGGCGATATAGCGGGCAACCACACTTTCTGCTTTTGGGCGATCAATGGGGTGTTGATGACCCCCGTAAACTCGTTCGAAATCTTGGTTCATCAAGCGCTGGTGAGAGCCTAGGATCTGGCGTTTGTCGGAATGGTGCAAGACATCGACAATATAACCATTGAGCAATACATCGCCGGTGAACATCCACTTTCGAGAGCGGTCGATGAAAGTCAGGCTATCAGGCGAATGACCGGGCGTTTCGATGACATCTAGAACGACGCCACCGAGGTCGATGCTGTCACCCTCACCCACGATGTCGGTGAGGGGCGCGGGTCGGAAATCCTCGCCATAGGAACTTGCGTCAAAGTCCAGCGCTTCAAACCCCGGTTCAATCAGCTTCAACTGCGGTGTCCAAGGTTGCGCATTGGTGTTTTTGGCCGTTGGTGCCGCCACGATGTCCCGCGCGTCGGCATGCCCGAAGCGGCGTTCCTTGAAGTGGAACAGCTGGTTTATATGGTCACAGTGGGCATGAGTGATCGCACTCCAAACTGGCTTGTCAGAGGCGGGAAACAGCACTTCAACCGGCCAGTCCACAACCCCCCAGCCGGCATCAATCACCAGATCGGCGTCCTGCCCCTCAACGATCCAGACATTGGAGCGTATGGCATAACGAACCATCTTTTCGCTGAGCAGCCAGAGGCCGTCTTCCACCTGCTCGATCTGGAACAGATCACTGTCATACGAACCCATTGAAACCCGTTTTTCTGCCTGTTCTAACCTTCGACAGAACTTTCGTCTGCATTTCCACCATCTGACCCCTCCCCAGCAACAAGCTCTTCTGGCGGAATCTGAGCGTCGATGTAGTCCAAATCTTCCCCGTTTTCGACCACTAACAGCGCTCTAAGGCCCGCTGTCATACGCATGGCACCGTCATCAGAGCGCACAACCTCGCCTTCCCGCTGGTTCCAATCAAACAGAGGAACCCTGCCTTTATGCTCCGCGAGAAGTTCTTCAAACAGCGCTTCGGCATTGGTTGGGTGCAGGCGAATGCAGCCGCCGCTGTTCCGCTTTCCCAGGTTCTTGATTAAGTTATCATTGGCGGCATGCACGGCGAAACCTGTGATTCCGCCGTCTTCGAGATAGCGCCAGAACATCGAAAACGGCATAGGCGCGTCGTCCCACGTCGTCGTGGTGTAGTCCCGGTGGAAGCGGCTTTGGTCAAGTTGGTAAACGCCCGTCGGCGTGGTGGTGAAGTATTTCTCCTCCCGCTCACGTCCGGTAGACACATCCCAAATGTCCGAAGCCTCCCACGCACACCCGCCGCAGCCCGAGCTGGTTGGGCGCATGACCATCATCGTCTGCGCATGCTCGCCCGAAGCGGCCTTGTTGACGATCAGAACAACGTTGAAATGCTGGAGCATCTCGCCATTCAACGTCGCCAGTCGAGAATCCTCATCGGGGATGATTTGCTGTTCATCGACGAAATAGGCCGGCTTGGCCCCTGGTGCATTAAAGGCCGCCAAATCACCTATCGTGGAGCCACATCCGGCCAAAGCCAGTGCCGACAAGCCAGCCAGCACCGGGCGCAGTCCGACGGTAAACGAACCCAAAAGCAAAGATGAGCGCACGAAGCGTCCTCCAAAATCTCAGAGACCAAACAGCAAAGCAACGCTTCGCGCGCGAAACGAGCTAGGCGACCTTGATGACTTTCTTGCCGAAATTATCGCCATTGAGGACATCTATCAGGGATTGCGGCGCGGATTCAATGCCTTGACTGACATCTTCCCTCACGTTTATGCGACCCTCTTGGATCATAGGCACAAATTCATTCACAAACTGTGAATATTGCTCCTGGTAATCCCAAACGATGAAACCTCTGACCAAAATCCGCTTGGTCAGAATATCGCGAAAGATCTGCGGTCCCCAGTCCCGGCCAGTCGGCGCTTGGGTTGCGTTGTAGAAGCTGATGACGCCGCAAACTGGCATCCGCGAAAACGGGTTCATCAGGGGCCAGACAGCCTGAAAAATCGGTCCACCAACGTTTTCCCAGTAAATGTCGATACCGTTGGGAACAGCCTCTTTCAGCTTAGCCGTCATATCTGGGTCATTGCGGTCAAGGCAGGCGTCGAAACCCAGCTCGTCCACGGCAAAAGCACACTTCTCAGCGCCGCCCGCAATGCCAACGACCCGCAGGCCCTTGGCCTTGGCAATTTGTCCTACCATAGTGCCCACCGGCCCGGTTGCCGCCGCAACCACCAGCGTCTCACCCGCCACCGGTTTGCCGATGTTGTGCAGACCGGCCCAGGCCGTCATCCCCGGCATCCCCATCATGCCGACGTAGGCAGACAGCGGGACCACGTTCTCGTCCACAATCTGAGTGCCCTTGGCCGTTGCCTTCCAGTGTGTAGACCAGCCACCGGAATACAAAACGTGGCTGCCCACGGGCACATCAGGGGTTTTGGATTCAATCACACGACCAACCGTGCCCCCTTCCATCCGGCCACCGATTGGCACGGGTTGGGCATAGGACTTGGCGTCGTTCATGCGACCACGCATGTAGGGATCAATGGACAGCCAAAGCGTCTCGGCAACATACTCCCCGTCACCTGCAACTGGAATGGCGTCCTCGGCCAGCTCCCAGTTATCGGGGGTTGGCGCCCCCACAGGTCGACTCTTCAGGTTCCACGTTTTCATGGTCGCCATTAATCTTTTCCTCCACTTGTTGCGTTGTGATCTTTCCTTTGCCCCACAGAAGCCCCTATATGTACCTCATGCAAGACCCGTTTGGCCGAACTGTAGACTACCTCCGCGTTTCAGTGACAGATCGCTGCGATTTCCGCTGTGTGTACTGCATGTCCGAGGACATGACCTTTCTACCAAAGAAAGATTTGCTAACGCTTGAGGAGATGGATCGCCTGTGCACCGTGTTTGTGAACAAAGGCGTTCGCAAACTTCGTCTGACCGGCGGAGAACCCTTGGTGCGCAAGAATGTCATGTGGCTGTTTGAGCGGCTGGGGCGTCACCTGGACAGCGGCGCCCTCGATGAGCTGACTCTGACCACCAATGGATCCCAGCTCAGCCGCTTCGCCGATGACCTCGCCCGCGCAGGCGTGCGCCGCGTCAATGTTTCGCTCGACACGCTGAAGCCTGAGTTGTTCGCTGACATCACCCGCTGGGGTCGGTTGACGCAGGTGATGGAGGGATTGAAGGCGGCCAAGGAAGCCGGGCTCAAGGTCAAAATCAACACGGTTGCACTTAAGGGCGTTAATGACGACGAGTTAGAAACGCTTGTCGCCTGGTGCGCGGATGAAGGCTTTGACCTTACGTTTATCGAAGTCATGCCGATGGGCGCGATCATGGATGATACCGGCGCGGACGATAGCGGCCGGGAAGGCCAGTTCATGTCGCTGGAAGACGTTCGCTTACGCTTGAGTCAGCGCTGGACGCTCGCCGAAACCTCGTATCGATCCGCTGGTCCTGCCCGGTACTTTATGGTGGGCGAGACCGGCCAGCGGTTGGGGTTCATCACGCCGCTGAGCCATAACTTCTGTGAGCTGTGCAATCGGGTGCGACTGACCTGTACGGGCATGCTCTACATGTGTTTGGGGCAGGATGATTCCATGGACCTGCGCGCAGTACTGCGTGGGTCGGAGAGCGATGCGAAGCTGTCTTCAGCGATTGACCAAGCCATCCTGAAGAAGCCTAAAGGCCACGATTTCCTGATTGGACGCGATGCCGACGCCGCCGTAGCGCGCCATATGAGTGTCACGGGCGGTTAAACCGCACCGCCCGTTGTCTGTCGCGCGAAGGCAAGCAGGTCGGTGACGAGACGGGCTTGTTGCGGATCCTCCATAAGTTCCTTTCGCACGGACAAGGTCGCCTTGACCGTGATCGGCGGCAGGTCTTCAAGGACAACATCTAAAGGCTGCAAATAGCGAACTGAAGCCAATCCAAAACCCAAATCCGCTCGGATTAACAACACCCCGTCAGCAACATTTGCCACACTCAGACAATTACGGCTCTCACGCTGCAACCTCAATAATGACAACCAATCATCTTCGAAATACACAACTCGACTTGGGAGTATGAAAGTATGCTCAGAAAATGTTTGATAACTAGGCATCCCTCTATTTTTGATGTATTCCTGAGTAGCAATAAAACAAAATCCGAGATCTGAAACCGAATAAATATCATAATTCACATCAGAATTTTCCATAATCGACAATGTTATATCTGCATTATCCTTAATTTTCTCCACTTTATAAGCAAGCAACCCGGCATCAATGGAAAATTGCTTCGCATATTCTGGATACGCAGTCAAAAAGGGCACTATTACCAACCTGTATAAACCCGGATCGACTCCAATCTTGATTTTTTTACTTTCGAGATGGGAATTTTTCTCTTTTTTTGAGAAAGTACTTGCCAGAAGTACGTCTGCCTTCCTTAGCTTGGACAGTATAAACTCTCCATACTGCGTTAAACGTACGTCACCGCCAGAACGGTAATAGAGCTTTGTACTATGCAAAGCTTCCAAACGGTCTAATCGTCGTTTCATGGTTGCGACCGATATCCCCATTGAACCTGCCGCTGGGCCCAAGTCCTGGAGCAGCGCAAGAGCAAAAAAGGCGCGGTAGAGGCCCCAATTGTTGGAGCTCTTCAAGGAACGAGACCTTTGGACAAAGGTAGAGCTTTTCACATCAACCACAATCAACCTCTATCATCGTGTGATCAACACACACCGGCTTGGGGTTGAAAGTATTCTCGGCCGCGCTCACAAATAATGTCGACGACCTCTTGCCCCTCGGGGAGGTTCAGGAATCGTTTGTGAACCGACAGATAAACTGGCAGCTCGACAGTGGGCAGGGCCGAACATGGTTCGTAGTTACCACGGCTCGACCATTGCGTTGCCAAGGTGAAGTGCAGCCCTTTCTGTGCCAACGCATGACATGCCGCAGTCGAATCAACCTCAATTACACTGCCTACTTTGACAAGAATGTCCTCCATCCCATCCCAGAGCGATCGAATGATGCGGTAATCCGAGACGAACGCCAGATGATGATCTTCAAGATTATCTCTGGTTGGTTCGCCGTTTTCATGCAGGTACGCCGGAGACGCGGCAAACCCAACTTCATGCACGCCTAGAGCAAAATTGATGACGTGGGTTGAGTCGCTTCCATAATGGGCGAGGGTCATATCGTGTTGAGAAGTTTGCGAAATTTCCGGCATTTCGCCTGATCGCGAAACCAAATGAAAGCGATTGAACAATTCGCGATTATCCTGGATCAAAGGAACCAGAAACAATTCGAACAGGACATCCATCATCCAAATGCTGAACGTTGGCCTTGGGGTGAATTGCCAGCTTCCAAGACTGGGCTTGATACCGCTCAAAATATCATCGACTTCAAACAGCAAGGCGGCGATATTTGCGCCTTCATCAGTCAGCACAAATTTGTTCTCGTAGCCGGTATAGAGCTTGGTTCCGACGACGTCTTCCAGTCGGGCCATTCGGCGTTTGAGGGTCGCGACAGAAACCCCCAATTCTCCAGCTGCAAGATCTGAACTACGGGTGTTGATAAGCGCCAGAAAAGTACGAGGTAAATCCCATTCCGTCAGGCTTAATGGCACTTTAAACGACAAGGATGTTTCTCCTTAAAATGTCGTGGTGACGGCGCAAAACCTTAGTCCTAGAACAGCACAAGGCAACCAAGAGCTGAAAAAGCCGGGCAACAATATCCTTAGTGAATATCCATTTTTTCGCCAGGAGGCTCGCAAGTCAACCGAAAAAGTGTATTTTTTTCGAACTTAAAAATTATAGTTGAGGGGTTTACCTTAAATTGTGCTTTGATTGCCCAAATACCACAATGCATCGATCTTAAATTGCAGCAAAAGTTCTTCAACGCATTCCAGCTTTCCGAGTGGAATTCGAACCTTTAAAGCAGATTTTTTCGCGCATTGATGAACGTTTGGGGGTCGCGGGCCTTATCAAGGACCCGAACTTCCCAATGAAGGTGCGGTCCCGTTGATGCGCCCGTTGAGCCAACTTCACCAACTTTTTCCCCAGCAATTAGGCTTTCACCCTTCTTCACTGAGATTTTGCGAAGGTGAGCGTAGCGCGTCACAATTCCATTGCCGTGGTCAATTTCAACCAGGTTACCATATGACCCCTTACGGGCAGCGTAGGAGACTGTTCCGGGGCCTGCGGCCGACACGCGCGTCCCGCTGGGACCGGCAAAATCCAGGCCCTTGTGCATACGATATTTGCCGCTGATCGGATGCTTTCGCATGCCGAAACCAGACGATAGCCGAAGACCACTGACCGGCAAATAAGTCGGTAGCTGCTCGAAATGGTGCTGCTTGAGTTCCAATTCCTCGGTCAAACGCTCGATTTCCAGAGCGCGGTCAAACATGGAATTAATCCGGCTTGTGGTGCCGTCGGTTGAAACGGCAAATTCTTCAACCTCCACACCCACCTCACCAATTGAACCACCCATCCCGTTCCAGAACGGGCTGGAGGCGCTTTCCAGGATTGCGTCCAGATTCACGGTAATGTCATGGTCAATCCCGGTGGTATCGATGGCCCGGTCAACGCTGGCCATCTTTTCTTTTACCTTGGTCTCCAAGCGATCAAGAATCAGGCTCTGAGCATCGGTTAGCGAAGCAATCTGCTCTTCGCGCTGAACCAGAAGAGAATTCAGCCGCGTGGTGTCCGCCTCACTCTGAGCCAGGCGAGCTTCGAGTGACTTGAGTTGATGGGTGCGCTGGTCGATCTGGACGCGAACGTCATTGATTTCCGCCGTCAGCGACGTGTTTTCCTCGTTCAAAAGCTGCACAGCGCGCCGGCTTGCAGCATCAGAATCCGTCTGTCCGGTCTGCAAAGAGATGACGTCGCGCTTGAGCAGAGCGATCGTATCATCGCGGGAGCTGATGCCGTTGTTCAACTGCAAAATTTCACGCTCCAGAGCCCTGCGCTCCTGCCGCGAACCGGTCAGTTCGTCAGCCAGTTTCCCGATGGTTTCACGTTCAATTTCAAGCTCGGCGTTGAGCAAATCTGTTCTTGTCTTGTTCAGTTCAAGCCGGGAGATCAAAAGCCGAACGTCGGCATTGCTCTCTTCAACAGCCGGGATCAGAGCCTCTGCCGCACTGCTATCGCGCCGGACGGTATCATCGAGCGGCGCTGCGGTCAGAGAGAGCGCTGTATTCAGCGTCGAAAGTAAGCGCTCGTTTTCCGCCATCAGCGTATCGATGTCGATCTCTCGGCTATCAATAAGAACCAGACCGCGTTCCATCGCAGCACGGTCGAATAGCGCCGCTTGCTGGCTCTGAACCTGATCGCTCATGAGTTCGAGTGCAACACGGAGATCGGCATTGCGATTTTTGACTTCGGCGAGAACGAGACCATTGTGATGGCTGACGCTCAGAACGCTCGTAACCACCAAGCAAACCACCGTAAAACCGCCAGCTAACGCGGCCGCAGCCTGATGCCACGCGCGCAGCAGTATTGGTTTCCCATGGCCCCGATCGTCCAATAGGAGACGATCCCGGAAGCCCAGGGCTGAGAGAGGATCCATCATCCTCAAAGCGTTGAATGGCGTCGCCGATCCGACTGCCACCTTCGCGCTGGTTCGTGTCTTCGCGGGTCCGACCGTACCATTGGCCTTCGCTGCAGCTTTCATTGCTGCTTTTATCCGCGAGATCGCTGGATCCAACATCCAGGTAACCCCTTGCAACTTCTTGCCTTTTTACCCTCTAAAGTATGACATCTTATATGTCTTTCCCCAAAAAAGACAGATGCCTATACCGGTTTACGCGGGTATCAGGCTATTTTTTATGCGAAGTCGGTCGACAAGCGTCCCAACTTCATTCTGCGCGAAACTATAACATTATGTGCGGTAAAAGGTATCCTGATTATTGAGTGATTCATTCAGAATAGCCCCAGAGTTTTCCCCAGATTTCTGAATGTTGCCCACCGCCCAAATGCACGGCTTGGAGTATTGAGGTACTTTGCTAATATTAAGGCACAACCATTGAGAAATATGGCATCACCGAGAGAAATTTTACTGATCGTCACGCTGGTTCTGTCTGTGACCGCTACGTTTATTGCGCTCATGGCCCCTTTGGACCCAAATCAGCCCCTCGCAACCGCCTTAGTTGCTGGTGCCTTGATGCTCCTTGCAGCCTACGCCTACGCACGCAAAAACGCTGCTGCAGGTCCGGTTTTGACACTCTTGCTGTGGATAGGTCTCCTCGGCGGTCTTACATTACGCGCCCTTTCTTTCTGGCCAGAAGCAGCCGTTTTCATGAGCCTGGGTTTTGACCTATTTTCAGGCCAAGCACTGCTCAACGGATGGAACCCCTATCTGTTCACAGCTGACGAACTTCTCGGCGGTGGTTTACGGGTTGGGGACGCCGCGTTGGAGCGTGCGCGTGGAGGTATCGCCGCGTCACCCCCGCTGTCGGAATGGCTTGCGCAGGTCGCGCCAACCGACGCACGGCCCAGCACGCCCTTGCTCACCCTCCCCTTCCTCGCCCTGGCGCAGCAGCTCACACCCGGTGGCGCGCTCGGCTGGTACGGTATTCTTTTGATCAGCGATTTGGTCACGCTGGGGCTGCTGGCGGTGTTGCTTTTGCGCACGGGCGTTGCGCTGGGATGGTTGCTGCTGTTTTGGCTCAATCCCATATGGCTCACCGACGTTTTCGCTCCTGCTGCCCCCTTGGCACTGCTGGGCCCGGTGATTCTACTGGCGCTTTGGGCGTCGATTTCAGAGCGCGCTGCGCTGTTGGGTTTGTTGCTGGCCGTGGCCGCAGCGCTGAACCTATGGCTGGCGGCCCTGCTGCCACTGTTTCTGCGCTCTGCTGGTCGCCGCCCCCTGGCCTGGCGGCGCGCGGCCTATGGTCTGGTTGGGTTTGTGCTGGTTTTTGGCATGCTTCTAGGCCTGCATCTGGCCTTTGGTGCTCCGCTTCATTGGTTTGGCGGGCTGAGTGTCAGCGGTCCGGCGGCGGGCACCAGTGTCGGTCAGCTATTCGCCATAGATGCTGAGGGGCTGATTGGCGGATTGAGCCGGTTTGCAGCGGTGGTCTGGGTGATGATGCTGATTGCTAGCGGTCTGGCGCTGGCTTGGCCGCCCCTGCCCGATCAGGCACAGCGAACCATCCGAGCGGGATTGCTGGGGTTTCTGGCCTTCTTTTTGACGACCCAAATGCAGCCCCAGGGACTGCTCGTGCTGGTCATCGTGCTGCCACTGGCCCGCTCACCCGCGCTGGTGCTGGCCGCAGGCTTTGGCACCCTGGTGACAGGGTTGAGCAGCCTCAGCCCCGCACTGGCAGGTCTCTCGCCAGAAATGACGGCGCGCTTAGGGGTTGGCCTTGTGTTGATCGCTCTGTTCGTCTTCGCGTGGTTCACATCAGTTCGCCGCAATCAGGCTCTCGAATAAACGCATCGCATTTGATATGACACGTTCTCCTTTGTGGATCTTCAGGCGGACCATGTTTTGAGACTATTGGGCGTACTCTTGTTGGCGATTTGTGTGCTGTTGGTGTCGTCGCTGTTGATCAACCGAACGACTGACGAAGAATTCGGCTTTTTCCAGCGATTGAGGGACCAGCGGATCCGCAATGATGAGTAGGGTTTCTTTGGGCATCCTGGCCGCCGCCTTTGTGCTGGCCCAGCCCATACCCGCAACAGCGCAGGATAATCGGGCAGAAGGCATCACACTGCGCGGCCTGCTGTCTGATCTGGTCGACGGTGAGGCGTCTTCTGAACCGGCCCCGACCCCAGCGCCTCGGCAGGTCGGAACAAGCACCGCTGCCGATGAACCACCCAATCCTGCGCCGATCCCCGGCGCGCCCAGTCTGCGTCCCCTGCCTGACAAGACTTACGAAGAGCTGCAAGCCCGATTGGTAGAGCAGGACGCGCTAATCGCGCTGGGCATTCGCCAACGTCCCGCGGCCCCAGCGCGGAACGGGTCCACGGTCGATGCCTCTGCTGAGTCTGCTGTGTCATCGGATCAAAGCGCACCCGCCCCGATCAATCGCCCGCCCGACACGCCGGTCCATGTGATTCTCTCCGATCTGGATGAACACGAGACGCTGGTGACGGTAAACAGTGACGGATCCCGAACAACCACAACCCGCAATGCCCGGCCTGCACGGGGCAGTCAGCGCGTTCCCGTGGTTGACCCGTCCTGCCCCTCCCGTCTTCGGGCGCTGGGGGTGCAGTTTCAATCGCTGCCGGACTTCCGCAAGCAATCGGGCTGTCAGAACGTTAGTGTTTTGAATGTCACCGGTTTTGGCAGCGGCGTTGCCCTGAATCCCAACGTCCATGTCACCTGCGAAGTCGCCGAGGGCATGGCGCTGTGGATGCGCAATTCAGTTCAGGCGGAGGCAGCCCGCTATTTCGGCAGCCGAGTGGTAAAACTGTCCAACACCCACGGCTATTCCTGTCGCTACCGATCCGGCGGCAAGGTGTCCGAACACGGCTACGCCAACGCCATCGACATCGGCACGTTCCATCTCAGCGACGGTCGGCAGCTCAGCGTGCTGAAAAATTGGCGCTCGGATGGCACTACCTTTGGCAGCAACGCCGCGCGCTGGTTCGACCGGATCAACGATAGCGCCTGTGACTATTTCCAGCTTGTGCTAAACCCAAGGTCGAACAAGGCGCACGAAAACCACTTTCATCTCGATCAGGGATCGTGGAAATCCTGCGACTAGAACGCTGAACCCAACCGGGAGCTTGCCAATGCTGCGCCGTCCGCTGACCACCGCCGAAGTCCACAGCGCCATTCATACCATTGCTGCGACCTGCCCCATTACCGCTGCTGGCGTGCAGGCCGTTGGCTTGCCAGAAACGCGCGCACAGGATCAAGGGACGAACACCTTTTTGCGTGTGATTTGCGGGCAGCAACTTTCAGTCAAGGCGGCGGCTGCGATCTGGAACCGGGTGGATACTCATTTTGCCGGTGACTTTGCGCCTGAGCGTCTGCTTGCGCTGGACTTGGACGGATGGCGAGCGTTGGGGCTTTCGGGGCCGAAGACCAAGTACGTCCATGGCCTAGCCACGGCCCTGGCCGATGGTACGTTTCGCCCGCAGGATCTCCCAGCCATGGACGACCGTGAAGCGGTCGAGCACATCACGTCGCTCAAAGGCTTTGGCGCGTGGAGTGCAGAGATTTATCTGCTGTTTGCCGAAGGCCGCGGAGACATGTTTCCTGCTGACGATCTAGCGGTACAGAAGGGCTACCAGCGCCTGTTCAAACTAGACGAAAAGCCCGGACCAAAGACGCTGCGATCCTTGACGGAAAGCTGGTCACCACACCGGGGTTCGATGGCGATTTTCCTCTGGCACTACTACGGCGCAGCCACGCTGGACGCCTAAAGCGCCCGCGCAGTCAGTCAGGCGGTCAGCATGCTCTGGAAGGCATTAAAGGAGGCTTTGGGGGTTCGGACCTGGCTTTCATAGTCCACATGGACCAGCCCAAAGCGCGGACCATAGCCCAGCGCCCATTCGTAGTTATCCAGCAGCGACCAGGCAAAGTACCCCTTTAACGGAACGCCCTTCGCCATCACGTCCAGACAGGCGCGCAAGTGGCTATCGAAGTAGTCCACCCGCTGCTGATCCTGCACGCTGCCGTCACGCGCGGAAACCGTATCGGCCCAGGCCATGCCGTTTTCGGTGACGTAAAGCGGCAAGTCGCCGGTGTAGTCCTTGTGCAGCCAGGTTAGGATGTCCGCCAGACCTTGCGGATAGACCTCCCAGCCGATCTGAGTCTTGTCCAGTGGGCCGGGCACGCTCTCCAAGGCCGGAAAACCTGGATCAGGCAGCGCGGCCATGCGCGCGCGGGTGTAATAATTGACGCCAAGAAAATCGAGCGGCTGGGCAAGGGTGCTCATCTCGTCCTGCCACCCGGCTGGTAAAAACTCGGCAAGCGCTTCGGTCATGGTCGCAGGATACTCGCCCTTGATCGCACCGCCCACGTACCACTGGTTATAGAGCGCGTGCCAGATGGCGGCCGCATGGCGGGACTGGTCGGTATCAAAGGCGGGCTCAGCCTTTTCGTAATTCAGCACCAGACCCACGTCCGTTGTGGCCCCTGAAGGGAAACTGGCGCGCAGGGCCTGCACTCCCTTGCCATGGGCCAGCAGCACGTGGTGCATAGCCCGTGCAGCGGCGCGCAGGTCGCGGTGGCCGGGCGCGTGGATGCCCATTGCGTGGCTCAACCAGGCAACGCACCACGGCTCGTTGATGGTCGCGATGCTGGCCAACCGGTCGCCGTAGCGCTCGCCCAGAACGCTGCAATAGTCGGCAAAGCGGTCCGTGACAGAAGCATTCATCCAGCCCCCTTCGTCGGCGAGTGCGCTGGGCAAATCCCAGTGGTAAGCGGTCGCGAACGGTTTCAGACCCCGCTCCAGCATGCCGTCGATCAATCGGTCGTAGAAATCCAGCCCTGTTTGGTTCAGCGCGCCCTTGCCCGTTGGCATGATGCGCGGCCAGGCAAAGGAAAAGCGATAGGCGTCAAAGCCGCCTGCTTGCAGTAAATCGAGATCCTCCGCCCAGCGATTGTAGTGGTCGCAGGCTACCGCGCCGCTCTCCAACCCAACGACATTGCCCCGCGTGGCGGCAAAGGTGTCCCAGTGACAGGATCCCCGACCGGTTTCCGGCCCCTGCCCACCTTCGATCTGATAGGCCGCCGTCGCCGCGCCAAAGATGAACTCAGATCCAAAGCTGGACTTGGTGACGTTGAATTTCATGGAGCCTTCTTTTCAATAAGTACACCCGCTTCGAGGTGCAGCACGCGGTCCATTCGACCCGCCAGGTTTTCGTTGTGGGTTGCCATCAGCACGCTAAGTCCCTCTTCCCGCGTCAATTCAACGAACAGGTCAAAGACGGCGGCGGCAGTATCGGGGTCCAGGTTGCCCGTTGGCTCGTCGGCCAGCAGCAGTTTGGGACGGTTGGCAATGGCACGGGCGATAGCCACACGTTGCTTTTCACCGCCGGAGAGCTTTGCCGGGCGGTGGTGCAGCCGGTGGCCGAGGTTGACGCGCTCAAGCAAGGCCCGCGCTCGATCCTGAGCCACGCCTGTCTTCACGCCAGCAACAGACTGCGGCAGCACGACGTTTTCCAGCGCTGTGAACTCAGGCAAAAGGTGATGGAACTGGTAGATGAAGCCGATGGTGCCCCGGCGCAGGCGTGTGCGTTCGCGGTCGCCCAGCCTGGCCACCGGCTCGCCCGCTATGTCGATCGCACCGGAAGTTGGGTTATCCAATAGCCCGCAAATTTGCAGCAGCGTTGACTTGCCGCTGCCCGACATGCCCACCATCGCAACCAGCTCACCGGGCCAAATTTCACTCTCACAGCCCCGAAGCACCTCCAGCGCGCCATCCGGCTGCGGGAAGGAACGGCGGATGTCACGCAAGCTTAGACTTGGCATAAGAGAAGACGGCTCAGACATAGCGAAGCACCTCCGCAGGTTCGGTTTGAGAGGCTCGCCACGCCGGGTATAGCGTCGCCAAAAGGGTGATAGATAGCGCAATGGCCACAGCTAGAACCGTGTCACCCAGGCTCAGCGTCACCGTGACGGAGCCCAGGAACTCAGCGGCTCCAGCCATCGCCGGAATGCTCGCAAAAAAGGCGACGATCGCGGTGAAATTGAGCACCACGCCCAGCCCGATCAACAGCCCCAGCCCACAGCCAAACAGCGCCAGAAACAACCCCATGCCCACAAATACCCGCCCCACCGAAGCGGATGTTGCGCCAACGGTGCGTAGCAGCGCTATGCCCTTGCGCTTGTCACGGACCAGCATGATTTGCGAGGCCAAAATATTGAACGCTGCAACCACCACAATCAGCGCAAGCACGAACATCAGCACCACGCGCTGGATGCCCAGAGTGGCGACAAAGGCTTGATTGCGGTCGTGCCAAGTGCTGACGGTCCAGCGGTTCGGATGGCCGCTAAACACGGCTTCGACCTGCTCAGCTACGGCCTCAGCATCGTTGGCGTCGGTGAGGAACAGTTGCAGGCCGTTATAACGGCCTTCCTCAAACCCAAGGAACGTGCGCGCAGCCTCCAGCGCCATATAGGTCTCGTTGCGTTCAGCGAAACCGCCGAAGATGATATTGACCCGCACGTCACGACGTCGCGGCGTCCAGCCAATGATGGTGGTGGTGCCATCGGGTGAGACCAGATCCAGCGTCTCCCCCAACAGCGCCAGACTGGCGCGGCGCTCGGGATGCAGGTTGGCAACCACCTCGAAGCCCAAGGCGACCTCGTCGCGCGCCAGGTCAGCCGAATTTGAGGCGGAGTACGCGCTGGGATTGCGGCCCAGACGCTGCATGATTGCTCGCCCAGACAGCCCACGCAAGAAGGTTCCGCTCACGGCACCAGAAGCGGGAAGAACCACCATGGCTTGCCCCGAAACCTCGAAAAAGACGTCGCTGATGCCCTCCAGCGCAAGGATTTCTGCGATACTGGGATCGTCGGCGAAGAAGCCCTTGGGCGGCGCTTCGGCCTGCGTGCAACGCTCTGTCACGCCCAGTGCCAGGTTGACTGGATCGGTTTCCGGCTCACAGACTGGGATCGGTGGCTGAGGGGTCTGTGCGGTGATGATCACGTGCGGGCTTCGGCCCTGAATGGCGTTGAGCAGGCCGTCGCGCTGGCCGTTGAGAAAGGCGCTTGCGATGATCAAAGCTGCCACACCCACCGCGATCCCGAGCAAAGAAAACAGTGCCGACAGCGACAGAAACCGCCCTCCACGGCCGGTCAGGTACTTGAACGATGCCTGACGCTCGTATGATCGGATCATCGCTCAGACCTCCTTCAGCGCCAACGCAGGCGGGACCCGCGAAGCGCGCCAGGCCGGGTAGACGGTCGCAATGAGCGACACCGCCACCGTCACGGCGGACACAAAGATTAGCCCGCCAGGCTGCACCACTCCGTTGAGCTCATCGATCTGATAAAATTCGGCATTGAGCAAGGGACGCCCGAGCACCGCTTCGATCGCAAGCCTGATGTCGTTCAGCGAGATCGAGACCCACCAGCCCAGCGCCAGTCCCAAGACCAGCCCCACGAGCGAGACCAGCAGTCCCGCCACAAGAAATATCCGCAAGATCCCGCCGCCCTGTACCCCAAATCCGCGCAAAATCGCGATATCCGTGGTCCGCTCCTGCACCATCATCAACTGCCCCGATGCGATACCAAAGGCAGCAACGATCAGGATCACCACGACGATCAGGGTCGCCGCGTTCCCTTGGGCGCGCACCCAATCGTAGTCGCGGAACAGTTCCGTTGCTCGGTCGCTCACGTAGAAGCCTAGCGGGAGGGATTGCTGAATTTTCCGGATGATCATTCGTCGCTGGCTCAGATCCGTGAGCATGATCCGAATTTCGCTGACCTCACCGGGGCGGCCCAACCAGTTCTGGGCGTCGTCGAGGAACACGACGGCACCGGCTTGATCCGCTTCAAACAACCCAGCAGAAAACGTCCCAGCGACCACGGTTCCAAAAGTGCTGGCGGCTGTCGTGCCTGCGGCCCGGTCCTCGGTGTTAGCCGACAGGACCAGACGCAGCGCGGCGCCTGTGTCCACGCCCAAGCTTTCCGCGAGGCCAACGCCCAGGAAAATCGGCGATAGAATGTCACCATCGATCGCAACCTCTGGCGACGCGCCCTCGTCTGTATCAAACAACGCGGTTAGCGCACCAAAATCAGCCGCATCGCTGGTTGGGTTATCCGCGTCGAAACCGGTGGCCTGACCTAGGCCCGCGCCGACATCGTCGCTCCGAGGGCTCGGTTGTGCAGCAGCGGTGTCGTTCGGAACGGCGGCGGTTCGATCAAAACTCGCAACTGTGTCGGCCAGGGTCTCGTCCCGTCCCATGGCAGCCTCGGTCATCCCCTGCAAGGCCACCCCTGCGCCCTGATTCCCGTTGAGAAGCAGCCCTTGCAGGATCTGCACTGGCTGAACCGACGCAATGCCTGAGCCGGTTTGGGCGTCCAGAGTGCCCAGCGCGCCCATTGCTTCGTCAGCGTCAAAGGTGCGGAACCCGGGTTTAGTGACGACCAAATGGCCGGTCCGGCTGAGTAAGCGGTCCAGAATCTCTCCGCGATAGCCCTCAAAGACCGCCATCACGACGACAAGCGTTGCGACACCGACCATGATCCCCAAACCGGAAAGCAGCGGCACGATCGATAATCCCCGCCCTTCCCGACGCGCCGTCAGGTAGCGCAGGGCAAGCGACAATGTAGTTCCCATGACCCGCTCGATCCCCCGCCTAAGGCTCGGCTCAGCCTGCGGCCAAGCGGCCTAGAACATCCGCAACAGCCACATCGTGCTTTTCGCCCGTGCGGCGGTTCTTGAGCTCGGCCATGCCCTCTTTCAGGCCGCGTGGTCCAATGGTGATGACCCACGGAAGACCGATCAGTTCCATGTCAGCAAACTTACCGCCCGGGCGCATGTCCCGGTCATCGAGCAGCGGATCCAACCCGGCAGCGGTGGCTTGAGCATACAAGTCATCGCACGCAGCGCTGCACGCCGCGTCATCCACCTTCAAATTGATAATCCCGACACCGAATGGTGCAATCTCAGCGGGCCAGACGATGCCGTCGTCGTCGTGATTGGCTTCGATGATACCACCCACCAGTCGCGATACGCCGATCCCGTAGGAACCCATGTGCACCGGAACATCTTTACCGCCGGCATTGGACACGGTTGCGCCCAGCGGTTCAGAGTATTTGGTGCCGAAATAGAAGATGTGACCCACCTCAACTCCGCGGGAGACAACTTTTCGATCCTCAGGCACTTCCGCGTCGAACAGGGACGCTTCGTGGGTTTCGTCCGTTCGAGCATAGGCTGACGTCAGGCGGTCAAAGGCCGCTTCCAGCTCGGCGTCACTGGTCAGATCTTCAGTAAAGGCGGGATCGCCGGAAATGGCGCTATCGAAGAACACTTCGGATTCGCCCGTTTCGGCTTGAATCAAGAATTCGTGGCTCAGATCACCGCCAATCGGACCCGTATCGGCCTGCATGGGGATCGCGGTCAGACCCAGTCGGCGAAAAGTCCGCAGGTAGGAGATAAATACCTTTTTGTACGCCAGCTCAGCCGCTTCCTTGTCCACGTCAAAGCTGTAGCCATCCTTCATCAGAAACTCGCGCCCCCGCATCACGCCGAACCGAGGCCGCACCTCATCCCGGAACTTCCATTGGATGTGATACAGGTTCATGGGCAGGTTTTTGTACGACTGGACGTCCCGCTTAAAGATGTCTGTGATCATCTCTTCGTTGGTTGGACCATAGAGCATAGTGCGACCATGGCGGTCCTCGAAGCGCAGCATCTCCGGGCCATAGGCGTCAAAACGCCCGCTTTCCTGCCATAGTTCGGCCGATTGGATGGTCGGCATCAGCACTTCATTAGCCCCCGCCCGCGCCTGCTCATCCCGCACAATATCAGCGATCTTCGAGAGAACTTTGAGCCCCATGGGGAGCCAGGTGTAAATCCCGGCCGTATTCTGGCGCACCATGCCAGCGCGCAGCATGAAGCGGTGCGAGGCGATTTGCGCCTCAGCGGGGGTGTCTTTCATCGTCGGCAGGAAATAGCGGGACCAGCGCATGTGGTTCAGCTCCAAGCTAGCAATCATCGTTATGCGGTCGTTTTAGGCGCACTCGCCCCCACCGACTAGCCCTTTGTGCGCGGTACTGTTTCCTGTCAGGAGCCCGCTGTCACAAGACTGAGACAAGAGGCGCAATCCGAAACTGCCCACATCTTGAGCAACCTGCGTCAATTGCGGTCACAAAAGCTTCACATTTGTGCTTGCGTGCCACGAGACACTCAGGCATAGGAGACAGGCATCTAGCGAATGACAGGTCGCTCGACGGTCTTCAAGGACTAAGCGCTTCAATGCGCAGAGAGCGCGTCAGGTTCTGTTTATTGCTTGTGGGGAGGAAGGCAGAACCGTTCGTTTTGATGCACCAGAATAGAGTTTTTCAGCGCCCGTTCAGCGAGCGCTAAAAAGCGCTGTTCGGGACCGAGTTTGACGCTTTGGTGTGGTGGCCAAAAGCTTTAATCGAACAAGGTTCTAGGTTCCTTTGTCTCCTTAGAGGCGAGCAAACGTCAGTTTGCTCGCCTTTATTTTTGCCTAGAGCGCTGATTTTAATGATTTTTCGACG
>PAHJ01000009.1 GCA_002705565.1 Geminicoccus sp. | reverse complement strand
CTTCTAAGAAGGGATAACTGAGACATGTCTCGTATTGGTAAAAACCCAGTCCCTGTTCCAGCTGGCGTGGAAGTTTCCGTCAGCGGTCAGGAAGTCAAGACCAAGGGCAAGCTTGGTGAGTTGAGCTTCATGGCGAATAGCGCTGTTGAAGTGAAGTTCGAGAACGGTGAAGTGACTGTTTCTCCTCGTGACGAATCCCGTGACGCCCGCGCCCAATGGGGCACGGCTCGCGCGCGCATTGCCAACATGGTGAGTGGCGTGTCCGATGGCTTCTCTAAGGAGCTTGAGCTTGTGGGCGTTGGTTACCGTGCCGCTTTGAAAGGGACCGATCTGCAGCTGCAACTCGGTTTCTCTCATGACGTTCTCTACCCAATTCCAGCGGGTGTGAAGGTAACGTGTGAAAAGCCAACTTCGATTAAACTCGAAGGGGCTGACAAGCAGGAAATCGGTCAGATGGCTGCTGAGATCCGCGCGTACCGTCCGCCAGAGCCTTACAAGGGTAAGGGCATTCGTTATGCTGGCGAACACATCGTCCGTAAGGAAGGTAAGAAGAAGTAAACCTCGGCTTCGTCGAGGTTTGCGGCTTCCACAAAGGGAAACCGAAACATGCGTACACGTTACACAAAACGGATTGATCGTGCGAACCGCACCCGCTCCGCACTTGCCCGCAAGTCCCGCGGTCGTCTGCGTCTGAGCGTCTTCCGTTCATCCAAGCACATCTACGCTCAGGTCATCGATGATGTCCGTGGCGTGACTCTGGCTGCTGCGTCTACCGTGGACACCGCGCTCAAGGGCAAGTTGTCAAAGACCACCGATGCCGCTGCGGCGTCGGAAGTCGGGAAGCTGGTTGCTGAGCGGGCTAAGGCCGCAGGCGTGGAGAAAGTTGCTTTTGACCGTGGTTCTTACCAGTTCCACGGGCGCGTTAAGGCCCTGGCCGACGGTGCGCGCGAAGGTGGCTTGAACTTCTAATACTCAGGGCCGCTGCGGTGGCCCCAACGACAGCGGTGTTGACCTGGCCGGTCCGTGATTTTCGGACATCGCAGGTCTCGCACAGAAAGCACCAAGGCTGTTCCAAACTGAAAAGGACGTAGTCGTATGGCTCGTGATGATAACAGAGGCGGAGGTCGCGGCGGTCGCGATCGTCGCAACAAGCGCGAAGACGATGGCCCGGAGCTGATTGAAAAGCTCGTGTTCATCAACCGCGTGGCAAAAGTTGTTAAGGGTGGTCGTCGCTTTGGCTTCGCTGCTCTGGTTGTGGTTGGCGACGGCAAGGGCCGCGTTGGTCAGGGCCACGGCAAGGCGAAAGAGGTGCCAGAGGCAATCCGCAAGGCGACCGAGGCTGCCAAAAAGTCTATGGTCCGCGTTCCGCTTAAAGAAGGCCGTACGCTGCACCACGACGTCGAAGGTCGGTTCGGTGCTGGTAAGGTTGTGTTCCGCACGGCGCCAGCGGGTACCGGTATTATTGCCGGTGGTCCATCGCGCGCCGTCATGGAAGCGCTGGGCGTGTCTGACGTTGTTGCAAAGTCCAACGGTACGTCGAACCCCTACAACCTGGTACGCGCCACCATCGATGCTCTGACCCGGACCCAGTCCCCGCGTCAGGTTGCGCAGCGTCGCGGCATCAAGGTTGCAGAGGTCCTGCAAACGGGCGAACAGAACGACGAGGCAACGGCCGACGCCTAAGGGCGGCCGGTTGTTCCTACGTAAGGGAGAAAGACAATGGCTGATAAGCGTGTACGCGTGACCCTGCTTCGCTCTGCGATTTCCTGCACCGAGAAGCAGAAAGCAAACCTCGTAGGTCTTGGCCTGAAAAAGCGCCACCAGACCCGCGATCTCGAAGACACTCCTGCGGTGCGTGGCATGATCAATGTCGTCAAGCACATGGTGCAGGTTGAAGAAGCGGCCTGAAACCAGACCGTTTGAGTGATTCATGTTAGTCGAGTGCGCAAGCCACCGAGTTTGCGTGCGCAAGGCAAGGAAGACAAGAAATGCGTTTGAATGAACTGCGCGACAATCCGGGCGCGTACAAAGTCAAAAAGCGGGTTGGTCGTGGTATTGGCTCCGGCAAGGGCAAGACTGCTGGCCGTGGTCACAAGGGTCTGAAGGCCCGCTCCGGCGCAACCATTAACGGTTTCGAGGGTGGCCAGATGCCGCTCTACCGTCGTCTGCCAAAGCGTGGCTTTTCCAACCAGCCTTTCAAAAAGGATCTGGTTGAGGTCAACGTTGGTCGGATCCAGCAGGCTGTTGATGCTGGTAAGCTTGACGCCAAGGCAACCATCGATGCCGCTGCACTGATCGCTTCGGGCGTCATCCGGCGTGAGCGCGATGGTGTCTCATTGCTGAGCAACGGCGAACTCACCAGCAAGCTCGACATTCACGTTTTTCGCGCGTCCAAGGGCGCAGCTGAGGCGGTTGAGAAGTCCGGCGGCTCGCTGAAAACAGACTACGTTGCCAAGCGCAAGCGGGAACGAGGCGGCAAATAAGTCACGCAGAGCCCTCTAAAACATGTGGTTTAAGTCAGTTGTAGACTTACGCGATATTGAACATAGAGGGTTCATGGCTTATTTAGGCGCTAATACACAGGGCTGGCGCTTAGCCAGCCTTATTTTTGCTTAGGCGGCAGCGATCTTGGTTGCATGCGGTCTCGGTGACCAGAAAACAAGCGGCACGCAAGCCCTCGTCCTCATCGGATGCAGCGGGCAGCATAGTATCAAGGGCGGGAGTGTTTGAATGACATCTGCAGCTGAGCAGCTCGCGCAAAATTTTTCATGGAGCACCTTCAGTAAGGCAAGGGATCTGCATCAGCGTTTGCTGTTCACCCTGGGTGCCCTCGTCGTGTTCCGCTTCGGTATCTTCATTCCGTTGCCCGGGATCGACATCGAGATTTACAAGGCAGCCTTCGGCGGCGGCGACGATTCTGCGTTCCAGGCGTTATTGCAGCAGATCAATCTGTTTGCCGGTGGCGCGCTGGAAAACCTGTCGATCTTCTCCCTCTCGATTTTCCCCTATATTTCGGCGTCGATCATTACGCAGCTCATGCGGACCGTGATCCCTGAATTCGAGCGCTTGCAGAAAGAGGGCGAGGCCGGTCGTCGCAAGATGAACCAGTATACCCGCTATCTGACTGTATTCATCGCGCTGTTCCAGGCGCTGGGTATTGCCCTGCTGCTCGAGAACTTCCCTGGCGTTGATCTTGTGATGAACGGTGGTTTCATTTTCCGGATCACGACCATGGTGACGCTGGCCGGTGGTACCGTGTTCCTTATGTGGCTGGGTGAGCAGATTACAGCACGAGGTATTGGTAACGGTATTTCCTTGCTGATTTTCGCAGGTATCGTGGCATCCATGCCAGGGGCGTTGTGGAGCTTGCTGATCAGTCTTCGTGAGGATGCGTCGGCCCTACAGGCTCTGGGGGTTATGCTGATCCTGATCGTTTCCCTAGCGATGGTTGTGTTGATTGTTTACGTCGAGCGCGCGCAGCGAAAAGTGACGATTCAGTATCCAAGCCGTACCGCAGGCAACAAGCAGTTCCAGGGCCAGACTTCCTTCATTCCGATGAAGATCAACGCAGCGGGCGTCATTCCTGCGATCTTCGCATCGACCATTGTGACGCTGCCGCTTCTGGGCGCGACCTTTGGTGACAGCTTGTCTGATAGCTCGAACGTGGCGCTTGCGGGCATTGGTGCCGGCATGAACTGGTTCGCAGCGAACTTCCGCGCAGGCGAATGGCCCTATCTGCTTCTGCTGGTGAGTTTTGTTGTCTTCTTCACGTTCTTCTACACGGCGATCGTGTTCAATCCAGAAGATACCGCAAAGAACCTCAAGGAGTACGGCGGCTTTATCCCTGGTGTTCGGCCGGGTAAACAGACCGTAGCCTATCTGGATATCATCCTGTCGCGACTGACCGTCATTGGGGCCTCCTATCTGGCCTTCGTGGTGGCCGTGCCGGAGGTCGCCCGAGTGATTGTGCAGTCGAACTCGACGGGATTGATTGTGCCAATCTTCCTGGGGGGTACATCGCTGCTGATTATGGTCACAGTCTCGATTGACTTTGTCTCTCAGGTGCAGACACATCTTATGGCACAGCAGTACGAAAGCCTGCTCAAGCGTTCGCAGCAGTCTGGAAAGGCAAAGCGCCGCGATACAAAGTCAAGCCGGCGCTCGCGTCGGATCAAATAAGACAACGAAGAAGACTCAGGCCGAGACGTTTCCGCAGTTCGGCCTGACTTGGTTAAGCCAAGGGAAATTAGCATGAACATCATTCTGCTTGGCCCTCCGGGTGCTGGAAAAGGTACGCAGGCAAAAATCCTCGTCGCAGACCGGGGCATGGTGCAGCTGTCTACAGGAGACATGTTGCGCGAAGTTCGCGCCTCTGGCTCTGAGCTGGGAAAGCGCTTTGGTGAGATGATGGACCGGGGTGATCTGATCCCTGACGAGATGATCATCGAAATGATTGATGCGCGCCTGAATGAGCCCGACTGCAGGAACGGCGCGATCTTTGACGGATTTCCCCGCACCAACGGTCAGGCCGTCGCTCTCGACGAAATGCTAGAGCGCAAGTCACTGCCGCTCAAGGCCGTCATTGAGCTGACAGTGGATGAGGAAGCGCTGGTGGGCCGGATCACAGGCCGCTATTCCTGCGCCAACTGCGGTGCGGGCTACCATGAGATCTTCCAGCGTCCTGCGGTTGAGGGGGTCTGTGACGCCTGTGGCCACACGGAGTTTAAGCGGCGCCCGGACGACAATGAGCAGACCGTACGGGACCGTATGGAGGTCTACCGCCGGGACACCGCGCCGATCATCCCGCACTACGAAGCACAGGGTTTGGTACAGCGTGTCGATGGGATGGCGGACATCGCAAAGGTTGAGACAGCCGTCGCAGCAATCCTCGACGCCTAAGCCGGCCTTCGTAAAGCGCGGTGCAGTCCTTCGCAAATTGCGGTCTCAGTTTGGCAGGCTGGACGTTGACAGTTTGTCAAGGGACTTCTACACCGAGCGCTACGCTAGTGGCAGTCTCGGATATCCGCGACTGCCGTTTTTGATTTTTCTGGTTAGTGAGGAGACCAAGTGTGGCTCGTATTGCTGGGGTAAACATCCCAACTGACAAGCGCGTACACATCGCTCTGACTTACATCCACGGCATCGGCAACACCAAGGCGAAGGAAATTACCACCGCCTTGGGTATTGATCAGATGGCGCGTGTAAATCAGCTCAGCGACGATCAAGTGGTGGCGATCCGTGAAAGGATTGACGCCGACTACCTTGTCGAGGGTGAACTACGCACCCAAGTACGCATGAATATCAAGCGTCTGCAGGACATGAAGTGCTACCGCGGTCTTCGTCACCGTCGCAAGCTCCCGGTCCGTGGCCAGCGCACCCGCTGTAACGCCCGCACCCGCAAGGGTAAAGCGGTCGCGATTGCCGGTAAGAAGAAGTAACAGCAATCTTCGGTGCTGACATTCAGCACCGGCGACTTGCCAATCAACATTCGATGATATGGCACCCGGTGGGACCGGTGCCGTGTAGAAGAACGAAAGGATGTCCCAATGGCACAGCAAGCACGCGGTTTGCGTCGTCGCGAGAGAAAAAACATCACCAATGGTGTCGCGCACGTAAACTCGACCTTTAACAATACGATTATTACGATCTCTGATGTTCAGGGTAACGTGATTTCTTGGTCCTCCGCCGGTGGGCAAGGCTTTAAGGGCTCCCGTAAGTCCACGCCTTACGCCGCGCAGGTTGCTGCAGAAGATGCAGGCAAAAAAGCTCAGGAACACGGTATGAAGTCCCTGGACGTGAACGTTAAGGGTCCCGGCTCTGGTCGCGAATCTGCGCTTCGCGCGCTTCAAGCGGTTGGTTTCACCATTACCTCGATCCGTGACGTAACGCCCGTTCCTCACAACGGCTGCCGTCCTCGGAAGCAGCGTCGCGTTTAACACCGCGATGCTTTTAGTTTTGGCGGGAGCTTATTAGCGCCAAAGCTCTTAACTTTTTCGACCGCACTGTCTCTTGTTAAGAGAGAGTCGGTGAACCCGAATACAAGAGGTATCTGCCGCATGCAGAGCAACTGGACGGACCTTATCAAGCCGACGGCACTCGATATCACTCCCGGTGATGAACCGCTTCGGCAGGCTACGGTCGTCGCGGAACCGCTGGAACGTGGTTTCGGTCGCACGTTGGGCAACGCGCTTCGCCGCGTTCTCCTGTCCTCCCTGCGAGGTGCTGCAGTAACCGCCATCCAAATCGATGGTGTGCTGCATGAATTCTCGTCAATCGCAGGGGTGCGTGAAGACGTAACCGACATCATTCTAAACGTAAAATCTTTGGCCCTGAAACTCCACTCTGAAGGTGCGAAGAAATTCCGCCTGCGGGGGCAAGGGCCAGGCGAGATCACTGCTGGCATGATCGATGGCGGCGCCGATCTCGAAATCATGAACCCGGATCTGGTTATTTGTACGCTGGATGATGGTGCGGTTCTGTCCATGGAAATCACCGTGGACCACGGCAAGGGCTACCGCCCGGCTGCGATCAACCGCCCGGAAGATGCGCCAATTGGCCTGATCCCGGTTGATAGCCTGTTCTCGCCGATCAACACGATTTCCTATCAGGTGGAAAACACACGTGTGGGTCAGCAGACGGACTACGACAAACTGACCATGCAGGTTGACACGAACGGTGCAGTAAACCCCGAAGATGCGCTCGCACTTGCTGCCCGCGTTCTCCAGGACCAGCTGCAGCTGTTCATCAACTTCGAGGAGCCAAGCCAGAATGTGGCTCAGCAGCCAGAAGAAAATGCGCTGCCGTTTAACCGCAACCTGCTGCGGAAGGTGGATGAGCTGGAACTGTCTGTGCGTTCCGCGAACTGCCTGAAGAACGACAACATCGTTTACATTGGTGATCTGGTGCAAAAGACCGAAGCAGAAATGCTGCGGACGCCAAACTTTGGTCGTAAGTCGCTGAACGAGATCAAGGAAGTGCTGCTGCAGATGGGTCTTCATCTGGGGATGGAAATTCCAAACTGGCCACCAGAGAACATTGAAGATCTGGCCAAGCGGCTCGAAGAGCCGTTCTAAGCCTACAACACAAGACATGGGGGCGTCTGTGCCCCCGTCTTTTGGCGCTTGCCGCCACGGGACAGAACGCAGGCCACTAAACTGAAAAACCAAGAGGTCTCGACCCTGAGACACTCAGGCGGCGCACAAGCGCTAACAACAGATATAACAGGAGTTGTACAATGCGGCATCGCATGTCCGGGCGTAAGCTCAATCGTACCAGCACCCACCGCAAGGCGATGTTTGCCAACATGGCCGTGGCTCTGCTCAAGCACGAACAAATCAAAACCACTGTGCCAAAGGCAAAGGATCTGCGTCGCTACGTGGATCGTCTGATCACGCTGGGCAAAAAAGGCACGCTCGCGGCACGCCGTCAGGCTCTGTCTCAACTGCACAATGACAACACCGTCGCGCAGAAGTTGTTTGACGAGTTGGCAAGCCGTTACGAGAAGCGTGATGGTGGTTACACCCGCGTTCTCAAGGCTGGTTTCCGCTACGGCGATATGGCGCCCATGGCGTTTATTGAGCTGGTTGACCGCGATCCAGACGCCAAAGGCCAGGACAGTGGTCCAACCATGTACGAAGACGATGATGACGACTTCGAAGATGAAGAGTAAAATGCAGCGCAAGGCTGTTTTTACAAAAGGGCGGTTCATCCGCCCTTTTTTATTGCGTAGTTCCCGCTCACCGTCACCAGCGACGGTACCCCCTCGTTTTCTTCTACCCCTAATCTTTGGAGCCTAAGAATGAGCCTCACACTGGAAAAAGCCCAAACCATCATCGCCGCTGCTTTTCAAAAGGGCGGAGAACTGGCGATGAAACCCTTGTCCGTAGCGGTACTTGATGCCGGTGGGCACGTGGTTGCCTTTGCGCGCCAAGACGGATCCTCCAACCTTCGGTTCAAGATCGCTGAAGGTAAAGCTGCTGGTGCTATTGCGCTGGGCATGGGCTCACGCGCCATCTTTGAGCGAGCCCAGCAGCAGCCATATTTTGTGGGTGCGCTCAACGGATTGATGGATGGCGCCATGGTTCCTGTGCCTGGTGGCGTGTTGATTATGGAGAATGGATCCATGATTGGTGGCGTGGGCGTGACGGGTGATACGTCCGACAATGATGAAATCGCCGCAATTGCGGGGGTTGAGGCGGCCGGTTTTGCGGCGAATGCCGGCTAAATGAAAGTCCTCGGTGGTGCATTGGCGATATTGGCGGTTTGCGGACTTGGCGCAATCTATGCCTTTTGGCCTGCGCCACCGGCTGAGCGGCCACTGCAAATCGGCGGCGATTTTGAGCTGATCCATGAGTCCGGCAGGTTGACCAATACCGCGCAAGCCTACGCAGGCCAGCCGCTGCTGCTATATTTCGGTTACACCTACTGCCCAGACATCTGCCCGACCACGCTGCTGGATCTGGTCACGGCCAGCGAAGAGACGGGTATTGATGAAGTTGTCGTTTTCGTCAGCGTCGATCCGGCCCGGGACACGCCCGCAGAGGTGGCGGCCTATACCGATCTGTTTTCCCCTCGATTGGAAGGCTTTACCGGGAGCGCAGCGCAAATCGAAGCGGTCAAAGCCGATTGGGCCGTCTATGCCGCACGGCACGATACAGACGTATTTAGCGATTATCTCCTCGATCACACGACCCTGACCTACCTGACCGATCACGATCATCGGGTGGTGGAGGTGTTTAAGAGCGGGACGGCGCCAGACGTTATCACGGCGGCGATCAACCAACGCTTTGGCGCTCAGTGATGCTTGGCCCAGGCGTTGATCCGGTGGGCGGCGTCCATTCCAGACTGCCAGGCAGATTGAATCCCGTAGAAGACTGAAGCCGGTGGATTAAGCCAATCCCCGGCGAACCCCAGTCCCAAAGAGGGATCAAACAGGCTGATGTCATCGTTAATGGGCCGGTCACCGGTCGTTGCCTCTGCCTTGGCGTAGAGCCAGCGGTGCGCGGTGGCAAACATGCGCGGTGGCAGAGGCTCGTTCAGCCCGTGCTCAAAGGCTGCGAGTAGGTCGCTTACCACGTCTTCGCGGGGGTGGTCGATAAAGTCCTCGCTGATGTCTGAACCGGCTTGGAGTACCCAACTCTCCGGTGCCCTGTCGCGTTGCGGCTTGCTGTTGTTTCGTGCGGCCCAGGCGAGCGGTAGGTCGTCCATGACGATTCCGTCTAGCGGCGTCAGCAATGGCCGCTGGAACGCTGCCATAACCGTCCATACAGCCCTCATTCTAACGGGGCGATCATAGACCTCGGGCACCAAATCCCCGGTCAGGCGCTGCGCCTGTTCGGGGGGGCAGGTAAGCAGAACGGCATCATAGGCACCCAGAAGCCGCCCTTCAGCATCGCGGAGCCCCCACTGGCCATCGTCTTGCGGGGTGATTTCGGCGATTTCGACTGGCAAATAGACGTTGAGACCCTGCGCGAGTTGCTTGGGCAGCGCGTTCATGCCCGGCGCACCGACAAAGGGCGTGAGGCCGTCTGGCAGGCCTTGAAAGCGCCCCTTCCAACGCTGAGCCGCCGTGGCGATCATCCATTTCCGCACGACGCCGCGAAAGCCAGCATCCGTCGCACCAATCAGCTGCGCGCCATGATCAAAGGCAAAGTCATCCCGCCGCCGCGTTGCGCAGCGTCCCCCGACCCCACGGCCCTTGTCATAGAGCGTAACGGCAAGCCCCGCCTTCTGACATTGACGTGCTGCCGTCAGGCCTGAAATGCCCGCGCCAACGATGGCGAGTGATGATTTTCGGAGTGAAGCCATGGATCCTCAGCAATGGAAGCTCAATAAAACGCAATTTTTTCAATCGCATAACAAAAGAAATTCACAAACTAGACGAAATATTATACGATGCAACTCGTGTGAAAAACCCCAATGTGCGCCGATGTCATAGATTCGTCGCGAAGGCGCATTTGTTTTATCGGTTTTCACGGATAAGAGTTCAGGCGGTCCTCGATTTTTTCAAGAGGGCAACGCGATTTTAGAGACAGGAGTTTGGCCATGATTTCCTTTGGCCGGAGTGCAGGCGCTGTGTTGTGCCGGACGTTGGCTGTGGGTGTGCTGCTGGGATTTGCAGCCTGTTCGCAACAGTCTGACGAAGCAGATAGCAAAATTCGCGTCACAGAGTTTGCTATGGCTCAAAGGGCCGCAAGCTTGGAGAAGGTTCGACCCTATGGCTTGTATCGGCAGGCCGGGCCGTCCTGGGAAAAGCTGGAGATGACGCCGGAGGAACTGGCAGCGCCGGGTCGCCGTTGCATCCGTCAGAACAACTACTGGTGTGTGAAGACCCCCCCATCTGAGCGTTGGCGCGGTCAGGTCGGTGAGGATAATTCTGGTCATGCCATTTTTGCCGATCCTGTGTATTCCGCGCGGGCCTTTGCCCGCTTGATGCGGAACTATCGCTTCATGCACGAGATCATTACAACGCGTCAGCTGGCGATGCGCTATGCGCCCCCCAGTGACTGCATCGGTACCCTGAGCTACTGCCCGGTGACCCCCGCAACCACCATTCCAGAGGGTTGGACACGCGGCTCCATGGACGGCAAGACAGTTGCCTATACAGAGTCCAAGCCCAGCAGCGCGTTCTATCGTGCGCAGACCTCGGCCTGCGCCACGCCGGTTCTGTACTGTCCAAGTGGGTTTAATGACAGCCTGACCTATGCCAGTGCGCTGGCGAAGGCCGTTGGGGCCTATTCGATTGATCAGGACATTGGCCTGTTTGATCAGTCTGGTTTGCTCCACTACACACGGGCTCAGCAGCTGTATCAGGCCATGGCGCGCTATGAGATGGGAGCAGACTATGCCGTAGATCCCACTCTAATCCGTCGCGGCATGGTTATGGAGGCGCAGGACTACCTGACCGACAAGGGGCGGCTGCACTAGCCTCCCCCCAAGACCCCCCCAAAAAAAGATCCCCTGTTTTCAGGAATGGGCGGCAGCAATCACAGCGTCCACGTCTGGCTCAAGGGTGTTGAACGCAGTCACCATTCGAACGGCAGTGGGGCCTTCGTCTGGCCAGTCCTGGAAGTAGGCGCCGGCATCGAACAGTCGCTGCTTAAGCGCGGGGTCCATGGCCATGAAGAGCTGATTGCCTGACGGCGAGCGACGCAAGTCAATGCCCTCCGCAGAAGATAGCCCGTCGGCCAATCGCTGTGCCATGGCGTTGGCATGGCGTGCGTTTGCCAGCCAAAGATCGTTCTGGAGATAGGCCGCCAATGGGGCCGACAACGCCCGCATTTTGGAAAGTAGATGACCGGACCGTTTCCGCCGGAACTCCAGTTCCTCAGCGATGGTCGGGTCGAAGCAAACGATGATTTCTCCCGCAAGAGCCCCATTCTTGGTCGCCCCAAAGACCAGCATGTCCACCCCGATCCGCCAGGTCATGTCCGCAGGTGAAACATTCAGTCCCACAATAGCATTGGCAAACCGCGCGCCGTCCATGTGGACTTTCAGGTTATGTTCCTGGGCGATAGCCGTCAGCTCGGTCAACTCATCCAAGGTATAGGTGACGCCGTATTCGTTCATCTGCGTAAGTGACAATGCGGCGGGTTGTGGGTGATGGATCACGCCTTGGCCAAAGATCGCGCCGCGGAGTGCATCGGGTTCAATCTTGCCCTGATCGCCCGGCAAGGTGACCAACCGGGCGCCTGCGGTGGCCGCCTGCACAGCATTGGCTTCGTCCACCACGATGTGTGCGGTATTGTGGCAATAAATCGCGCCCCAGGCGGGAGCCATGGTGGCCAGTGCCAGTGCGTTAGCGGCGGACCCGGTGGCGACGAGGACGGTTTTCAGGCTATCATGCTCGAATATTCGGCGGCATTCCTGTTCGACCTGTGCGTTGAAAGGGTCTTCACCATAGGAGTTCATCGGTTGATTATTGATGTCGGCGAGTGCCTGAAGCAGGGCAGGGTGAGCCCCTGCAACATTGTCGGACGCGAAGTTCATGGTTAAGCCAAAGACCCGAAGTTTGAATGGTGGGGAAACCTAACCCGTGGACGATCTCGACGATAGCGCGAAACTGACGCTGGAGGTGGCGGAGGCTGAACAGGGCAAGCGCCTTGACCATCTGCTTGCCAAACATTTTCCCGATATATCGCGCAGCCGCATCAAGGCGCTGATCGTCGATGGGAAGGTGATGATCGATGCTGTTGTGATTAAAGCGCCAGCGCATCGGGTCAAAACTGTAGGGTCGGCAGTGGCTATGCAAGTGCCCGCTGCTGTATCGGTGGATCTGGTCGCTCAGGACCTGCCGCTGGAGATCCTATTCGAAGACGAACATCTGATTATCATTAACAAAGCCGCCGGTATGGTCGTTCATCCTGCGCCCGGACATCCGGACGGGACACTGGTCAATGCGCTGTTGCACCATTGCGGGGCTGACTTGCTAGGCATCGGTGGGGAGCGGCGGCCGGGGATTGTCCACCGGCTGGATAAGGATACGAGCGGCGTCATGGTCGCCGCCAAGCATCAAGCCGCCCACGAAGGCCTCTCCACGCTGTTTGCCAGCCACGACCTGAAGCGTACCTATCAAGCGGTGCTCTGGGGTGCGCCCAGCCCGACGACGGGTGTGGTCGAAGGTGCAATTGGCCGGGATCGGATGAACCGGAAAAAGATGGCAGTGGACCTCAAGCACGGTAAGGAGGCTGTCACGCACTATCAGGTGCTCAAGCACTTGGGGCTGGGCGCGTCCCTGGTTGCCTGTACGTTGGAGACGGGCCGGACGCATCAGATTCGGGTCCATATGAGCGCCATCGGACATTCGCTGATTGGCGATCCGCTCTACGGTCGCGCGTCGCCTGCGCGCAAAGCTCGGTTCACCGAAGAGCAACAGGACTCCATCGTCACCTTCCCCCGCCAAGCCCTTCACGCGGCAGTTCTCGGATTCGTACACCCGATGACAAAAGACTTCGTGCGCTTTGAAAGCGAGCTTCCTGAGGACATGAAAATCCTGATTGACGCATTAAGTAATTAATGTTCTTATTATGTTCTCACTGCAAAACGCATTCACGCGTCTGTGACGACGATTTAATGCATTTTAATCACAGTTTCGCATCTACATGCCTTGAAATCGCCTTCTGGAATGCTTTTGTTAACAACAACAAAACGCGGAACGCGAAAAAAAACAAATCGCCCGTGTCGGAAATGCAACAGAGCACCAACTGTTACGCGATCACGCAACCGACTGGGCAACTGAAGGAGATAAAACCATGGCGAACGTAGCATCGATCCCCAGTTTGAGCGGCGAAGGCAATCTGTCTCGCTACCTCGACGAGATCCGGAAGTTTCCGATGCTCTCCTCTGATGAAGAATTCATGCTGGCGAAGGCATGGGCTGAGCGCGAAGACACGCAAGCCGCCCACAAGATGGTGACCTCTCACCTCCGCCTCGTTGCAAAAATTGCCATGGGTTACCGTGGCTACGGGCTGCCGGTTTCGGATCTGATTTCCGAAGGGAACGTCGGCATGATGCAGGCCGTAAAACGCTTTGACGCTGACAAGGGCTTCCGTTTGGCGACCTACGCCATGTGGTGGATCCGTGCGTCGATCCAAGAATACATCCTGCGATCCTGGTCGCTGGTTAAAATGGGAACGACGGCAGCTCAAAAGAAGCTGTTCTTCAACCTGCGCAAGCTCAAGGGCCAGATGCAGGCAATTGAAGACGGCGATCTCTTACCCGAGCACGTCAAAAAAATTGCAACCCATCTGGATGTCCCGGAAGAAGAGGTTGTGAACATGAACCGCCGCATGGCGGGCGCAGACCACTCGCTGAACGCCCCTCTCCGGGCTGACAGTGAAGGTGAATGGCAGGACTGGCTTGTCGATGACGAGCAGACCTCGCAGGAAGCCTCGCTGGTGGAAAGCGACGAGTTCCGGAAGCGTCATGCGCTGCTTGAGGAGGCTATGGCCGACCTCAATGACCGCGAAAAGCACATCATCATGGAGCGCCGGTTGGCTGAAGATCCAACCACGCTCGAAGACCTCGCAAAGGTCTACAATATCTCGCGTGAGCGAGTGCGGCAGATCGAAGTTCGCGCCTTCGAAAAATTGCAGCAGAAGATGGTCGCCATGGCCAAAGAACAACGGCTTCCTATGGCCGTTGCCTAGACGACGATTACCAAGGATGGAGCCGCTTTCAGGAGCTTTTTCATTCTTTTCTCCGACCCCTCGCAGCTCGCACCCCAACTGAGCAGCGATACTTAACCCCGCCGGATATCCATCTCCATCCGGCGGGGCTTTTTTTTGTCTAACGCGCAGCCCACGTGTAAGGTCAGAGAATACTCTTACAAGCCTGAGGGAATGGGCATATGCGATACCTACATACGATGGTCCGGGTCAAAGACATCGATGCCAGTAAGCGGTTTTACTGCGATGGACTGGGGTTGAAGGAGACACGGCGTTATGAAAACGAGGCAGGACGCTTCACGTTGGTTTTCTTGGCGCCTGAAGGGCAGGAGGAATGCCCGGTGGAACTGACCTACAACTGGGATCCGGAAGACTATCAAGGCGGTCGGAACTTCGGTCATCTGGCCTACTCGACCAAGAACATTTACGACCTTTGTGCGCATTTGCAGGGTATGGGCTACACCATTCATCGCCCCCCGCGTGATGGCCGCATGGCGTTTATCAAGTCGCCCGATGGCATTTCGGTTGAGTTGCTGCAAGACGGTGAGTCGCTGGCCCCGGCCGAGCCCTGGGCCAGTATGGAGAACACCGGCGCTTGGTAGTGCCTGGGTTAATCGCTGTGGGCAGCTTCCGTTTCAGGGACAGTTTGCTAAAATGCGCAGGGTCGATTGGACTTGATCGCCCACAGCGTGCTGAACGGATGGCTTGAGTAAAGACCATGGGACGTCTGCTTTCACTGTTTGCGTTTGCGCTTCTGATACTGCTGGTTTTAGCCGTTGGGGCCGTTTTGGCTTTGCCGCTGCTTCCGGTTGATCGGTTCGCCGACCGGATAGAAGCGGAGATTGAGAAGGCGACGGGGTTGCCCGTGAAACTCAATGGCACGATCCGTTTGGCTATGATCCCGGAAATCAAGTTCGACTTAAACGACTTTGTAATCGAAGCTACAGATCCGGCTCTGCCGCCCCTAGCAACCGCAGGGTCGGCGGCGATTGCCCTGAATGCGGCCGATTTGCTACGACGCGAAATCACGGTGACCAAGCTGCGTCTGGCGAATGCCGACATTAATCTGCAGCTGTCAGCGCGTGGCGGGCTGGCTGGCCTGCCCACCTTCGGTGGAGACGGGGGCGAGGGTGGTGGCTTTGACGGGCTGCCCGGGGATCTCAAACTGGGCGGAGTATCGCTGGAACGCGCTCGTTTTACCTTGCGAGGACCGGAGGGTGAGCCCCTGGTCGCGCTGAGAAATATCAATGCCGCTGCTGCACTTGAGGGGATTTCAAGCCCATTTCGCCTGGACGCCAGCGCAAACTGGCAGGAGACGCCGCTGAGCTTCAAAGGCTCGGTGTCTACGGTAGAGCGGTTTTTGAGCCAGCAAGCTGTGAGTCTGGACGGCTCGCTGAACTTTGCCGACGCGCAGGCCTTTATCGCCGGAGACCTCGACTTAGCAACCGGCGAGCCTGCGCTGTTGGGTTGGCAAGTCCGCGCAAAGGGCCCCAATCTTGCCGGTGTGCTGGATAAGTTGGATCTCGCTGTGCCCATTGATTCGGCGCTGCTGGCCAGTTTCGAGGCCGACCTTTCCTTTGACTACGACGCCGGCCTGTTTTCCGCGCCACGCGTGGATGCCACGCTTGGCGGTAGCCGCTTAAGCGCGCCAATGCAGGCGATATTTTCGCCGTCTGGACGGATGACGTTTGAAACCCTTGAACCGACCAAGCTGACGGATCCGTCTTTGAACCGGTGGCTGCAAGGCATGGCGCTGGGGCTTCCCTCCGATCCGGAAGTTTTTGGCGCAACGCGTTTGCAAAGTTCGCTGAGCGGATCGGTGGCAGTCGATGGAGTACTGTCCTTGCGAGCGAGCGGCGCGACGGTATCGGTTGGCAGTCAATCGCTGAAATTTGACCACATGCTGGTCACGGCCGGCGATGGCTTCTTCGCGGGAGCCAGCCTGAAGGGCTTGTCGGCCAACGTACCCAGTGTGCGCCGCTTGCTCCAGACGTTTGATGCTGTTCCCGCAGGGATCGCACCCGACGCGCTGGGCGCTTTATCGATTTCCGGCGATGCCCGGTTCTCAGATAGCGATATCTCGGTTTCCGACGCGCTCGTCACGCTGGATAATCAGAGTGCCCGCGGTTCTGCGTCGGTCTATTTTGATGCCGTGCCGTCGATCACCGCGGACCTGGTTGGCGGTACGCTGGACCTGACCCCCTATCTGGACCTAAGCCCCTCGTCTGCTGAACAACGCCAGCAGATTGCGTCTGCTTCAGACTCCAGCGCGCCGTGGGGTCGGGAACCGATTAATGTCAGCGGGTTGAAGCTGGCCAATGCACAAATCACGGCGTCGATCGAAGGTCTGGATCTAGGGATAACGCGCTTTGGACCGTCGCAGGCGGCTGTGATTTTGGAAGATGGAATCTTCCAGGCACAGATCGATGAAACATCGGTCTATCGCGGTGCCGCGCGAGGTCGGTTACTCATCGATGGCCGTACCGAAGAGCCCGCCTTAAGCACGCAGTTGCAGGCCACTGCGGTGCAGGCAGGCGACATCCTCCGCGATTTTTTTGGGATTGAGGTGGTGGAAGGGGCCAGCCAAACCACGATCAGTCTGACGACCAGTGGGACGACCCTGCAGGATTGGATGGCAAATCTGACGGGTTCGGTCGGCACGGAACTCTCACCGAGTGCGATTCAGGGCTGGGACATCCCGCGCCTGGTCGAAGGCTTGAAAGCCGGTAATCTGCTACAAAGCTCTACGGCGAATTTCTTCATTGGAAATCAGTTCGCGACGGTGCTGCAGCGTTTGTCCGCATCTGGGACGATCCAGAATGGTGTGCTTCGGCACGAAGATTTTTTTGCTCGCACGCAGGCACTGACGATCGAAGGCGGTGGCAGTATCGATCTGGCGCGTCAGCAGTTGGATTACGGTTTGAACATCAACGTCAATGACGGCACCTTATTGGTTCCAATCCGTATTCTGGGCAGCTGGGACAAGCCGCAATTGACCATCGACGGTCCGGCGCTGCTGGCTTGGCTGAAAAGCAATCCGGACGTTTTGGAAAGGATTGCAGGGGTTTTCGATCTGGACAAGTATCTGCCCGAGGGCGCTTCGGTCGCGTCACTGGAGGCTGAGGCCCGTGCCTACGTGCAGGCGGAAACCCAGCGCGTGCTAACCGAAGCGCGCGTGATTGAACAGCAGATTGAGCAGGCCGTGATCGACGAGCGCGACCGGATCGTGGGGCAATTGAGCGACGAAGCCGCCCGCCAGCGCGCTTTGCTGGAGCAGCAGGCTGCCCAAGCTCAAGCGCAGTTGCAGGCGCAGCGCGCGGCGTTGGAGGCACAGGCACTCAGAGAGCTGCAAGCCGCACAGGAGCAGGCGTTGACCTCGCGTCAAAAACTCCAAGAGCAGTTGGAAGCGGAAACCAACCGGGCCATTCAAAGCGGACTGAATGCCCTCGGGTTGGACGGCTTGCTCGGGAACTAGACCCGCTAAGTACTGCTTTCTAACTGAGGTTTGGGTCGATGTCTTCGAGGTTGAGCCAGAATTGGCGGTCATCGGCGGGCTTGAGATAAGCTCGCGAGCGCAGCCAGTCGACCAACAAACCTTCGCGAATGCCATACTGTGAAAAGCGAACTTTAGCGGCCCCGGACTGGCGGATCAGTCGACGCAGGACCAGCGCAGCAAAGGGCAGCGTGCTGGCGCGATCGGGACGGCGGAGGTAGGGCTTGAGACGGGTGGGCTTTTCACGGGCGACCCTGCCGGCAAAGTTCCTGATTTTGTTCGCGTCCACGGAATAGCCCTCTATGAGCTGCGGCAGCGGTTCATTTCTTAGCAGCCGATGCAGGGCTGCGAGATGCCGCCAAGAGCCACCAACCAGATGCAGGGTCCCCCCACGCGCGCGCTCGATAAAACTGACGGGCTTGAGCGCCTTGCCGACGGCTTTACGCGCCTTGAGGGTCTTGCCCTTGGAAAGTTCCCGCAGGCGGACAACCCCGATGGGCAGTGACGTTAGAGGTCCGTTTTCGCTCAACCCAAGCTCCAACGACCCCCCGCCCAGATCTGCGAACAGGCCTTCCGCGTTCTGTTTGCCGTAGATCACGCCCAGCGTGGCATAGCGTGCCTCTTCTTCGCCCGAGAGCACACGCGGCGGGGCACCGAAGGCGCGGTTGATGACCTGGATCAAGCGGTCGGCGTTGCTGGCGTCTCGGACGGCTGCGGTCGCTAGAACCTCCAGGTGGGTGTCGGGGGCTTGCTCGACCAATGCACGCCGAAAATCACGTATTGCTCGGACCGCGTGGGCAAGGTTGGCAGCCTTCATTTCCCCAGTGAGCGCCAAACCTTCGCCCAGAGCGCAAGGCTCGCGCATGTTGAATACTTCTTTCCAATTCAACCATTCAGGCGTCAGGTTGGAACTCAATCGGCGAAAAAGTACCAGTCTGACTGTGTTGGATCCAATATCCAGAACCCCGAGAGAGGGATGCTCGGCTGTGTCTGTTACGTGCACGAGTTCATTTTACCTTCGACTTGCCCTTCGTGCGGTTCGTGCCCTTAGATTTGCCCTTTGATTTCCGGATCGCTCGACCCCGGCCAGACAGGCTCGGATTTTCCATAAAGTACTGGTGCGCCGAGATCCACTCTTTGCTGTCTGTCAGCCCATGTTTGTAGGAGCCGTCAGAGCGCAAGTCCCAGGAATTCGCTGTGTCGCGGAGATTGGCGACCATGATTTCGTCTATGATCTGCTTGTGAACGGTTTCATTGAGAATGGGTATCAGTGTTTCGACGCGCCGGTTGATGTTTCGAGGCATCCAGTCGGCCGATGAGATGTACACCTTTGCCCTGGGGGAGGGCAGCGCCTCCCCATTTGCGAAGCAGCAGATTCGCGAATGTTCCAGGAATCGGCCAACGATGGATTTGACCTCAATGTTGTCTGATAACCCCGGAATTCCGGGCCGCAAACAGCAAATGCCGCGCACCACAAGGTTGATCTTCACCCCCACCATGGATGCGCGATAGAGGCCATCAATGATCTCCGGATCGACCAGAGCATTCATCTTGGCCCAAATTCCAGAGTGCTTGCCTGCTGTGGCGTTGGCAATTTCATCCTCGATCGCCGCCATCAGCGTCTCCCGCATGTTCAGGGGGGCGACGGACAGCCGGCTCATCTTTTCCGGGACGGCGTAGGATGTCATGTAGTTGAACAGCCGACCTGCGTCCTGCGCGAATTCGGGGTCATCAGTGAAGTATGACAGGTCCGTGTAAATGCGAGCTGTGACAGGGTGATAATTGCCGGTGCCAAAATGACAATAGGTCCGCAGCTTGCCACCTTCGCGCCGTGCTACCAGACTGACCTTGGCGTGGGTTTTCAGGTCCATAAAGCCGTAGACAACTTGCACGCCCGCGCGCTCCAGATCTCGCGCCCAGCGAATATTGGCCTCTTCGTCAAACCTGGCTTTGAGCTCGACCAGGGCCGTTACGGATTTCCCGGCTTCGGCAGCATTTTTGAGTGCCGAGACAACCGAGCTGTCGTTCGATGTGCGGTAGAGGGTTTGCTTGATGGCCACCACGTCTGGGTCATTCGCGGCCTGGTTCAGGAAGCGTACCACCACGTCGAAACTCTCGAACGGGTGATGGATGACGAAGTCTTTGGCTCTGATTGCCGCAAAGCAATCGCCGTCAAAGTCGCGGATGCGTTCCGGGAAACGGGGGTCAAAGGGCTGGAATTTGAGATCAGGCCGCTTGATTTCACAGATTTCACTGAGCTGCGCGAGGTTCAGACTTCCCCCCATGCGCACACAATCTTCATGCCCTAAGTTGAACTCATCGAGCAAAACAGTGACCAGGTGATCCGGTACATCGCGGTCTACGTTGATGGACACCGACTCCCCACGAGTGCGGCGCTTCAGGGCTGTTTCGAAGGATCCAACGAGGTCTTCAGCTTCTTCGGCGAATTCCAGATCGCTGTCTCGGAACAGCCGAAAGAAACCGGCGTTGTTGACCTCGAACCCTGGAAAAAGCCGATTGAGGTAGCTGTATAGCACTTCGGAGACCGGAATAATGCGCGACTGTCCGTCTGCGCTCTGCGGCAACTTGATGAAACCTGGCAGGTCAGAGGGGATCATCAGCAGGCCGGTAAACCGGCGCGAGTCGCTGCGTCGTGACAGTTCCATCACCATCGAAACCGCAAGATTTCGGATGAAGGGGAACGGGTGGGTTGGGTCAACCGAAATCGGGGTGAGCACAGGGAGCCATTCGGTCTCAAAGGTCTCTTCGAGATAGAATTTTTCACCATCAGTAAGTTGGTTGCGGTCGATAACGTGAATGTTCGATGCCGCTAGCTGGTCGCGCAACGTACGCCAGACTTCCAGCTGCTGCTTCTGCAGGTCACGGACCCGGTTGGAGGTCATTTCAACCTGTTGCGAAGCGGTCAACCCTTCAGGGGAAAGGGCCTCAATGCCCTCGCGGTCCTGTGCCTTCAAACCGGCAAGGCGAACCATGATGAATTCTTCGAGGTTCGTGGCCGATATGGCGACAAAGCGCACGCGCTCCAGCAAGGGATGCTCGGAACGGCTTGCTTCTGCCAAAACACGCTCGTTGAAGCCCAACCAGGAAACCTCCCGGTTAATAAATCGACCGGGTGCGTCCAGTGTCAGACTGCTGCTATCCAGCAAGCCTTGAATGTCTTCACGATCGGGGGCAGTTACCAGCTGAGTCATGGCGGTTCCTTGCCTTGCCAAGAGGGTGTGCGCGCCGGGGCGCGCCGGGTCAGGCCGCGGGGGTGCCGATTTCCCGCGCCATCACGCGCTTCATTCGCGGCGGAGTATACCACATTGCAAACAGTCCGCAGCCCCAAGCGACGGCACCGTAACCCAGCCAGAAGACAAGCAGGTTACCTGGCGCAAAGATCGACACGATGAGAAAGACAACCGCCGGTCCCACGACCAGGCGAACGCCATTGATGAGCATAGCGAACAGCGGGCGCTTCATGCCTTGCAGGGTGCCTGAATTGATGAAGATCAAGGCGTAAGCTGTCAGCAGGAAGGCTGAGATGGACAGAACCTGAGACGACACGGCGAGGGTTTCGTCCGATCGATTGATCCAGGATGGGAACAGCTGGTGGCCAGCAAATTGAATGATCGTCGCCGTAATCGTCATGATCACAGCGGTGATCAAACCCAGACGATAAACCCGCCAGATCCGTTCTTCCTTGCGCGCGCCAAGATTGTTGCCGACGATCGAAATCAAAGCCAGTTCCAATCCAATCACAGGCAGCAGCAGCAACTGCTCAATCCGCGCAGCGTTCATGTAGCCGTTAATCGCCGCTTCGGCTGCGTCCGCCGGATTCATGGTTTCCAGCAGCAGGCTGCCGGTTTGTTTGACGATCTCTGGAACAAAGAACTGGATCGAGATGAACCCGCCTGCGATTAGCAGCATGTTTACCGCTGCGGGCACGCCTTGGCCGATGACCTGACTGAGAAGGGGCCAGAAGGGGATGAATTCGGTGATCTTCAGTCCCTTGAATATCCCCGTCCGCAGTGCAACGACCATGACAACCAGGGCACCCAACATCTGGGTGAACACCGTTGCCCAGGCGAGGCCCGCCACGCCCAGTTCAGGCAGAAAATCCGGTAAATTGACCGAGAGACCATAGAGATTGAACGGCGTTCCGCCGAAGACAAGAATGGGGTCCAGGATCAGATTTATGAAGAAGGCCGCCACCTGGACAATCCCAAAGGTGGTGAAGTCGCCCTTGGCGCTGAGAATGGCATTGAAGACCGAGATCACGATCAGGAAGGGCGCGAGCCATAGGATGGGTAGGATGTAAGCCATGCCCAGGCGGGTGGCTTCAGCGTTGCCACTGGAAAGTGTGAAGTAATACAGCTCAATGAAAGAACCCTCGCGTCCCGGCACGGGCAGGAACATCGCAAAGGTGAGCAGCGTCACTCCGACAATCACCCCGGCAACCATGGCTTGCGCGATGATGTGCCTCGCCTGATCACCCTTGCGCGCGCCCAGAGCGTTCGACACCAGCGCTGTGGTGCCTTGCATCAATCCAATGGAAAAGGCCTGCATCAGGAAAAACGGGCCAAAAGAACGCCCAAGCGCAGCTCCGGTCATGTTTGCGGCCTCGCCAGGCTCCGGGTATTGGTTGGCCCAGATGGTGTCGACAAGGTTGTAGGCGATCATGAAGAAAAATCCGATGCCCGCCGGAACGGCAAGCATGATCAGCAGCTTCCCGATAGGGTCCCCGGTCATGTCAGGGCCTTTTCCTCTGGTCTGAGGTTTTGTGGCATCCGGGACAGCGGAAGGGCCGTCTTGCGTATTCTCTGTCATGAAGGGTCCTAGCTTGCGGGTATGCGACCTAAGCTAGCCCGCCAAAGCTGCAACGCAACGGGCAAGATCGCGGGCATGCCGTGCAAATTGCTGTTGCGACCAGCGTGGTGCGCCCGAGCGGTCCGGCTGGGTCGGTGCGCGGGGGACTGTGCAGGCTGAACCGGCGATTTTTGGGGATTTCAGCGCCCGAGCAGGGATGTTCGTGGCTCCGTGCTCGTAACTGGGGCGGACAGGGAAACTCCAACCAAACACGCCCCAGAGGAAACCATGAAATCACTCATCCCCACCGGCCCCACATTTCTTGCTGGCCTCGCTGCCATTTTCACCTTTGCGCTTAGCACGGCCGACGCGCAAAGCAACATGATGACTCGCCCGAATATTCCCTACACCCAAGCGCCCACCGGGAATGGCCCGATGACGCTCAAGTTGGATTTTGCCGGACCCAAGGCTGCGTGTGCCAATCCCCGACCAACCATGGTGATGGTGCACGGCGGTGGCTTCAAAACGGGCAGTCGCAAGTCGAGGCGATGGGCGGAATTTGCGGGGGAGTTCGCCAAACAGGGCTGGAACAGTATATCCCTCAGCTATCGTCTGGTGAAAGATCGGCCTGTCATTGACCCGCGCTTGATGCAGGCCATTCCCGGAGACCTGACCGGCGAAGACCGTGATCAGGCCATCGCCGGCGCAGGAGCGGTTGAGACCACGCTGGACGCGTTGGATTTCATCGATTTCAGGGCCAGTAGCGCCTGCATCGACCCGGACAAAGTTATCCTGATCGGGTCGTCAGCGGGCGGGGCAACGGTGCTCAACACTACCTTTCTTTCGGATCAATTCGGCTTCTCCTCTCCCAATGTTGCGGGCGTGGTGACCTATTGGGGGGCCTTGTCCGATGTGAACGCGATGGAGCGCAACGACGTGCCAACCTTCGTCGTTCACGGCACGGCGGACCGCGCCGTTCCATTTAGCGCTTCAGAGGCCCTCTACGCGCGAGGACAAGCGACCGGAACGCCCGTGCAGTTGCATGGTTTCCAGGGGCACGGCCACAGTTGGTCTGAGATCAATGCGTTCGACGACCGTATCAATGGCACCCCGATTGTCGAGGTGATGATCGACTGGATCGACACCGTCGTTTCCGGTGGACGTCCGGGGTCAATGCGGACGATGAACTGACGACCAATCGATGGTGAAAGCGACAGCTGTGGCGGCTTGCTAGGCAGGCCGCCACGGGTACCCCATTCTGACAAATCAGAGCGCCTTGGTGTAGATGTCCAGAGCGTCCTGGTAGGTCATGTCTCGCTGGTTGTTTTGCAGCAGACGCGTTTGTTTCATGGCGTCTTCCGCCAGTTTTGGCAGATCGTTGTGCGATATACCGACCTCACGGAGCCTCGGATTGACCCCGCAGTCGTCGGTCAGTCGTTCCATGAAGTCGATAAACTGCCCCGCCCGCACCGCGTCACTGCCGCTGCTGCCGGGGACAAGCAAATCGGCGAGCTCGGCATAAAGGGTCGGGTGCGTTTCGGCGTTGAAGCGCAGAACGGGCGCCAGCACCTGCGTATTCGACAGGCCGTGGGGCACGTGGAACAGCGCGCCAATGGGGTAGGCGAGGGCGTGTACGGCAGCAACGGGGGCGTTGGCGAAGGCCTGTCCCGCCAGCATAGCCCCCAGCAACATGTCCCCGCGCGCGGTCAGATCCATTCCATTGGCCATGGCACGAGGCAGACCCCGCGCCAGCCGCATCAGGGCTTGCTGGGCCAGGCCATCGGAAAGCGGGTTTTTTCGGATTTTGGTGGTGAAGGCCTCGATCGCATGGACCATGGCGTCGATACCGGTGTGTGCAGTGACGTGGGGCGGCAATCCGGCTGTTAAGCTAGGGTCGAGCACGGCGCCATCGGCATAGAGGATGGGATCGACAACGCCCAGTTTGATTTCTGCGCCGACGGTGACAATGGCAATTGGTGTAACCTCAGAGCCTGTGCCGGCTGTGGTCGGAACCTGGAACAGCGGAAGGCGACCGCCGGGGACTTGGGCGCGGTCGACCTGCGCTACCCCGTACATTTCACTCAGCGGCTGCCGGGCCCGACAGAGCAAGGCGACCAGCTTGGCCGTATCCATGGGACTGCCGCCGCCCAACCCAACAATAGCCTCCGCTCCAAACTCCTGCGCGGCGGCGACCGCCTCAAGCACTTTGGCTTCTGGCGGATCGGCCTCGACATCGTCATGGACCAGAACCGTCAGGCCAAGCTCGGTCAAAGAACGCTGCACGGGCTCAACCAGTCCGGCGCCGACAACGCCACGGTCGGACACAATCATCAGACGGTTTGCGCCAAACCCGGACACCATCGCCGCTAAAGCTTCAGCTGCTGGTTCACCAAACTTAATGCTGGGCACCGTTTGAAAAGAAAAAGCGGTCATCGTGCGCCTCCTTGCGGGTCTCAACCTTGAACAGCCTTAGTTTTGAGGCACTTTGCTGGTCAAGAACAAGCCAGAGTGCGTCATGGAGACCATCAAATGACCGAAAACCTGCCCATCGACCTGCGACAAAGCCTAAAAGACTTTCCAGTAATCGGAGCACCGCTTTTCATTATCTCCAACCCCGACCTCGTCATTGCGCAGTGCAAGAACGGTGTAGTGGGGTCATTTCCTGCGTTGAATGCCCGACCGGCTCACGTTCTGGATGAATGGCTGACACGGATTACGGAGGAGCTTGCAGCCCACAACGAAGCCAACCCGGACAAGCCCGCTGCGCCCTTTGCGGTCAACCAGATTTGCCACCCGTCAAACGATCGTCTCGACTACGACGTCGAGATGTGTGTGAAACACAAAGTGCCCGTGGTGATCACGTCTTTGAACCCACCCAAGGCCGTGGTCGAAGCCGTGCACTCCTACGGTGGTATCATCATGCATGACATCATTTCCGTGCGGCACGCGGAAAAGGCGCTTGAGCAGGGCGTTGACGGGCTCATCTGTGTTGCGGCCGGTGCAGGGGGGCACGCGGGTATGTTGTCACCCTTCGCCCTGATCAAGGAGATCCGTAGTTTCTTCAGCGGTCCGGTAGCTCTCTCCGGTGCGATCTCATACGGCGGCGCTGTGCTGTCTGCACAGGCGATGGGCGCCGATTTTGCCTACATTGGAACCCGTTTCATCGCGACCGAGGAGGCCAATGCAGACCCCGACTACAAGCAGATGATCGTCGATTCAGCCGCCAAGGACGTGGTTTACACCAACCTGTTCACTGGTGTTCACGGCAACTACCTGTCCAAGTCCGTCTCAAAAGCCGGCCTGGATCCGCGGGAATTGCCTGTGGCCGACAAGTCAAAAATGAATTTTGGTTCCGGCGGCAATACCAAGGCAAAGGCATGGAAAGACATCTGGGGCGCAGGACAGGGTGTGGGCAATATCAGCAATGCCGGTCCGGTGGCCGACGTCATTGCTGAGATGAAGGCAGAGTATCAGGCGGCAAAGGCGCGCCTGCTCTGATCCAAAAGGGCTAGGATCTAGCCCTTGAATGGGAGGCGAGAGGCGGCGAGATAGTTCAGCGTCGCCGAGCCGAATTCGAACCTTGTGCTGTCGTTGATGTTCAAGATCGCCGCGTCTCCGCCATCGATCTCCAAAACAATGCGGGCCGGTCCGCCAGAGGGGAGGGGGACTTTGCTAAGCGGTGTGGCATCGCGCTGGATGCTCACCAGCTTCCCGGCATTGTCGATGAAGACCATGTCCAGTGGAATGAGGGTGTTGCGCATCCAAAATGACAGATTTCGTTCCGTCTCAAGAATGAAAATCATCCCCTTGTTTGGGCCGAGCACGGGCCGCCACATCAGCCCCCGTGCCTGCTGCTCTTTCGTGACGGCAACTTCGACATCATAGACGTAGCGCCCCTGATCGGTGGTGATGACCATGGTGTCCTGCCCAAACTCTATTGGTGCAACACCTTGTGGGAGAACGGCTTGCGCCAGCGCTGGTCCCGTTGGGCTCAACCCAAAAAGACAAATAATAATAATCGAAACGAGACGCGTCATTTGAGCGATCCTGACCGCAATGAGGTTTGGGTGACTTTAGCCAACGCCCGGCAAAAACGCACGGGCCCCTTGCTTGGTGACGGGCAACAATTCTTTGTTTTTCCGCAAGAAAGCGCCTAGAGTTGGGCGAAATCAACGCAGGGGAGCACTTTTGGACAAAGTGCTGAGAGGCGGGACACCGCGACCCTACAACCTGATCGAGTTCATACTCGCGGAGGGAGCGTGCCTAGACGACTTCGAGCGGCCAGACCGTTCATTCTTCTCATCGGATTATTGGCCCTTTGGTGGCTGTCTGCGCTGCTCATCGACGCGATGACGGGTAAGGGACGCTTTCTGCTGCCAACGCCAGACCTTGTGTGGGCCGCCTTCGTCGAGAATCCAACGTACTTTATCAAGGGCTTCCGGGTCACGTTGGTCGAGGTGGTCTTTGGACTGCTGCTCGGCGCCTGGCTGGGGCTGTGCCTCACTATTGTGATTGCGGTTTCGAAGATTGTCCGGTTCTGGCTTCTGCCGCTGCTGGTGATCTCACAGGCCATCCCGGTTTTCGCGCTTGCGCCGTTGCTGGTGCAGTGGCTGGGCTGGGGGTTGGCGCCGAAGATTGCCATGACCACGCTGATCCTGTTCTTCCCCGTCACCATGGCGTTTTGGAGTGCTTTGCGGGCTGTTGACCGGGATCTGGTGGACGCTGGTCGGGTTTATGGGGCTGAACGGTGGCAGCTTTTGTGGCGGGTTTATCTGCCTCTAGCGCTGCCCGGTGGTCTGAACGGGCTCAAGGCCGCTGCTGCTATTGCGCCCATCGGTGCATTTATCGGCGAGTTGGTCGGTGGACAGCAGGTCGGTGGTGCCTACGGACTTGGCTACGTGATCCTTCGAGAACTGAAAATCAATGCGCGGACTGACACGATGATGGTGGCAGTGGTGTGCATGGTCATCCTTGCGCTGGGTCTTTATGGCCTGGTGTCCCTGATCGCGGCGCGGGCCGCGTCCTGGTCTGAATCAGACCTGAAACCTCTGGAGTACTAATAATGAAGAAGCTCTTCGCCGGAGCCTTTGCTGCCTTGATGGGTATGACAATAGCGGCTCAATCGGCCTCTGCCGACAAAGTGACCATTCTGTTGGATTGGTTCATCAACCCTGACCATGGCCCTCTGTTTGTGGCTGAAGAGCTGGGGCTGTTCCAAGCGCAGGGTTTGGAGGTTGAGCTGATCGAACCGGCGGACCCTTCGGCACCACCGCGGTTGGTTGCTGCCGGTCAGGCTGAGTTGGCGATTTCCTATCAGCCACAACTGCACATTCAGGTTTCCGAAGGGCTGCCTTTGGTGCGTGTGGCAACCATCGTTGCCACCCCTCTGAACACCGTCGTTGCGCTTGCTGATGGGCCGATCCAGTCACTGTCCGACCTCAAGGGCAAAAAGGTCGGCTTCTCGGTGGGTGGCTTCGAAGACGCGCTGCTTGGGGCCATGTTGGCGGGCGAAGGTTTGAGCCTGAATGATGTTGAGTTGATCAACGTTAACTTCTCGCTCAGCCCCTCGCTCTATTCGGGCCAAGTTGACGCTGTGGTCGGCGCCTTCCGCAATTTCGAGCTGAACCAGATGGATATCGCAGGACGCCCCGGCGTGGCCTTTTACCCTGAGGAAAACGGGGTGCCCGGGTATGACGAATTGATCCTCGTGGCGGCCAAGGATGGGCTGGACAACCCGAATCTGCCCAAGGTCATTACGGCCCTGGAAGCAGCCACACAGTACATGGTCAACAACCCTCAAGACGCCTGGGAACTGTTCATCAAAGGGCGCGAAGAGTTGCTCGACAACGAGCTGAACCGCCGGGCTTGGCGCGATACGCTGCCGCGCTTTGCTCTGCGGCCTGCGGCCATGGACAAGGGCCGTTACGCCCGGTTTGAGGCCTTTTTGCTGGACCAGGGTTTGATCGATAAAACAACACCAATGGGTGACTACGCCATCGAGTTGGAATAGACCCCGGGGAGTTCTTATATACGGTGGGAACTCCCTTTTTTGCTTCTGAACTGAGGACTGTGCAGATCATGCTGACAAAGACCATCGTCGTTCATCTCGAAGACACCGATCTCGGGCGCGCCCGCGTTGCGACCGCTATCGAGATGGCGGTGCGCCATGGTGCTCATCTGACGGGATTGTTCCTCTCGTTGGAAGATTTTGATGGCGACCTGTATGGCCGTGTGCGAGGCCGTGAGTTGCAGGGCGCGCGCCAGGACCGTCTGGCCTTGGAATCAACTCAAGCGCGCACGCACTTCGAGGCAGCGTGCAAGAGTGCCGCGCTGCAGTCCTATCGTTTTGCTTCGGAAATCGGTGAAGACGAAAAGGACCTTGAGGCTCACGCGCGGGCTGCTGATTTGCTGATCGTTTCTGACGTGCAGGAACGCACAATGGAAGACCGCTTTGTCCGTGGCTTACCCGAGACACTGGCCCTTTCTTCAGGTCTGCCAGTTCTGGTCCTGCCGCAGGAATTTACGGGGGCTTTCGCACCCGAGAACGTTTTGATTGCCTGGAAATCGTCTCGTGAGGCCGTTCGTGCGGTTCGGGACAATCTGACCTTGCTGCGGGATGCGGCGAACGTGACCGTGCTATCGGTTGGGACCAGTGAGGAAACCGGGCGCTTGCCGGCGGATCAAGCGATGCATTTCCTCGAACGCCACGGCGTGAATGCTGAGCTGCGCAAGGATTACGGTGACAGTCAGGCCGGTAAGGTGATCATCAGCACGGCTGAGGAAATCGGGGCTGACGCTGTGATCATGGGCGCCAATGGTCATCCGTCATGGCGCAACTTGATCCTCGGCAATACGACCCGGTACGTCCTGCGCCATCACCGGATGCCGCTGATCCTTAGCCACTAGGCTGGTTGCTCATCAATCCGGCGGCCTGGGCACCAGCAACACAGTTCTAGACCGGCCCAAGGCCCCGCGCCGGGGCGGCCCGTCAGGTGCGCGTCTGCGCATGCCCGTGTAACGTTGCGCGCAATTGCTATTGTGGCGCGGTTTGGGTAAACGAACCCCATCACACACACGCGACCATTCCCGGTTGAGGCAAAAATGCCTGAGACAGGGTCGCGTGGAGGTTTAAACCGGAAGGAAAACAAACGATGGCAGCGCCTACGTTCACGCTGCGTCAGCTCATGGAAGCTGG
>PAHJ01000008.1 GCA_002705565.1 Geminicoccus sp. | reverse complement strand
TCGAACTAAATTGCGGGTGGAGAAGTGAAAGGCCGTTGAAAATATTCTCGGCCAGCTCTTACCCTTGATCCATGGTCCGTTACCTTAAGGCACTTCATCGTGTGCGATCTCAGAAACACCGGTAACGGGGGACCTGAGGGAGTCTTATTAAAGAATCCTTAATGGGTAAAGGACAAAGTTGCTGTTCAACTTAACATTTTGCTCGGACGGCGGTGAAGCGGCGCGCATTGGTTGAGTGCGCGCCGGCTTTCCGGGGTTACCAAACCGCGCGTTCACGCGGGCGGCCCGAGCGCTACCGCGTCAGGCGCTTGTATTTGATTCGCGTGGGTTGGTCGGCGTCGGCGCCCAGGCGGCGCTTTCGGTCGGCTTCGTAGTCGGTGTAGTTGCCTTCGAACCATTCGACGTGGCTGTCGCCCTCATAGGCCAAAATATGCGTGGCCAGGCGATCGAGGAACCAGCGGTCGTGGCTGATGATCATCGCGCAGCCAGCGAACTTCTGCAGCGCTTCTTCGAGCGAGCGCAGGGTATCGACGTCGAGGTCGTTGGTCGGCTCATCGAGCATGATGAAGTTGGCGCCGGTCTTGAGCATCTTGGCCAGATGCACACGGTTGCGCTCCCCGCCCGACAGCTTGCCCACGGCCTTTTGCTGGTCCCCGCCCTTGAAGTTGAACGCACCAACGTAGGCGCGCGAGGGCATCTGGGTCTTGCCCACGTCGATCATGTCCAGCCCGTCAGAAACCTCCTGCCAGACCGAGTTCTTGTCATTGAGGTGGTCGCGGCTCTGGTCGACGTAGCCCAGCGAGACGGTCTCACCCACGCGGATCGTCCCGCTATCGGGGGTTTCCTGGCCGTTGATCATCTTGAACAGCGTCGATTTACCCGCGCCGTTCGGGCCGACGATGCCGACGATTGCGCCCGGGGGCACGCGGAAGGTCAGGTCGTCGATCAGCACGTCATCGCCAAAGGCCTTGTTCACGCCTTCGATCTCCAGCACCAGGTTCCCCAGGCGCTCGGCCGTCGGGATGGCGATGGAGCCGGGTTCGTACTTCTCGCGTGAGGCTTCGTTGGCGAGTTCTTCGTACTGCTGGATCCGGGCCTTGGACTTTGCTTGACGCCCTTTCGCGCCCTGGCGCACCCAATCGAGCTCACGGGCGAGGTACTTTTCCTTGTCGCTCTCAGACTTGGCTTCCTGGCGCAGACGCTTTTGCTTTTGCTCCAGCCATGAAGAATAGTTCCCTTCAAACGGGATACACTCGCCGCGGTCCATCTCCAGGATCCAGCCGGCGATGTTGTCGAGGAAGTAGCGGTCGTGCGTGACGCACACCACGGTGCCGGGGTACTCGTCCAAGAACCGCTCCAGCCAAGCAACAGATTCGGCGTCCAGATGGTTGGTCGGTTCGTCAAGCAACAGCAGGTCGGGCTTGGACAGCAGCAGGCGGCACAGCGCGACGCGGCGCTTCTCCCCGCCTGATAGATTCTCAACCGAGGAATCTGCTGGCGGGCAGCGCAGCGCGTCCATGGCGATCTCTAGCGTGCGGTCGAGATCCCAGCCGTCGGCAGCGTCGATCTTTTCCTGCAACTCACCCATTTCCATGTAGAGCTCGTTCATGGTGTCGTCGTCGGTATCAGGGTCGGCGGTCAGTGCGACGACTTCGTTGAAGCGGTCGAGGACGGCCTTGGTCTCTGCCATGGCAAGCATCACGTTCTCGCCCACGGTCAGATGGGTTTCGAGCTGCGGCTCCTGCGGCAGATAACCAACCTTGGCCCCTTCGGCCGACCAGGCTTCGCCATCAAACTCGGCGTCGAGGCCGGCCATGATCTTCATCAGCGTGGACTTACCCGAGCCGTTCAGACCCACCACGCCGATCTTCGCACCGGGCAAAAAGCTCAGATGCACGTTCTTGAGGACTTCTTTGCCGCCTGGGAACATCTTCCGCAGGCCCTTCATGACATAGACGTACTGATAGCTGGCCATCGTGCCGCTTTCCCCGTTTTCCAAGAGTAAGGTGTTGCTGGCTAGATAGGACGGCGATGAGGGCCTGTCTATGGTCAGTCGTTTAAGCTATAAGACTCGCATAATATTCAACGCATGCGAGTGGACTGTTCTATGGGATTCCGCGCGGCCTTTCGGCTGATTCTGGCGCAAATTGCGCTTCTCGCTCTTTCAGCTACCGCTTTGGCGCAGGTCTCCAATGAGCGGCCGCCCCCTGGGTTCTACAGCCAGTCCGGCGGTTGTGCGCTCAAAGACACCGTCATCACTTACCGCGACGACCGGCACGAGGTGAACCTGCAGTTCGACGCGCTGGGGCAATTAATGATTGTGGACGTGATGCTGCCGCTCGATGGCGTGCGCAGTCCTTACGGTGGACGTGTGTTTGGGGGGTATAGCTATTTCAGCTCTCCGACAGGCTTTCAGCTCAAGGATACTGAAGCGGTCTTTACCATCACCGGCCGGTCAGGCCCGGGAGCGCACGGACTGTACTTCGACTATGGCACGGAGCGTTGGTTTGGCTTTGCAGAGCGAGCCTGTGCTGACAATGAGTGGCTGCGCAACATTCGCAGGAAAACCAGTCCATTTCTGGTGGATATGATGAACCGAGGCGACGTCGATGTCGGCGTCAGAATACAGGATATGGCCCGGCTGGTAGACCGGGCCATGGGTCGTCCTGTGAACTAGGACTTAGTTTGCCGGTGGCAGGATCACAGCGTCAACGACGTGGATCACACCATTCGACGTTTCAATGTCAGCAGCAATCACAGTTGCGCCGCCAACGATGACTGCGTCACCGGTTGCATCGATGGACAGCATCATGCCGGAAGCAGTCGCTGCTTCGAGGGCCTGACCCGCCAGGTCAGCGGACATGACCTTGCCGGGTACGACATGGTAGGTGAGGATCGCGGTCAGGGTACCCAGACCTTCTTCAGCCAACAGGCTTTCCACGGTGCCTTCGGGCAGTGCAGCAAAGGCGTCATCGGTTGGTGCGAAGACGGTAAAGGGGCCGTCGGACTTCAGCACGTCGACCAGACCAGCGGCCTGAACAGCTGCAACGAGCGTGTTAAACGCGCCAGCTTCCACAGCGGTGTCTACAATGTCAGCTTTCATGCCCTCGGCGAAGGAGGACGTGGCTGGACCAAAGGACAGGGCAGCGAGGGCGACAGCGGCGGTAGCAAATAACTTTTTCATCGGTGGTAATCTCCCGGTTGGGTGTAGCGAAAAAATCCTGAGCGTCGCAGCGGTGCGACACGCATTCCATCACCTAGCGGGAAATTTGGTATTACCACTGCGACACATTGGTCCTACCAATCACAGCGGCGTTAGAGGCGCGTGAGCGCATTGACGCGCTAATTCAAACCCTCAGGCAGGGCTGCAACGATGTGGACCCTTGGCTCCAGGCCGCCATTGACTGCGGTGTGATAGCCGCGGGTATCGGTAAAATACACATGCCCATCGGCGGGCAAGTGGGTGCAGTGATTGTTCACGATAAACAGGCTGCCCGGATTGGTCAGGATTGGGATATGCAGGCGCGGCTCAGGATCACGGTGCCAGGAATTGGCGTTATAGGAGACTTTGCGGAGGATCCGCATGCGGCCGATCTGCATATGTTGGCTCAGCGTGGCATGAACTTCGGCGAAGTAGGTGTCGGCGAAGTCGGGAACGAATTCACTGAACAGCGCCTCGTCAACGGGTTCTTCGAAGGCCTCTTCCTGATAACGCTCATCAGAACGCATGTGATACAGCCCTGAAAGATCATTCTCTGACCACGGTCCAGTGTGACCAGGCTTCTGGGTCAAGGGGATTGCCCCCCAAACGTCGTCGGAGAAACCCTTGCGCCGTTCAACCTCTGCCAGGGCATCACGCAAAAGGCCGATGTCGAAGCGGATGTCCAGACGTTGGATTTCGGGTGACGGTTGGAATGACGCCACGTGCTCCGCCGCGACCGGCCGGCGCAGGGCCGCGCGAAACTCAGGAATCGAAAGAGACGATGCAGCATCCCCAGGGTAAGACATTGGTTTAACTCCTCAATCTGGTGCCTGTTGGGTCAAACGGTGCTTCGCCGAGCACGCGAGCCGCGTGCGGAAGACCCAGAGCAGCAACATCAACCTCGTGACCCGGCTCACAGAAGGGCGCTTTCAGAAAACCCAGCGCCAGCCCCTGTTCGGTCGTGTATGAGTAGCCGCCTGAGCTGACGCGGCCGATATACGCCCCTGCCTTCGAGAAAATCGGCTCGCCACCGACCGGATCGGCATTGTGCGGGGTATCGACGCTGAGGATGACAAGCTTCTCGCGCGGGGCGCGATCTTTAAGGTCGATGTAAGCCTGCTTTCCGAGGAACTCTTCTTCCTTGTCCAGTTTGATCAGCCGATCCAGGCCTACTTCCTGCGGCCAGTACTCGGGCGAGTATTCGCGGCCCCAGGAACCATAGCCCTTTTCCAGTCGCAAGCTCATCAAAGCCCGTGATCCCACCGGGCGCACGTTGAGCTCCTGCCCAGCGTCCAGAAGCGCCTGATACAGCGCAACCTGCTCGTCTTCGGACACATAGATTTCGTAGCCCAGATCCCCGGTGAAGCTCACCCGCACGACTTTGGCATCCAAACCCGCAACGGTCATTTGGCGGGAACGCATGAAGCGGAAGTTCTCGTTGCTCAGGTCTTCGTTTGACAGGCGACTTAAGAGATCGCGCGCGGACGGTCCTGCGACGTTGAAGCCAGCCCAGCCGCTGGTCATGCTGGTAAAGCTGACGCTGCTCGGGCGCGGCACGGCGTTGAAATAGCGGCGGTGGTAGCGCTCTGCCATGCCCGAGCCAATCATCAAGAAGTGCTCTTCGTCCAGCATGGTGATGGTGAAATCACCAGCAATCCCGCCCCGCACAGAGAGCAGCGGCGTCAGGCAGGACTTGCCGACTTCGGTGGGAACGCGGTTGGCGACGATTTGGTTGAGCCACTTGGCCGCGCCTGCGCCCTCGATTTCATATTTGGCGAAATTGGATACGTCGATGATGCCAACGCCCGAGCGCAAAGCCCGGCATTCGTCGCCAACGTGCTGCCACCAGTCTTGCCGCTCAAAGCCGTATTTCTCAGTGCGTTCCACACCCGCCGGTGCGTACCAGAGCGGGTGCTCCCAGCCGTAGTTGAGGCCAAACACAGCGCCCAGTTCTTTTTGCGCCTGGTAAGCGGGGCGCGTGCGAACCGGGCGACCGGACTGGCGTTCCTCAAACGGGAAATGGATGGAAAAACGGGTGCCGTAAGTTTCCATGGCGCGGGCTTTGGTAAAGGCCTTACCCGCCCATTCGCCGTAGCGGGCCATGTCCCAGGGGAACATGTCGTACTGGGGTTCGCCTTCGATGATCCACTGCGCCAGCGTCAGGCCAAGTCCACCGGACTGTGAAAAGCCGGGAATGATGCCGCAGGCGGTATAATAGTTCTGAAGCTCTGGCACCGGACCGAGCAGCGCAGCGGCATCGGGCGACCATATCATCGGGCCGTTGATGACCCGCTTGATCCCGGCCTCCCCCAGCACCGGCAGGCGTTCACAAGCGCGCATGACGTTATCAGCGATCCGGTCGAGGTCATCGTTGAGCAGCTCATGCCCGAAATCCAGCGGTGTACCGTTTTCGGACCAGAAGCGGCCATCACGCTCGTAGGCTCCCACAAGGAAGCCCTTACCTTCCTGCCGCAGGTAGTACTCGCCGTCACGGTCTGCGACGGCGGGCAGTTCAAAACCCAGATTGGCCACTTCCGGCACTTCTTCTGTAACGAAGTATTGGTGCTCCATCGGCATCAGCGGCAGCTCCAGCCCCGCCAGCCGAGCCACTTCCCGGCCCCACAGGCCCGCTGCATTCACCAGCACACGGGTCTGAATGGTGCCTTTCTCCGTCACCACATCCCAGCCGCCGTCGGCGCGCTGGTTGGTTTCAAGCACTGGGCAAAACCGTTCGATGGTAACGCCGCGGTTGCGAGCGGCTTGGGCGTATGCGTGGGTGACGCCATTAACGTCAACGTGGCCGCTTTCGGACTCCCAAACGGCCATTTGAATGCCGTCGAAGTTCACAAACGGATGTTTCTCCGCTGCTTCTTTGAGGCTGATTTCGTGAAATTCCACGCCGTGAAACTGTCGTGCTTTGGCGGCGCTGATCCGCAGTTGGTGTGCGCGCTCGTCGGACTGTGCGAGATAGAGGTATCCGGTCTGATGAAACCCAACAGACTGCCCCGTTTCTTGCTCCAATTCCCGGTAAAGGTTCATGGTGTAGTACTGCAACCGGGCAATGTTATTGGTGTCGTGGAGACCGTGAACCCCACCGGCTGCGTGCCAAGAGGATCCACTCGTCAGTTCCTGGCGCTCCAGTAACATGACATCGGTCATGCCGAGCTTCGCCAGATGATAAGCAATGGAACAGCCAATGACGCCGCCGCCAATGATGACGGCTTCGGTTTGTTGTTTCACGAATCTTGCCTTCGGGTTCGGGTGACAGAAAACGTTAGATACACCATCACCTCACCCTGAAGAATCTTTCGTTTGCGCGCCATAGTGGCGACATAATGAGATTTGGGGTCGTATTCCTTGCGCGAACGGGGGCTCACTGTGCTAAGCACGGCGTCACACTACGGCAATACGCGGAAAACCCATGATTCAAGTGGAAAATGTCTCAAAGCATTTCGGCGGTGTTAAGGCAGTAGATCACGCCACGCTGACGATTGCAGAAGGGTCGATCACGGGGTTGATCGGGCCTAATGGGGCCGGGAAAACAACTCTCTTTAACTGCATCGCCGGCGCGCTGGTGCCAACCGAGGGTAAGATCACCCTGGACGGCGAAGACATCACGGGGCTGCAGCCCCACGAGCTGTATGAAAAAGGGCTGATGCGGACCTTTCAGCTGGCCCACGAGTTCTCGACATTGACCGTGACAGACAACCTGATGATGGTTCCGAGCGATCAGGCTGGTGAGGGGCTGATTTCAGCGTGGTTCCAGCGTGGCAAGATTCGGGAGCAGGAGCAGGAGATTTTGGCGCGCGCCAAGGATGTGATTGCATTCCTCAACCTGAACCAGGTCGCCGACGAGCTGGCAGGCAATCTGTCGGGCGGGCAGAAAAAGTTGCTCGAGTTGGGGCGTACCATGATGGTTGACGCCAAAGTGGTGCTGCTGGACGAAGTCGGCGCGGGTGTGAACCGAACGCTGCTCAAAGACATTGGAGACGCGATCATCCGTCTCAACAAGGAACGCGGCTATACCTTCTGCATGATCGAGCACGACATCGACTTCATTTCCCGCCTCTGTGATCCGGTCATCGTCATGGCTGAAGGCGGAGTGCTGGCGGAAGGGAAGGCGGAAGAAGTCAAGTCCGACGAACGGGTCATCGAGGCCTATCTCGGCACCGGCCGGAAGCACAAGACCCCTGAGCAACAGCGCGTGGAGGCCAAGGCATGAGCTTTCTCGTTGGTGAAAACATCTTCGGGGGCTACGGCGGCGCAGACATTCTGCACGGCTGCACAGTCAGCGTAGAAAAGGGTGAGATCGCCGTCATTGTCGGCCCCAATGGGGCAGGCAAGTCAACGGCGATGAAGGCCCTGCTGGGCATGCTGACGGTTCGCGAAGGCGCGGTCCGCCTGAACGGCAATGACATCACCCATCTCAGCCCACAGGACCGCGTGTCTGAAGGCATGGCCTTTGTCCCACAGACCAATAACGTTTTTGCCGGGATGACCGTACAGGAAAACCTCGAAATGGGGGCATACCTGCGCCGGGATGATATTACCGAGACCATGGAACAAATCTATTCGCTGTTCCCCATTCTGGGTGAGAAACGGCGGCAGATGGCGGGCGAGCTGTCGGGTGGTCAGCGTCAGCAGGTGGCAGTTGGTCGTGCGCTCATGACCAAGCCCAGCGTGCTGATGCTCGACGAGCCCACCGCGGGCGTGTCGCCCATCGTCATGGACGAGCTGTTCGATCGCATCCTCGAAGTCCGGGCCACTGGGATCGCCGTACTGATGGTGGAGCAGAACGCGCGACAAGCGCTGGAAATTGCTGATCGCGGCTACGTTCTGGTGCAGGGCGAAAACAAGTACACCGACACCGGCGCAGCCCTTCTCGCTGATCCAGATGTCCGCAAATCGTTCCTGGGGGGTTAAGGCATGACCGATTTACTCAACGCCCTTGTATTGATGCTCAACTTCGTGATCATCCCGGCCACCTCCTACGGTGCCCAACTGGCGCTGGGTGCGCTAGGGGTGACGCTGGTTTACGGCATCCTTCGTTTCGGCAATTTCGCCCACGGTGACACCATGGCCTTTGGCACCATGTTCACCATCTTCTTCACCTGGCTGTTCCAGGGCTTGGGTTTGAGCCTGGGTGTGCTGCCTACCGCTCTGCTGGCCCTGCCTTTTGGCATTGGTGTAACGGCGCTGTATGCCATCAGCATAGACCGGTTGGTGTATCGCCATTACCGGGTCAAGCGCTCTGCACCGGTGATCCTGACGATTGCATCAGTGGGGGTGATGTTTGTCACCAACTCCGTCGTGCGCTTCCTGATCGGTACCAACGAACAGCGCTTCAGCGACGGACAGAAGTTCATCATCAAGGCCCGCGATTTCAAGGAATGGTCCGGCCTGAGTGAGGGCATGAAGTTAAAAACCACCGAGGCCCTGACCGTCGTGGTGGCCGGGATTGCGGTTGCGGCGCTGTTCTGGTTCTTGCAGCGGACCCGCATGGGTAAGGCCATGCGCGCCTACTCCGACAATGAGGACTTGGCGCTGCTCTCCGGCATCAATCCGGAGCGCGTGGTCATGGTTACGTGGATCATCACAGCGGCTCTGGCCACACTGGCCGGCGTGCTGTTTGGCCTGGATAAGTCGTTCAAGCCGTTTACCTACTTCCAGCTGCTTCTGCCAATCTTTGCCGCTGCTATCCTTGGCGGGGTGGGCAACCCGCTTGGGGCGATTGCTGGGGGTTTTGTTGTAGCCTTCTCTGAGGTCATGGTGACCTATCCCTACAAGAAGTTCCTCAAGTACGTCATGCCAGAAAACCTCGAGCCCTCCGGGCTGATGCAGCTGCTGACTGTGGACTATAAGTTCGCCGTCTCCTTCATCATTCTTGTTGCCGTCTTGCTGATAAAACCGACGGGACTGTTTAGCGGAAAGGTGATCAGAGCATGAGCCAGTCGCTTCGCCCTATCCTCCTTTTCGCCGCCATGGCCGCCGCGCTGCTTGCCGTTGGCTTTGGTCAAGGCTGGCCGGTCATGCTGGTTATCCTCAATCTGTGCCTGATCAGCGCTGTGATGTCCGTTGGACTCAACATGCAGTGGGGTTACGCTGGCCTCTTCAACGCCGGGGTCATGGCTTTTGTCGCCGTGGGCGGGATGGTTGCCGTGCTGATCTCCGAGCCGCCTGTCATGGTCGGCTGGGAAGCCGGCGGGGCCAGAATCCTGGTTGCCGGCGTCATGGTCGCAACCTTTTCCGGGCTGATTTACGCCCTGCGGCGCTTTATCAGCCGCCGGTGGATCAAGAACTGGGGCACAGCCGCCCTGCTGGTTGCAGCCTACTTCATAATTCGGCCCGTGTTCGAAGGCGGCGTGACAGCCGTTGAATCCATTGCAGCGGCTTCGGCGGGGAACCTTGGCGGTCTGGGGCTCAACATTCTGGTGAGCTGGGTCGTGGCTGCCGTTGTCTGTATGGGCGTGGCCTGGGTCATCGGGCGGATCGCTCTGGGCTTGCGCGCAGATTATCTCGCCATTGCTACGCTGGGCATTTCAGAGATCGTGGTCGCCGTCGCAAAGAACGAGGAATGGCTCACACGCGGCGTCAAGAACATCACCAGCCTCAAGCGCGCACCCGTGCCGCGCGAAACAAACCTGCAGCAGGCTGAATGGTTCCAGAACCTGGTCAGCACGCTGAGCGGGACCAACCCGGGTGATGCGGACTTTAAAACTACGGTGATCGAAGCATCCTCCATATTCGTCAAGCTGTGCTTCACCGGCCTATTTACCATCGTGCTTGGGATCGTCCTTTTTCTCGCCATACGCGCGCTGAACTCGCCCTGGGGCCGGATGATGCGGGCTATCCGCGATAACGACGTGGCCGCCTCTGCCATGGGCAAGAATGTGGTTCGTCGCCACCGGGAAGTATTCATTGTCGGCGCTGCCATCCTTGGTGTTTCTGGTGCCATGCTGACCACCCTGGATGGTCAATTCACGCCCACCGGTTACCAGCCGCTGCGTTACACCTTCCTGATCTGGGTGATGGTGATTGTTGGCGGGTCAGGGAACAACCTTGGTGCGGTGCTGGGCGGTTTCGTCATCTGGTTCTTCTGGATCGAGGCGGAAGTTGCGGCGCAGTGGATCTCCGTCAATATGGAAAAGGTTTTGACCCCCTACCTCGACGTTGTCCTGATCAGCTTAGGCGAAGGATCGCTCAAGGTTCAGCATGGAGTTACCTGGCTCAAGAACGCCGCTCCCCACTTCCGGTATTTGCTGATGGGAATGGTGCTGCTGCTGGCGCTGAGATTCTCACCCCGCGGGCTGATACCCGAAGCCGGAGCCGCGCGCGCACACTAGGCCAGGCCTGCTGCGGGTCGGACCTTAGCGGGCGACCTCGTCCCGATGCCCAACAAGGGGCCAAGGCGAACCATCCGCCTTTGGCCCCTTTTTCTTGCCGTTTCCCTTGGCAGTCTTATGCTGATTTGGCGCGCATTTTGTGCGCGATATCGGTCATTCCGCTGCATTTAGCCGCATGTCATCAGTCGGGCCACTGAAGACATTGCTAGGGAATGAACACCGTGCGTATCGCAGTTATTATCGTGAAAGTCCTCCTCTCCTTCGCCTCGTCGCCGCGGGCGCTGCCAAGCTGCTTGGCGTCCCCATGATGGTGGAAACCTTTGAGACCATCGGTGTGGGCCAGTGGTTCCGCTACCTCACCGGGATCATCGAAGTCGGTGGTGCAGCGCTGCTGTGGGTACCACGGCGGCAAGGTTACGGCGCGGCTGTCCTCGGGGGCACCATGGTGGGCGCAGTCTTGGCGCACCTGTTTGTGCTTGGCGCAGCGTCAACACTGCCAGCGGTCGTGCTGGGGCTGCTGAGCGCCTTCGTTCTGTGGTCTTACCGTGACCAAGTTCCGGTGCTGTCCCGCATCGGTTAAGTCCGCTGCTGCCTCTGGCCTTCTGCCCACTGAGGCAAAAAAAACCG
>PAHJ01000007.1 GCA_002705565.1 Geminicoccus sp. | reverse complement strand
CCTATAGATAACGAGACGATTGCCATAGATCGCACTTTCTTTTTTGTCTTCATAGAACCTAGAAATTGCTACCACCATTATATAAGAACTGGAAGGTTCACTTAAGAACTGGAACCTTGTTGTGTCTCATATGTGCAATCTCTTCAATCTAAATCACTGAAAACCTTAATATGTGCACGAGTTGTGCACGCAGAAAAAAAGGGATGCTGAACCAGCATCCCTTTGAAATACAACAGTTTTTGAAACTGTGCTGTGTATAATTCTCTAACGCTTGGAGAACTGGAAGCTCCGGCGTGCTTTCCGGCGGCCGTACTTTTTACGTTCGACGCGGCGGGAGTCACGGGTTAGGAAGCCGCCTTTTTTCAGCAGCGGGCGGAGCTCTGGCTCATAGAGGGTCAGGGCGCGGGAGATGCCGTGGCGGACGGCGCCGGCCTGGCCGGAGAGGCCTCCGCCTTTTACCGTTGCCATTACATCGAACTGGCCCAAACGCTCAGTCACCTGGAACGGCTGGTGCAGCATCATCTGCAGAACCGGGCGTGCGAAGTACTGATCGATGGGGCGGCCATTGATCATCACAACGCCGGTGCCGGGCTTGACCCACACACGCGCTGCGCTTTCTTTACGGCGGCCGGTTGCGTAAGAGCGCCCGAATTCGTCACGGACGGCCTCGTACGTTGGGGCCGGTGCCTGCGTCGGAGCGACGGCTGCGCCCTCGCCTTCGCCGGTGAGCTGGTTCAGGTCCGCGAGATCTTGAACAGTTTCATTCATTGTCTTTGTTCCTTGGCCTAGCGCGTGTTCTTCGCGTTCTCAGACGCGAAATCGTAAACCCGGGGGTTCTGAGCCTCTTGCTTGTGCTCGGAACCGGCGTAAACGCGGAGGTTTTTCATCTGCTGACGCCCCAGAGGACCGCTCGGGATCATCCGCTCGATGGCTTTGGTCAGCACGCGCTCAGGGTAGTCACCGTCGAGGATCTGGTGCGCCTTGCGCTCCTTGATGCCGCCGGGGTGGCCGGTGTGCCAGAAGTAGGTCTTGGTCTCACGCTTGTTTCCGGTCAGACGGACCTTCTCAGCGTTGATGATGACGACGTTGTCCCCGCAATCCATATGGGGGGTGTAGGTCGCCTTGTGCTTGCCGCGAAGGATGTTCGCAACCCGCGAGGCCAAACGGCCCAGAACCACGCCTTCAGCATCAATCAGGATCCATTCCTTCTTGATGTCCTTGGGCGTTGCCGTAAACGACTTAATCATGCGTGGTATCCATGGTTAAATGGCGAGATAGACAAAAGCACCACAGAATCTTCTGCGGCGCCTTGACGATGACGCGGGTTCTATCAAGAAGTTACGGAACTTCAACCCCTAAAAAACACGCGATTTCAGACCTTTAAATTTTTGGTATTATAATACCTTATAGTATTCAGGACGCTGGAACGGGTGCAAATCCGCCCCTGGGTGGTGTCCGAATCTCCTGAGGGGTGCGCAGAGCCGTATGGGGGAGTGGGCGTTGGCTGGCGTATTCCTCGACTAAAGCCCTGAAACCATTGAACTCTTCATTGGCCAGAAAGCTGCTCGAAAGGATCCGCATGTGGCGCTGTAGCGCGCGTGCCGGCACGGGTTCCCCGGCTGGATTCGACGGCAGCGACAGGGACAGCACCTGCTCAGCTATGCCTCTGGCGGTAATCTGGCTCAACACGCGGTGACCGGCCTGGGTCCAATCCACGGCGCCCTGCTGCGTTCGACCGCCAAAGGACAGCGAGACCGTCTGAATGACGTTGGCGCGGCGGTAGAGGTGACGGGCCTGCAGTGCAGCCAGGCTGACAGGGTCAGGCGCCAGGGCGCCGCCACCGGAAAGGCGGAACTCTGCCCGGCTGCGTGCCCTGATTCTGGTATGGGCCTCGGTCTGCAAGGGGTGGCGCAGCGCCGCTGCGGCGATATCGCTACCGCGAAACTCAAACCGACCCGCTCCCTCATCCGGGCGGAGGTAAAGACCCTGTGCCTTCCAACTGCGAAACAGGAATGGACGGACATTTGCGGTGTCAAAAACCGGAATGGCGAGATCGGTGAGCGCCGAGGACAAATCCGCCCCACCCAGCAACCCATCCGCGCCGGTCAGCGACAGGTCGTCCTGCGCGCGCTGGTCCATCGACTCACCCCAAACACGGTCCCGCATCTGTGTCCACCAGGTCCGCGGCGCGCGAAAGGCTGGCAGGCCCTCTTCGATTGTAATAGCCGCAGCTTCGGCCCCCAGCGGCAAGACACGCCCGCCCACGCTGCGCAGGGCCATCAACATGGCCAACACGGCCCCTGCCCCCTCACCCACGATCAAATGAAACAACTTGTGCACGGGCTGCCCCGTGCGGTGTTCCAATTCTGCCAAAACATGTGCCGCAACAGCCGTGCGTACCCCATCGCCAGAGATGGAAAGCACCCGCGCCACACGCTTTGATTGTTCAGCGGACATACAAAAGGCCTCAATTCCAAATAATTTTCTGCGCCTTAATTTGCTTTTTGCCCGTTGGGCGTGGCGCTTGAAGCTGAGGTTACAAAAGGTGTGCCGTTTTGTAGGCAGGCCTTAAAATTGGCAGAAATTCCACCGGATAGGCGATATTATGGTGTCTTTAGCTAGGAATTGGCGAATGAAACAGCCGATTCCACGTCATCCTTAACTGTGATGAGGCTGGCAAATCCGGTAACGTTCAAGATGTCTGCAACCATTTCGTTGGGCGACGCGAGGATGAATTTTCCATTTTCGCCAGCGGCCTTTGCAATAATGAACATGACCCGCAGACCCGCTGAAGAGACCGTCGCCGCTTCGGACAAATCGACCACGACATGCGTGCCTTCTTCCACCAGAGGCGCAAGGCGTGCTTGCAACTCGGGGCTTGTTGCGCGGTTGATGTTTCCCTTTGGCGCAATGATCGTCACACCGTCTTGAATGGTTTCATGCAGTTCCATAGCTCTATCCAATATCTCTCGCGGTTGCCTGCATCAGGACGGCGAACTCGGGGCGGTGTGTGGCCGCTGGGGCGAATAATTCGATCAAAGGTTCACCCGCAATGTCACAATGTTTCGGTCATCCTGGCGGTCATAAGAAATGCCACTGAGCAAGTGATGCATCACAAACAACCCCATACCGCCTTCGCGTCGTCCCGAAAGCGTGTCGTCGAGGCAGTCTGGCACGGAAGCCGAAGAAGGATCAAACGGGGCGCCCTTGTCTTCGACCTGCGCGACCAACTCATGACCGCTTTCATCGATTACGACGCGGATGGGTGCGTTGGTCTGGTTCGGGAAGGAGTACTTGATGATGTTGCTGATCCACTCATCGAGCGTCACTTGCAGCGCAAATACAGCCTTTTGCGACCAGCCGCGCTGCTCGGCAACGGCGTCAACACGATCGGCCACCGACTGGATGACCTCATTCGAGCTCTCAACTGTCAAATCCAGGAGCGCCATCTAAGCTTCAGCCGTCTCTGTGTTGAGGAAAACGTGAATTAGCATATCTCAAGCCCGACAAAATACGTATTAATTTCTCCTCCCGCTTAGGCTGTCGCGCCTGCTACCGGAGGACTCTTACACAGGAAAACGAGCAAGATTCGGGCCGAAAACGCGAAACTACGCGCCCAATTCCTCGCGGAATGACGTGCCGATCAGGGAACGGATGATGTGGTAGTGGTCCTCAAACATCCGCTGGGGGTCGATTTGGTTGAACGATACCCAAAGGGCGCCCGGCGAGTCCTCGCTGCCGCGGACCTTGGGGAGGGTGGCTTCGTCTCTTAGCTGGATCAGATGAGCGTGGGCGATGGTCCGGCCCCGGTCCGACCGCTTGGGATAGTCAAACACTTTGGTTTCCCGGATTGAACCGCGCAGGACCGCTTCGGGGATCTTGATACGCGTGTCTTCTCGCAGTTCGCGAATGGCGCCGTCTTCCAGGCTCTCATCCTTGCGCAAGAACCCGCCGGGTAGAGCAATCTGCCCAAGACCGGGGCGGGTTTTACGCTCAACTAGCAGCACGTGGCCCGACTGCACAACAACTGCAGCCACGGTGACAAAGGTGGGCGGATAGGGCGAGTTGGCCCACCCTTTCTTGTAATCCTGAATAAACCGATCTTCCTCCACCACTTCCGCGACATCGCGCTGCGCCAGAAAATCCCTCAGCAGGCTAATCACGGCACTGGTTGTCACGGTCCGCAGATACGTCACCACACCCGAACCATCCTGGCTGAGGTCGCCGCCTGCGTCGAAGATCGCGCGCCGCAGATCGGTGGCGTTGATCCCTCGATAGTTCTCACAGTCGATGCTCTGCCATTCGGGGAAAAGGCGCAGGTAGTAGGAACTTTCGTCCTTGGAATGACCAATCAAAGCGATCGAAGGCTGATCCTTCCCCGGATACAGCCGCTTGGTCTCCCGCCCCACGGCAACCCGGATGTTCGTGATCCACGCCGGGTCGTTATAGAGAACGTCCATCAGCGGCACGATGTGAATGCGCGCGTTCTCACTCTCGTCAAAACTGGCGCGGATCATGGCCGCGCGTTCATTGTGGGTGAAGGGATTGCGGGGGGATCGGGGCTGGTGAGCAGAACCCAGCAGCAATACAATGTGCTCGGCTTGGGTCAGAGCCTGTTCGATCACCGCACGATGGCCAAAGTGAAAGGGCTGGGCGCGGAGGATGAATATAGCCACATCCCGGCGGGATGACGCAGCGTGGCGAGCAACAGTCATAAGCCCAACAAGCTCCTTGCAGGCACAAAAAAACGCGCGCTGGTCTATCCGGCGCGCGTTGAAATCTAATGGTCGAACCTCCAAGGTCAAGTGCGGAGAAGGTCCTGAGGAAAATCTGAGGGCTTGGCCTAGGTTATTTCACTCATAACCTGCGTTTTTGCCTCGATCATCAACTCGGCCAACCGGGAGCGAAGAGCATCGGCGGTTATTGGCTTGCCTGCGGCGTCGAGGTCGAAGGCTACTTTGCGAATGACGTCTTCGTCGCCTGCTTCTTCAAAATCAGAGGACAGAACTTCTTTCACGTACCCCTCAAGCTGATCAGCGGGCTTGCCCATCTGTTCAGCAACCCAAAGCGCCATCAACTTGTTCCGGCGGGCTGTGACCTTGAAAGTCATCTGCTCATCATGGGCGTACTTCGCTTCGAAAGCGGATAGGCGATCGTCGAGACCAGACACGGTTATCTCCTGACACTGTAGGGGCTGTTGCTGACCTACAGGTGCGAACGCCATTTCAAGGATTCAAGATCAAATCGAGTTTTTTATCTCGATTTTTGCTGCTGAACCCATCCCTTTTCCACCCGGTCCAGATAACCCCTTTCACGACCAGCGACATTGCCGGCATAGGTCTCTATGTCCGCTTCCACTTCTTCCCATGATCGGTCTGAACGAATGGTCGGCCCAAACTGCACGAGTTTCTTGTCGTAGTGCATGGTCACCAGCAGGATGGGTACATCTGCGCCTTTGGCGATATAGTGGAAGCCCTTTTTGAGCTGGGGCGTTGGTTTGCGTGTGCCCTCTGGGGCAATGCCCAGAAGGACCCGGTCACCGGCATTGCGAAACGCAAGGATCGCTGCTTCAACATGGCCGTGTGCTTTGGTGCGAACGATGGGAATGGCCCCGGTCCAGCGCAGGAAATGCCCAAAGCCAAACTTAAAAACCTCAGCCTTAATCATGTAACGCATGTCCACGCGGAACAGCAGGAACATCCACACCGCGATCAGGAAATCAACGCTCGACGTGTGCGGCATCAGGATCACCACAAACTTCTCGCGCTCAGGTAACGTCCCAACCGCGCGCCAGCCCATCAGCTTCAGCCCCCATACCCCGATAAATCGGAAAGGGCGAAAACCGGGCTTGATGGGGATTTCCTTGGGGAAGCGATGAAGGCCGTCCAGCTCTTCGAGCGTCTCAGGATCCGCATCAAGCGGGTAAACCCATGGTTTCCCACTATCGTCTTGTGCGCTCAAATCGCTACCCTCTCCCTGATGCCGTGTATCGGCTCTCTGTTACTATGTTACCACAAGTCAGGTGTCTTACCCGATAAGACCCGTAACGCCGTCCCACATCAACTTTGATGCGGTGATGAATAGGGCGGTTTCCATCAAGATGAAATAGGGGCGATCCGGAACGATCCGGTGCAGGTAGACGCCCAATAGCATGGCCGCAGCAGCCACGGGCAATAGGACGGCCGATAGCGTCAGCGTGCTGAGCGGGAACTGACCGATGGCGAGATAGAACGGGAACTTCATCAGATTGACGATAGTAAAGGTCAGGATCGTCGTGGCCTGGAACGTGGTTTTGTCAAAATTGAACCGGAGCAGATAGGCTGAACCCGCTGCACCACCCGCGTGCGCGATGGTGCTGGTGATGCCCAGCAACGGGCCGAAGATCCAAGATACCCAGCCACCCGGCGCCGGTGTTTCCTGCCGCGCCCGCTTGGCGGACAGACCCAGCGCCCGCAGCAGCCCCCAGCGATCAACCAGTACATAGTAAGCCACCAGTGCCAACAGGATTCGCAGCCAGTTGGGGTCCACAACGGCAAACAGGACGATTCCGACAATAACTCCCGCCAGCATCGGCAAGATCAGGGAGCGCACGGTCGGCAGGTGCCAACGGCGCCAATAGGCCCGGATGCCCAGCACGTCCATGGCGATTAGCAACGGCAACATGATCGCAGCGGCCAGAACCGGTCCGATCAGCAGGGCGAGCATTGGGGTTGAGGCAACATTCATGCCCGAGCCAAAGCCGCCCTTTGACACCCCCATGGAGGTCACAGCGAGCACGGCCACCAGCCAGAACCAACCTGACTGGTCCAAAAATACAAAATCAAACATGGGCCCGCAGACGTTGAAGAGCTTCAGGGGTATCGACGTCGCACAGAACCAAGGGGTCGCCAACCTCTATCGGCTCGTAGCCGTGTTGCTTGAGCAAGTCCTGTGGGCCTTCATCGCCGGAAAGCGCCACGAGATCAGGGATAAAGTGCGCTGGGAAAAGAACGGGATGACCGGCTTTCCCCTGGTGGGTCAGGCGCGCAATCCGGTCATTGCCGGCGCAAGCCACCAGCCGCCGCATGTCCTCGACGGCGAGCAAGGGCTGATCTCCCATGACCATCAGCGCCGCATTGCCCGGCGCGACGCGATCCGCCATTGCCGCCAGACTGCGTCCCATGCCGATGACATCTTGGGGCAGAAAGACCGGCTCGAAGCCCGACGGAACGCACCTAAGCAAGGCAGAGCGTCGGTCGTCATCGGGCAGGGCAACAAATCCGCCCCCCAGACCGACTTCGACCAAACAGTCGAAAACCCGCGCCAGAACGGCCGTTCCACCCAGGTCGGCGAGCAGCTTGGAACCGTCACCAAAGCGCGTGCCCCGACCTGCTGCGAGAACAAGCGGAGTCAGGCTCACGCCTTGCCTCGCAAAGTGGCAACGATCTCTGCAAGAATGGCTACGGCGATTTCCGAAGGGTTGGTTGCGCCGATGTCCAGACCGATTGGACCATGCAGGCGGGCGTAGTCGGCGGGGCTGACCCCAGCGGTGAGCATTCTGTCCCGGCGTTTCTCCTGCGTTCGGCGAGAACCAAGCGCGCCAATGTAGAAGGCCGGTGAGGCAAAGGCGGCGATCAAGGCTGGATCGTCGAGCTTGTCGTCGTGGGTCAGCGCCACCACGGCGGTCCGTGCATCAATGCCAAAGGCCTCAACTGCCTGGTCCGGCCAGTCGGTCAGCAAGGGTACGCCGGGAAACCGTTCCGGGCTGGCAAAGCCCCCGCGCGGGTCGATGATGGTTGGGCTCAGGCCTACCGTTGGTGCCAGAGCAACCAGGGCCTGCGCTATGTGAACCCCGCCAAGGATCAGCAAGCGCAACGGCGCGGCGTAGGTCACTGTCACAGGATCGGCAGCGTCGCCAAGATCCAAAGCTACCTCCGCCACCCCGGTTTCTGCCATGGCAACCAGGGTCTGATCAGCAAACCCAGCCGGCGGGATGTGCAGGTGGACGCGGATTTGCCCGCCACAGGCCAAGCCCACGGCCCAGGCGCTCGCATCGCTGACGCCGTAATCGGCTTGACGCACAGCTGTGGCAGCAGGGCTCGCCTCGGGCGTGGCATCCATCATTTCCAGGGCCTGCGCGATCACATCGCCCTCGACACAGCCGCCAGAGACGCTGCCCACAATGTGCCCGTCTTCGCGGATGGCCATCTGCGATCCGGGCCGGCGCGGGGCCGAGCCCCAGGCGGAAATTACGGTTGCCAGAACGGCTGCCTTTTGGGCCTTCTGCCACTGAGACAGAGCCTCAAGAACTTCCAGATTTTCACTCATCCTACGATGCTCTCGCCCTTGCTGTGCTCACGATAGCTCCCCCAGAGCTTCCCCTATTGCAGCCAGACTGTCGAGGGAATGCACCGATACACGCCGCTGAGCGTACGTCTCAAGAATGGCAGCACCACGCGCTGAGGGCTCATAGCCCTCAAACCGCATCAAGGGGTTGAGCCACCAGAGCCTCGAAAAACGGGACAGCCGCCGCGCTTCTGCATCGAGCAAGCTCGTATCACCGCGCTCCAGACCATCAGTGATGAGCAAGCATGTTCCACCACTGGACAGCACGCGGCGCATGTGGCGACGGTTAAACTCGGCCAAAATCGACCCGAGCCGGGTTCCCCCGGACCAATCGGCCACGCGCTCGACTGCCGAAGTCAGAGCCTGATCCGGGTCTCGACGGTGCAAATCGCGGGTGATGGCCGTCAGTCGCGTGGCGAATACAAAGGTCTCCACCGGGCTTTCCATCCGCTGCGCTAGCGCATGCGCGAAGATCAGCGCGGGGCGAGTGTAAGCGTCCATCGAACCAGAAACGTCGGCGAGGATGACCAGTGGGTCGGGTCGACGGGTGCGCTGGCGATAAAAGAGACGCTGCAACTCTCCAGCGGTGCGGGGCATGGATTTGAGGCTTGCAGAAAGATCGATCCGCCCCTGCCCTGCCCGGCGAAAGCGCCGCGTGGGCCGAGGTTTCAGCGTGCGGGAAAAGCTGCGGATGATCGCTTCAGCCTGGGCTGTTTCCTCAGGCGACATGGCGGCAAAATCCAACCCTCGCAGGCGTTCGGTGCTGGCGGCTTGAGTGGCTTGGAGCTGGACATCCACCTGCTGTCCGGTCTGGGTTTGCGGCATGTCTGCGCGCAGGGCGTCTTCGAGTGCTTTGGGCAGATCCGCGCGATCGTTGGGCGGGTTTGTCTCGTCCGTACCGTCGTCAGGATCGGGCTGGGATTGGGCCGTAAAGGCGCTGGTCGGCTCCCGCCAGAACAGGGCAAAGGCCGCGTCAAACAAGGCGCGGTCTCGGCGGTTTTGCACCATAGCGGCACTCAGCGCAGCTTTGGCCTGGCGGCGGTCCCGCATGTCGATGGTCGCGAGTGCCTGGGCAGCAAGACTGGTGGTTTCCAGCCCCAGCTTCATACCCGACCGACGCAGCAAATCGGCGAAACCGGCAACGTTGTCGGCAAGGTGTCCGGATGGGGTGTCATGGCCGGATGGGGCAAGGATTTCTGTCATGGTGGCACTGTCAGGCTGCTGCTATGGGGTGTTGAATGAGGTCAGTTTGGCGGGGCAGCTTTGGGCTCTGGCGTTGGTTAAAACAGCACCTGCGCTTCGCTTTGCAGCGCGCTCAGATCGTTCAGAATGCCTCGCGCGCGCTCACCACGGATTGCGGCGAGATCGTCCTGGTACTTCAGGACGGCGCCAAGCGTTGCGTCAACAATGGTGGGGTCCAGGGCTGCGGCGTCCAGCGCCACCAAAGCCCGCGCCCAATCCAGTGACTCAGCCACCCCTGGCGCCTTGAACAAGCCTTGGTCACGCAGGGCCTGCACAAAGTCCACGACCTGACCGGAGAGGCGTGCGGGAACCTCAGGAAGCCGCGTGCGCAGGATGTCCAGTTCCAGTGTCCGTGAGGGGTAATCGACAAACGCGTAAAAACACCGGCGCTTGAGGGCGTCGTGGATTTCGCGGGTGCCGTTGGCAGTCAAAATGGTCAGCGGTGGTTGATGGGCTTTGATCGTACCCAGCTCGGGGATGGTGATTTGCCAGTCGGACAACAGCTCCAGCAGGAAAGCCTCGAACGCTGCATCTGCCCGATCAATCTCATCGATCAGCAGCACGGCGCGCTTGCCACTTGGATGGCGCAGGGCCTGGAGCAGGGGCCGCGCCAGCAGAAAACGCTCATCATAAACATCACCGCCCGTATCGCGCTTCAACTCCAGCAATTGCGCGGCGACGTTCCAGTCATAGAGGGCCGCTGCCTGATCGAGCCCTTCGTAGCATTGCAGGCGGACCAGCGGCAGGTCGTGGGCCTGTGCCAACGCCTGGGCAATGGCGGTTTTGCCTGTCCCGGCCTCGCCTTCGAGGAACAGGGGGCGGGCCAGAGTTGAAGACAGGTGAATGGCCGTCGCCAGTTCGATGCTGGCGATATAACCGGTCTGCGCCAGCAGGCTCTGGGTTTCCACCACGGTTTGGCTCAGCGCCTCTCCTCGGGGGGCGGTTTCTGGGCTCGTTTCAGGTTCGGGACCGGCGGAACGGGCTTGGGCCTGTGTCACGCTGTGGCTCCGCCATCATCGGCGACTTCGTCTTCCAGCTTGCCGCCGACCTGCTCGGCAAAAGCGTCGAAGAAGCGGTCGGCGTACTTTTTAGCCGTGCTGGTCATCAGACGCGCACCCAACTGGGCAATCTTTCCACCCATGTTGGCGGTGACCGCAAAGGACAACTCCGTGCCGCCCGCGATATCGCTCAGGCTGACGGTCGCGCCGCCCTTGGCAAAACCAGCTGCCCCACCGGTGCCTTCGCCAACCAAGCGGTAGGACTGTGAGGGGACGATATCAACCAGTTCGACGTTGCCCTTGAACTTGGCCTTGACCGGCCCGATCTTGGCACCAACTTCGGCCTCGAACGCGTTTTCGCCCGTCGACTCGAAGCTTTCACAGCCTGGAATGCATGCCTTGAGCACCTCGGGGTTATTCAGCGCTGTCCAAACCGTGTCGCGGTCTGCTTTCAATCGGGACGATCCGGTCATTTCCATGCGTGTTTTCTCCTTTACGCTGGCTCTCTGGGAGCCCTTGTCTGGACCTTAGGCTCACAGACACCTGAATCCCACCAACGATGCTGGACCCTGTGCCGCACTGCCGGTTAGGCTACATTGAGATTAAGAAGTATGCGCGCTGGGCATTAAGGACCAGTGCTTTTTAGGAGAGTTGTGATGGGTATTGTTGAGAAGTTCTCAACAGGCGCTTCGGTGCGCCGGCTCGAAGACGAGCGATTTGTGACCGGACAGGGCCAGTACACCGATGACGTCAACATCGAAGGACAGGCCCACATGGTCGTGGTCCGCTCCCCCTTTGCCCATGCTCATATCCGCTCCATCGACGTTGACGCTGCACGTCAGGCTGAGGGTGTTATTGCTGTTTACACAGCGGCTGATCTGACCGCAGCCGGGGCAGTCAACGCCATGCCCTATGCCGTGGTTGCTCAGGAGAGCACCACCCCCGAGCGGACCATCCTGGCCGAGGATCGCGTGCGGTTCGCTGGGGAACCGGTGGCAATCATTGTCGCAGAGACCCAGGCCCAGGCTGAGGAGGCATCGGAGGTGATCGACGTCGATTACGACATCCTCGACGCTGTAACCGATCTGGAAGGTGCACTGGCCGAGGGCGCGCCACTGGTCCATGACGAGGCGCCAGGTAACATCGCCTTTCGCTGGCACGGTAGCGGTGACGATGCGCAAATGGAGCAGATCCTCGCTGACGCCGAAACCATTGTTGAAATGCGACTGGAGAACAATCGCGTGATCGTGGTGGCCATGGAGCCACGCGCAGCGGTGGCTCAGATGGAAGACGGCAAGATGACGATCATCACCAGCACACAAGGTGGCTGGGGACTCAAGGACCGGCTGTCAAAGTGTCTGGGTCTGGAAAAGGAATGCGTTCGCGTGGTGACGCCGGATGTTGGTGGCGGTTTTGGCATGAAGGCCTTTACCTACCCTGAACAATACCTCGCGCCCTTTGCCGCTATGCAGCTGGGACGGCCGGTCAAATGGCTGGCGGGACGGGGCGAATCCATGCTGTCGGACAACATGGGCCGAGACCACATTTCCCATGCGAAACTGGCGCTGGACAAAGACTGCCGGATCACCGGGATCGATATCCATTCCTACGCGGGGATGGGCGCCTATTTCTCGCAGTTTGCCCAGGGCATTCCGACCTTGTTGCAGGAGAAGATCCTGCCTGGTGTGTACGACATCCCGGCATCGCGCTTTCGCGTCGATGGCGTGTTTACCCATTCCACCCAGATCGACGCCTATCGCGGAGCGGGTCGGCCGGAAGGGATTTACCTGCTGGAGCGGCTGATGGACGTGGCGGCCAAGCAAGTCAGCATGGACCCGATCGAGTTTCGGTCGCTCAACTTCATCCGACCCGAACAGATGCCTTACGAGACGGCGGTGGGCTTGACCTATGACGTGGGTGAGTTCGAAACACTGATGCGACTGGCGTTGGAAAAGGCGGACCACGCTGGGCTCGCTGAGCGACAGGCCGCGTCTGCGGCCAAGGGTCTGCGCCGGGATATGGGGCTTTGCTACTACGTTGAGTGCACGCTTGGCGCACCGCACGAGGATTCGACGTTTACCTTCAACCCCCGCGGCCAGCTGGAAGTCACCGTGGGCACGCAATCCAACGGTCAGGGCCACGAGACGGTTTACGCCCAAGTGGTGCACGAGCAGACCGGGGTTCCGTTCGAGGACATCGTTATCGTTCAAGGCGACACTGATCGCATTGCACTGGGCGGTGGGACCGGGGGGTCGCGATCGCTGATTGCGCAGGCCATTGCCATGCGTGCCGCAGCGCGGGCGATGATCGAGAAAGCGCAGGACCACGCAGCCGAGCGCCTCGAGTGCGCGCCGGAAGATCTTAGTTTTGAGGACGGCGCCTTTCGCGTATCGGGCACAGACATAAGCCTGGACCTGCAAAGCCTCGCCGGCACCCTGCCCGCTGGTGCGCTGGACGTTGAAGCCAGCCACGACGACTACACCTCCACCTTCCCCAATGGCTGTCATATCGCTGAGGTGGAAATCGATGAGGAGACCGGGGTTGTGCGGCTGGATAACTACGTGGTCGTGGACGACTTTGGCCTGCTGTACAACCCGCTGGTGGTGCAGGGCCAGGTCCATGGCGGGGTGGTGCAGGGCCTGGGCCAGGCGCTGATGGAGCGCACGGTTTACGACGAGACCGGGCAGCTGCTGACCGGGTCGTTTATGGATTACACCGTGCCGCGGGCCGATACGATTTCGGACATCGACTTCACCCATCACGGGGTTAAGTCACTGAACAATGAAATGGGGATCAAAGGCTGCGGCGAAGCGGGAACGGTTGGGGCCTGTGCAGCTGTGATGAACGCGATTCAGAATGCGCTCGACCCGCTAGAGGTCGGCTTTGTCGATATGCCAGCAACGCCGGACCGGCTCTGGCGCCAAATCCAAGGCGCTCAGACCCAATCCTGAGCCAGGGCTTCTGACCAAACTGACGGCCCGTTCCGGGCCGACGCTTTTCCGCGCTCCCCTTCCTAAGGGTCGGGTTGCGCCGTGGTCGGGTAACCCGCAAGGATTTGCGAT
>PAHJ01000163.1 GCA_002705565.1 Geminicoccus sp. | reverse complement strand
GAGGACGTCCTCAGGCAACGCCAAGTCCGAGACGTCGAGGCACCAAACAAAGACGTGGCCCTGTTTGTCGGGTCCGGCATAATTCATCGCGACTTGGGCGTGTCCAAGAGGCACGTCAGCAACAAGCGCGACGATACGCTGCTGCAGCCAGAGCGGCGCGGAGGGCAGCTCCTCCCGGCACTCCCGAACCAGGGTTTCCGCCGGCGTCTCCCACCGGTCAAGCTCGGGGATCCAATCAGCCTTGCCACCCACGAAGTCGAGGCCTTCAGACTGCTTGCGGCGAGTGCCACCCAAGACACGCCCATACGAGCGAATAAGAAGTTTGGACGCAGGTCGAATAGCTGCTGACGGCGTGTAAGCGTCGTCAGACGCAACCTCCGAAGCAAGCGCCGAAGACGTCATCCTCCCGAAGGCCACGCAAACGGCGGCTTCGAAGAGTGCATCCTCCTCTGGTTCCTCACCGACTGTCCGCTGGAGAAGGCTCGCTGTGTTGAGCCTGACACCCGCGGTTTCGTGCTCCTCCGCGGTGGAAGCGCTCGCTGTGTTGAGCTCAACGCCGGGAGGTGGAGAGCGCAAACGCAGAACCATGGCGTCGAAGGCAGCCTGCTCGTTTTTGTTTGCCAGCCGAGCGCGCACCACGCTGATCGGCACGATAGCCCACGAGGGATACTTCTTGGCTAGGGTCGCCGTCAAGCCGAAACCGAAGCGCGACTGCCGTGCCGCGAAAAAGGTGGATACGCTGTCGCTCAAGCGGCGCGCGTCAGGTACGTCCGCAGGCGAGTCAGCCGCCGCCAGAGGGCAGTCGAAATAAGTAGTGTTGCCCTGCCCGGGAAGCTCACGCTTCTCCCCAAGCGCCGCCGTACGCCCGTACGCAGCGTAGAGCGCGCGCGCCAGCTGCGGCGCAAACGCCGGCCGCCGCTCCGTGGTGCCGCCATGCCGCACGCCGCCCGCGAAAATGTCAAAGCCCTTGTACGCACAGTCGAGAGGCGACTCGCCAACCTCCAGCGGGTGCGATGGGAAAACGTAACGGCCCGAAGCATCCACCAGCACATACACGTGGTGATGGTCGTGTACCACAAGCGCCGCGCGCTGGTTGCCCTCCACGGTTTTGCCCAGCACAACGTTGCACAATCCGAGTCGCACGCGCCCGCACTCCACGGCGACAGCAGCGACAACACGCAAGGCGTCACACGCTCGCGGTGTACCAGGCTCTGGAGCCAAGGCATATGCGGCCGAAATAGGCCCACGGCCCACGGAAGCTGAGACACGATACGCCTCATAGTGCAAGCTCTGAAACAAACAACGCTGCTCCGCTCGCAAGCACAAAGAGTCGCGGAGGTAAAGAGGTCGTACAGCCAACTCATACCCATCGATAGCCCCAGATTCCGCAGCAGCCAAAGCCAAAGACTCAAGGAGCGACGCACAGTCTGGCACACACGCAGGGTATAGCACCCAACGCCCAAGACATTGAGGCTTACGCAGCCGGTGGGCAAGCTTCCGAAGCGCCGGCGGCGGTTGACCTAAGAGCCGGTGCCACACCTCCTGCGCCTCCTCTCGCGACGGTGGCTCGGCGCCTCCTACGAAGCCCGTTGGCAACTCCAACAAGCCAGTACGCAAGTCCCGGAGAACAACGACGTGTGATGAATCGTGCACCGCAATGGCGACTGTATCCACACGCGTGCGACACGCAGGCGGCGCGCGAGACGCCGAAATTGAATAGCACAGGTCGTCCAGGGAGCGTTCCGCCAGAAGCGGAGCCATGACACGATACAGGTTGCAGCAATACAGCACATCCTGGTACGAGTACACAAACAAATGATACGGCAACGGTCGCTGATCGAACAGCCCCGCTGTGAAGTGCAGCTTGCCCTTGTATTCCATTGGCGCGCCCGCCTCGCCAAGCCACGCGTGAAGCACGTCGCCAAGCCCGCGGAGCTGGTTGAGCCGACAGCCGCGCAGGAGGCAATCTGCGACGCCCGTATCAAAGATACCCGNCGCTGCGACACGGTACTGCTCCCACAACGANTACAGATCGCCCGAGCAGCAGTGCATGACCTTCACCACGGACGGCTCCTCCAACAGTGACGCGAGNGAATGNTCNTCNCGCGGTCGCANGATAGGATGGCCACTCAAGTGNGTGTCGTACACGAGGGTNACACGCGACTGCTGAGCGTCNGCNGAGACCTGNACGAGCGAAACGTGCGGGCGGCCGCCCAGCTTGCCCTCCAAGTCCACAGCTACGCACGGCGGCGCCTGGACCTGGCTCCGAACGTTTTGCCAAAGCAACGCAGACGCCTCCGCAGCCTCCGCGCCCGTGACGCACAGCGAAGGCTCCGTCCCACCAACCTCCGCAAAGCGAGGGACAGGACGCTCCGCCTCGACCTCGATCTCTGGAATAGCTGCCAGTGTGCTTCTCGGCGGCACCGGAGGCGCAAGCAGCGAAGCAAACGCCTTACTGTTCTTCCACGCGCAGCTCTGAACGCGGCGCCCCGCAGCCGCGTACACGGCTTCATCTGCGTGCCGACGCAGCTTCCGTGCAATCGCAAAGTCATCGCCATGCTCCAACAGAGACGCCACATGTGCGGTGAGATCGACAAAGCCCACGCTCGCCCGATCACACGCAAACTCAACGTCGGGCGCCCACCGCGCTGAGACATAGCTAGTGGTTCCCTTCCGATCCGCCCGATGCACCGTGCCGTGCTGCGTCAGCAGGGTGACAAGCTCCGTCGCCGCTGGTCCGTACACCGCACGCAAACCTTGGCAAAGCTGAGCACGGTACGGGGTGTGTGACTCGCAGTCTGCGGCGACCTCGGGGAAACCCAAAGAGCCACCGACGTCCTGCAACAGCACCTGCACGCCGGCTGGGACGTGCCGGACCACAAGGGCAGCCACGCGCTCCATCACGCGCCGCGAACGCAAGTCCTCGACCACCAGGCTGGCATTACACACAACCAAGGTGCGCGCTGCGTCAACCGCACACTCCTTCAAAGCCAAGGGAGACCCAACTTGGATTGCCGCGAGTGAAGATGCCTCCTCCAGCCGGTCGGCAATCGGCTTACGCGTGGGCGGCGGCGGGCCCTCCGGGATGTGCCGGGAAAAGCAGTCGGGCGCCACATGCTTTGAGCCCGGGACCCACTCAATAGAGGGGTCGAACTCCTGGATCTCCAAAGCGTATCCAGCCACGCGCGAGCCGCTGGGATGCACCGTTCGCATCAGCCAGTGGAGCGAGCGATGATCAGTACGCACAATCACCGTACAGCCCAAGACCACAGGGCGCCAATGCCGCAAGGCCTCGACAATGCCCAAGCATTCCTGATCGCGGACGCCGTAACGTCGCTCGCCATCAGTGAAACGACGCGAGTAGAAGCCCAGCGGTCGATGCGTAGTCTCGTCCGCATCGTCCGCACGTTGTGTGAGGACCGCTCCAATACCCATACTGGCAGCTGTGTCAACGTCAACGTAGAAAGGCTTCGAGAAGTCAGGCCGCGCACGCGCCACCACATTGCCCAACGCGTGTTTGGCAGCCGCGAAAGCAGCAAGAAAGGACAGGCTTGTCATGCGCTGCCGCGCCTCCCGCGCATCCACGCCCTTGGCTCTCAGCGCGTGGAACGGCTCCAAGATGACCTGCAGGTCTGGCAAGAACTGATAATACACGCCGATCATGCCCGCAAAACGCGAGGCGGCCGCCGGGTCAAAGCCCATCTGCTCGATGGCCATGTCCAAGAGCGGCGCCAGCTTTGTGGGATCCGGCCTCGTGCCGGGACCGCCACAGATAAACCCGAGGAACGGCACCTCCCTCATGGCCAAGTGCAACTTGTCGGCACGAACAGTGAAGCCGCCCTCGATCAGTCGATCTAACACCATGCCTACATCGCGCAGATGGTCGTCGAGCGAGCCGCACGTCGGGATGCAAATGTCGTCGACGTACGCCTGGCAGATGCCTGGGGGGAGACCCCGTAACACGGCATCCACCAGACGTACGAATGTAGCCGGACTCGTCGCCAAGCCCATCGGTGCCCGTACGTACTGGAAGGTGCCAAAAGGCGTGCCGAAGGCAGTGGCCTCCTTGCTGATGCCATCCTCCAGCTCTACCTGGTGGAACCCCATCATCAAGTCCACGGTGGTGAACCAATTCGCGCGGCCCAGCGCGTTCAACCGTTGGTCTACCGTTGGCAACGGGTAGGAGTCCTTCACCAGAAGCTCATTGGCCTTACGATAGTCAAGCACCACGCGGTAGCCCCCGCCCGGCGACGCCTTGGGGATAAGAAGCGGGCGCGCTTTGAACGGGCTAGACGACGGCTCGATCAAGCCCATTCGCAGCTGCTTTTTCACGGCCTCCTCGAGAGCCGCGAGCTCCTTTGGTGGCAACGGCCGAGGGTTATCGGACGGCGCCGGCACCTCGCCGGACTCCACCTTCGGCATAGAGATACGCATCTTGTACCCGTGCGCGTACGCACGCCCGAGCTCAGAGCGGAAAAGACGGCGACGCTTCGAGAGCATCTGCTTGATCGCAGCTCGCGCCGCCGCATCGTGGCACGGATCAATATGACACGAAGCCATAATCTCTTGCGTGTTGAATTCCAGAGGTTCCACGTACTCTCGCGGATCAATCACGAAACGCGCCATAGCGGTGAGCAGCGGCACACGCACGTCATCGTCGGACATGTTGATAACACGCGCTGTGACGTAGCCATGCTTATCCACGGTTTGCAAGGTGCCCGCTACCAGAAGGCCCAAGTCCGCCGCACGCTCATCCTCCAACGGCAGGATAGCAACGTCGTGGCCCGCCGTGATGGCAGCCGGGGCGCGAAGGCGGATGTACCGCTCGCACCTCTTTGGCACTACAATAGTGCGCGGCGCATACGCAACAGGCGAAACGCCTTCGACCGCTTCTGCGATAGCCTTCTCTGATAACGGCTGCCGCACAAAGAGCGAAGACTCAACGCCGCTGCCGGACGGTCGCAAGACCAAACGCACGCGTGGCCCTGCAGGCTCGACAGGCTCTGACACGTCCTTGCCCTCCGCGCCGCCGCCGGCGGAGCCTGTAGTCGTGCCTGCAAACGCCGAGAAGGCAGTGTTGGCGCTCGACGCGCCGTGCACGAAAGGAATAGGATGAGAAAGCACAAGACCGGACTCGTCACGAATGGCCACGTAACCGTCGGCCTCCACCCCGTCGTACACGCCGCATTCGTAACTCCATTGGAGGCGACCCTTGCCAATGAAGTCGTTGCCGAGCAAAATGCCTTGGCTACCGGGAAGGACAGGCACGTCTACAAAGCGCACCAGAACGCCGCCCATCTCGAGCGTGAGCTCGACCCAGTACAGCACGTCGTTAAGCGCGCCAATGCCACGGATGCGCCGAACCGATGACGCAAGCGGTTGAACACGCTTCACTGCCCCAGGAGACTGTCGGCGAAGGCGCTCTAGCTCCTGTTCGAAAGCCAATGTGATAGCCGAGCCCGAGTCTAGGATGTTTGCACGCACTGCCACCCGAGTACCGTCGGGCGCTACCGCCTGGAGTCGCGACAGCTTAGCCGGAGTGTGCGTGCCATCAGCCGAGCTGACAGTGATTGCCGCCGGTGGCGAGACGGCGTCCGGCTCCGTCAAATTCGCCTCCGCCTCGAGGTTATAACCCCAGCAGTTGATAGAACGTGTGACAAAGCCGGTGGTCTGTTGTTTGGCATCGTCGTCATCCAAAGCCACGGAGTAACGCCCGCTAGCCAACACCTTCTCGATGGTGCCGCGCAGCCCATTGAGAGACGGATACCTCTTCAGTCCGTGCACCACCACGCGACGCGCGGGTAGCGAAACGACCGCCGCCGTTGGCTCGTCAAACTCCGCACGGAAGCCCGAATTTGGCAAGTCCACAGCGCCGTCGGCTGCGGCCAACGCCTGGACATCGCGCGAAGCGCGGACGGCCTCACACGTAAGAGCGCCGCTGCGCAGCTGCGCCGCCAGATACTCCTGATACTGTTTGTCCGCTGCTTCCCGCTCACGCCGCAAGTCCGCGAACATTGCTTCCCGCAGCTTCCGCTGCTCCTCTGTAAGCTCGTCAACGCTCGCTGAAAACGCCTTGACGTAGGCGGCATCCGAGACCGAAGTCAGAGGAACCGACCCAGACGTCTCGCCCGAAGCAGCCTCAACCGTTGAACCAGTACACAGCCCGGCAGCGGCAGCATCGGCCACCGTACGGCTGTCGCCCGAAGCGACGTTCAAGGCCTCCCGAATGTTGGCATCTAAGGCGGAGAGGAGGGCACGGCCAATTTCACGCGTCTCTGCATTCGAGCACTTGTTCAGCATGCGGTGCGCCTTTCGCGAAGCTGCACAAAGAGCTCGCTCCGGGTGTTGCTCATTCACGAATGATGACGAGGCCTGGACCACCACCACATGCGCCAACGGATGCATTGCTGCAAACTGCTGGAGCAGGCGCTTATAAGGCTCCCAGCGCCCGTGCCCGCAGCCAATCCGGTACGGAAACGCAATGCGCGTGCCTTCCTCCACAAACGGCGAAAGCGCCTCCAAGCACTGCTCGAACCACGAGATGCGCTGCTCTTCGGTGTCCGGAGTGCCCGTGTAATGCCGCGACGCATCGGGCGACGCTGCGCGAAGCATTGAGAAGAGGTTGAACACCAAGGGCTGCCCTTGCAGAGGCAAGCCCGGAGCGCAACGCTCCACCGTACCCGGCGCGTCAATCGAAGCACGACGGCCATCCACCACGCGGGTTGCGTACGGGCATCCATACGGAAGGCAAGCGGCCACCGCCGCACCAACAGCTGTTGGCTTCGCCGAAAAGCAGTCCGCGTGCTGGCAGATGGCGTCGAACGTCGTCAACACCTCGGGCGCCAGGAAGCCACACGGAATCACCAAATGCTGGAGCACCCCGGCGGCCGGCGGCGTCACAGCGACAGCCGGAGATTGCGGAGGCTCGCTCCCACAGGCCGGCTTGCCAAATGCAGGAGCAGCCGTCGCGTTAATTCGACGGCTGTGAGCCGGTGGCCGATGAAGCATCGTCCTCAGACTCGATAATAACACTAGGTACCTTGGAAGCGCCGGTCGCGTCAACAGACGTCGGGCGCGCAATAGGAGTGGAGTCGGCGTGCGCGAGCGAAAGCTCGATGCCGCGCGACCCTGTAGGGCGCACTGTTACACGAACACCCGAGAGCTCCGAGTTGCCCTCTGCTTGCTCGCTGGTTTGCACGTTTTCGGCCACAGCCGGAGCCGCCGCTGGTTGAACGCCCGACGCAAGGGCAGAAGCAACAGCTGACCAATACTGAAGCTGCTCTCGCGCGACCACCTCCGCGGGCACCGGTCGTGCATGCAAACGGTCAAAGTACATAGCCTCCTCTAGCGAGCGCCACTGCATACTGCTCGCACGTACCTTCGCGAGACACGAGGCCCGATACTCCGGATACTGAGCGCACGCCTTTCGCGACAGCTCGACCAATCGCACGCTGCGCACCGTCTGCTTGCGCTGCGCTGGCGAGTCAAACTCCAAAGCCATCCGCACCTGCTCAGTCTTTCGCTGCACAGACTCCAAGGCCCGAGTCCACGCCAACGGCAAAATGACCGAGCTAGCAAGCGCGCTGAAACCCACCTCGTCCACAGCTCCAACGTCTACGCTGTCGATTGCCGCCTCCAAGGCACGCACCGAGCCGTCATTGTGCACGTGACTCCAGACGCGAACCGCGCCATCTACGACGTAATAGAAGACCACAGAAAGCAGGTGTTTCTGTCGCAAGAGGCGATCGGGCGGTCCCACCACGGAAGACTTAACCAGCGCGCACCGATGCTCAAGCAACTTCTGCACCAGCTGCCGCAAAGCGAGGCTTGATCGCGGCTGCGAGGCGGTCGCCACAAAGGCCGCGGCACCGCTGCGCGAATGCACACTCGACAGCCGCAGTGCGAGGTGCCGCCACGAACGCACGGCTGACAACGAGCTGCAAAGCACGCGCCGCCGGTTGATCGAGCGTACAAAACCAAGCACGCGCGCCATTGAACGCCACGCCGAACGCACGTCCAGTCGCCGCACCGGTTCATCCAGCGTACGAATCTGAAACCGTGCTCCCGGAGGGTGAACTTGCGAAGGAGCTGGATTCAAGCCCCAGCACAACACGCGGTTTCGAGTGCCCAAAAGAGCGCCCCAGCGGGCAGCCGTCTTCACTGCTTGCGTTCGCCCAGCGCCGCTGTACATGCCTTGCTCACGCTCTCGCGCGCAGTTGAGGACGTAAAACCGACGCTCTTCCGAAAGCCGCGTGGCGGAACTGTCCAAAGGACCCATGCCCAAGAGAAAGGGGTCGAAATCCCGAGAAAAGACCGCCTCCGAAAAGGATCGATAGCGCCGCACCCAAGACACCACGAACCATGCACAGTGCCCTTCAAGCCCACTACGAGCTCGAAGCCAAGTGCCTTCGCGAGCCGCCGCATACACACCGGAATTCGCGCGTAACAAGACTCGCACCTGGCCGCAGGTTAGCTTGTGGAATTGCTGTTTATCGAAGAACACGTCCACCCACGGGTCTGCCGAAACCGTCTGCCGCGCGGCCACGTACCGCATTAGCTTAACGTGTCCTTTCGCCTCAGCGTCCCGCAGACTTCGCATGAACGAGTGCTTCTGCCGCGCGTTACGCAAAGTAACGGCCATAGCAGCATCCGCAGTCTGCGTTGGCGTTTCGGACGCTTGGATGCACGCGGCCAGCGCCCCTCGGCCAGTGGACTGGAAGTGTCGAGCCAATTCCACCGCGGTCATCCATTGAAACGCTAGAGGCGGCGCCTCCATCCGAGGCTCCGTGATTGTGAGGTTGCGCGCCACGCCGGCTTCCGTCGAGCCGGCTTCCGTCGAACCGGCCTCGAGTGCGAAGCACCAAGCCTCGGCAGCACTTGCGGTCGCAGCCACAAAGTAAGGTCGAAGCGCCTCGTCCTCCGCCGCAAGAGTCGGAGCGACAGTGACTGTCCATAATCGCAGATCATATTTGATCGGTGCCACCGCTGTCGACGGCCGCTCGCCCTTTTCGTCACGTGAAGCTACGAGCCACGACGTGCGCGACGGCTCGACGTGCCCCACACACTCACGCATACGCGTAACGACTGTTGACGAAAACACTCCCGCCGGCAAGAGCTGCAAGAGCGCTGCCTCTAGCTCCGTGCGAATTGCAGCATGCTCCTTCGAATATGCCGAAGGGTCGTCGGCGGCCATCGGGGGCGCGCGAAAAAGCGATGCAAAAAAGCCAAACTGCCGTGCGCCCGTCGAGAAAACAAGGAATCGATCGTCCTTGCCCTCAACTCGCTCCCGTACCAGCAATGCAACAACCGCCTTGTCCACCGGCTTTACAAAGCCAGAGTTATTCTTTTGCTCGTCCGAGTCGGGGTGCTTCTTCCCGCCTAACCCGAACGCGCCTGGGTCGTCTGCTGAACGTGAAGTGACGATACGTTTACGAAGCTTGATGTACGTCTCCCGCCTATCTGCAGCACGCGGGAGCTTCACCGAGCGAAGGCTTGCAGCGGCGAGCGGAGCGTCACGCCCGTCCATTGTCGGCGCCAGAGGCGGATACGTGGACACCGTGGCTGCATCCACTGTGGCTGTATCTCGACGCCCCTTCCCCCCACCATCCTCCACAGACGGCAATCGCACAGAATCACCAACGGGCACCGGAAGAACCTCGAACCGACGCGCCAGAGCATCAGCCTCGGCACGCTGGCTCGCCGAGCAAAAGACGAAAGGCAACGCGTCATAACAATCCGAAGCCAGAGACGAAAGCCCGGCCACTTTGAGGTCCCCTTCCAAGTCAACGTCCACCACCAGTAGTCGAGAGGCCCAAAGGACAGCCAGCCCGAAAGCACCACAAGACGTCGGCTGCGAACGCTCCACAGTTCGCGCCACACGCGCCAGCGAGGCCAAGTACGTCGGCACAGGCACCAACGCGAGGACGTGTGCAGACGGCGGCCAGGAGGCACTGTAAGCAGCTGGATGCGGTGAAGCAAGCGCCAACGCCGTGGACGACGCGTCGCTAAGCCGCAATGCGCTACGGCGCGCCAGATCCAAAGAAGGCAGGTGGAAAACGACACACCAGTCACCGTCGACATCGAAGTCGCACACGAACTGCAACCGCGAAGGCGGCACCTCAAGGCCGCAGGTTTCGGCGAGAGCGGACACCACGCGCGTGCATAAAGGACGCCCATCCGTGGGATCCAGCACAACCACCGGCACCGACAATCCGACCGTGAGCAGCAGGCACGGCGGCGAGCCGCCGAGCGGAACGCAGAGGACGCAAGCCCAGCGCACGCCACGACGAGCCGCCACGGCGCGCTGCGGAAGCTCCGGAAGAGAGAAGCCGTCCAGGACAGCGTCGTGCCAAACAGCAAGAACCCGATCCGCTAGGGCCTCGTCGAAGCTGACGCACGGAACAGCCAAACGGAGGTTCAACGCGTGCATCGCCACTTGTGCCGCCAGCAAGGAGCCGACAGGCGGAGGCAGAAGATCATTGACGCGTTGCCGCGAAGTCACGTGCCGATCGTGAACCTCGAGCATATGCCGCACTTGCGACAACGAATACTTGCACGTGGCAGCATTCCAACACGCGCACAAAATGCCTTCGCAACACGTTGGTACCACCGCAGCGCCATGCGGATGCCGACCGGCCAACGCCTTATCCGCGCCCGTGCACGAATGCTGAGCAAGCCATCGGCCACCCGTCGAAAGAGACGCGTCGACAATAAGAGGATGAAGCGGAGGGCAGTATATCCAATGCCGGTCGTGCGTACGCAGCCCTGCCCATATGCTCGCAATCGCAACGCGCGCCACGCCCTCCGGCGTAGGCAAGCTCGGATTGGCAGTGGTCTCCGACATCCAGGGCACGCGGGAACGCCGATACCGCGACTCGTTGAGCGCGATGTCCTCCAAAAGGCTATTGCCTTCGGCCGCTGTACGCGCAGCCACCGCATCCTCCAAAAGGTGCTGCAGCGTGGACTGCGGCCCGCACGGAGGCGTACTGACAGTAGCCAAGTGGTCGCCGCCGCACGGATGCGCGGAAACCGCACCATCACGCACAGCCATTGACAACGCGTCTCCGCGCGTAACAGTGATGCGCGCGCGCCGCATGGGATAAGCAATGCGCGACACGTGCGAGAACCAGCCCACCGCGTCAGAGAGCTGTTCCGCATTATCAATGCCGGCGCCGTCCAAATCCACGCGAGCGCACCCCTCAGCGTGTCCGCCCGGCGAGCAAAACGGGAGCAGGACGGTCGCCTCCGGAAACCGAGCACGCACCACACGCACAGATCGCATGTACCACTCAAGCACGCGCTGAAAGTTGCGACGCTGCTGTGAGAAATCAGCGATGGTGGCCATGAGCCCCAACGCCCAAAGCGCGCCATACTTGCACCGAACCGCACGAACCATGCGATAAACAGCGCCATTGAAAGTCAAGCCACGCCCAGGCAACCGGCGGTCCAACAAGTACGTAGGCACGGCGGCGAAGACCGTGTCGCCAACAAGCAATGCCGTACGCACATCGACAGGCGGAAATCGCGCCTCCAGGACGGCGCGTGTGACATCAATGCCACCGCGAGAGTCAAGAAGAGACATCGCCAGAACATCTGACAGCTGCGGACACGACGTGGGATCTCGCAGGTCACGCGCCGCGCGCACCGCATCGTCGGCCACGATCCAACGCCGCCCGAGCGAGCGACGGCTGACGTCCGGCGGAGCGACGGCGTGGAGCGCCGCACCAACGCCAGTCAAGCCGGGGAGTCGCCCACGTTCGTAACGGTTATCGCGGCAAAGAGCGTGAAGCTCCTTAAGCCGACCTTGACGCGCAAACCGCCAGTACTGGACCAGCTGACGGCAGTCCAAGTAGCCAACCGCGCGCGCACGCCAAAGGCACGCGAGAAGCCGGAACTGCGACCAATACCGATTGCATAGGAGGGGACGAGCACGCGCAGGCGCCTGCGACGCTGCCAATGACGACCCTTCTGCCACAGCGGCAACCGCGAAGCACTCCGCCGCCAGTGCACTCTGCCCTTCAGACTCGCGCGCGTGGAGCAGTGCCAACGCGAGCGCCAACGAGTCGCCCTGTCCCTCCGCCACCAACGAGTCCGCCACACGCTGAAACTCAACGCAAAAGGCAGCCACGCGGTCTTCGTCCGCCGCCGTCTCCGCGGGAACGTCATACCCTTCCGCCATTGGCAAGGACAAAGCAGCAACAGCCGCAACCGGCGTCTCAGTCTGCAGAACAGCGTCCAAAGTGGCGTCCTCCGCCTCCGTGAAAGGCTCTGGCAATCGAACGGAGAACGCGCCCGGAGCCACAGGCGAGCCCGTACGCATAAGCCCGCGCTGCTGGTACGATCGTGCGAGCGAACGCCAATGCGTGTGCTTCTTGAACGTGTCAATATTGCCCACAATGACGAGGCCCGAGCGAGCGCGCGTCAACGCAACGTTCAAACGGTTGGCTCGCGAGAAGAAGCCCACCTCCTGACGCTGGTTCGACCGAACGCAAGAAATGACGATGAACACCTTCTCTCGACCCTGGTAACCGTCGATGTTGGCAACCTCCACCTCCGCCGCGTCAGCCACGTCGGTCGCCTCACGGAGGCGCCGATAAACCTCCGACCGCTGCGCCGCATATGGCGTGATAATGCCGATATCTGTGGCCTTCGCGCCGGCTCGCTGCAGCTGCGCCACAATGCCGCAAACCACAACAGCCTCACGCGAGTTGTAGTAAGAAGTGCCGCCAGGAGGGCGAAGCTCCTCACCGGCCACGTGGAGAAACATTGCAGGCTGCTCCGGGTTCGGCCACGGGAAGGCACTCAACGGAAACGTACGATCCGCAGCCGTGACGCCGTCGACCACCTTGCGATTACCCGCCGCATCCGCATAAAACTCGGTGCTCGGAAACTCGCTGATCGCCGGATGCATGCGGTACTGGACACGCAACATGCACGAGGGCACGTTGCCGGCACGCATAAGACGCTCGAAGATAGACACACCAAGCCCCGCAGCCCGAGCCTCGTCGCTCTTGACGCTCTCTGCCGGGCTGAGCTGTTGGTGGTCGCCAATCAAGACCACACGCTGAGCGCCCATCAGCACAGGGATGAAGCCATCAGGCTCCAAGCACTGGCCAGCCTCGTCGATAACGACAGCCTTGAACACACGCGGCGTGAGATACGGGTCCATCGCCGTGGAACACGTGCACACGATAACGTCCACAGAGTCCAGAGCGCGCTGCAAGCACTCCTCGCGCAACACGCGGTCGTCGCGTGTGAGTCGAAGCTGCGCCTCTTTGAGCTGCGTCTCAAAGTCGTCGATCTGACACAGAAGCTCATACGAGCTCGGCTCAGCATGCGCAGCCAACCGCAGCTCGCGCTCCAAGTCTGCCGGCGCCTCGCGACTGCGCGCGTAGAACCGGAAAACCTTGCAGCCGGTACGCGAAATCTTGCGCGCGGCCTGGGTCGCCGCGTCGTTCGACGGCGCCACCACCAACACCTGAGCGACGTGCATTTCCAGAAGACGATTGCAAACGCCCGCCACCACGTCGGTCTTGCCAGTCCCGGGCGGGCCCTGCACCAAGCTCACACGGTGCAGCAAGGCCATACGGATCGCACCGCGCTGATCCTCGTTGAAGGGCGGCAGGCTTGCCACCGTCAAGTCGGGCAACGCCGGGACGGGAAGCACGCGAGCATCGACACGGTGGCCCAGAAGGAGCTCACGAACCACGGGCGACACGCAAAACTCGTCAACGGCCATCCTGAAAATAGCAGTCTGTTGCCGGTCGACGGAGATAGTCGACGGCAAATAGAGCACGGAGTACCCTTCCGTAATGCCGACGCGCGCGTCATCGACATCCGTGTCGTTTTCCAGCAAGGCGCCCACGATGCCCTCCGTCATCAGGACGAACACTCGTGCGCGAGCGCTCCACGCCGAATCCTCCGAGCCCTGCGACAAGAGTACGAAGTCACGCACGCTCAAGTCGTCAACGGCATTCTGATTGTACGTGAAGTACGCCGCGTGCCGCGCGCCCAGCTGATCCCAACGCACGGCGACGCCGTGTCGGGCAGCACGCTGCAGCTCGCGCTGCTCGCCTTCGAACGCCAAACAAAGAAGGCGCTTGAAGTGGAGCCAATGGTGGAACCGGTCCCGCAGAACCAGAGGTCCCACAGCTGTAGCACGCGTGGACGTACGGTGACGCACCGCAAAGCACAGTCCTTCACGTTGCGCTAGAGGCACCGCGACGCCGAGCTCCGCAAGAGGATCCGTCGTGTTGACACCCGACGGCACGAGCCACTCGTTAATGATGCCTTGACATATCACCGGAACCGCGCTGGCCACGGCAACCAAAGGGAGCGCGCCCGAGGCCAGAACGGAACGCGAGAAGATACGCGATCGCTCGTCATGCAGCACGATGTACAGCCTGAAAGGATCCGACTCGCCGCTCCAGGCGCACACGATACGCCGCTGGATATGGCGCGTCGAAGGCCCCAACGCGAAGCCGTCGCGCGGCGAGGCGAGAAAGTACTCCACGGCACACGAAGACGCGTCCGCGCCACGCCGATGGTTGCACAGCCAAAGCCAATGGTGAGAGCTCTGAACCAAAGGCACGTCGGCAATGCCGCACACTGCACACGCCGAAGTCCAAGACGGCGGCTCACGCGGTGCCGCGACCAACGCTAGCTCAGTCCAAACCGAAAGCGGCGGAGCTGACGGCTGCTGCGCACACGCTTGCTCAAATGCCCGCTGAAACGCAGACGGATGCCGAACGCAAAGCTCACTGAGAGCAAGCTCCGAACGGGGTGCGCCAGCGCGCCGCTCCGGAACACCGTCGGCCTTTGCAACCTGAAGAACAACGTGCGGATCGCGCGAGCCGGCTGCCGGCACCACCACCATGCGCGCATTCGGCGTCGACGCCGAGTTGTCTGCCAACGAGAAAGCGTACGCGCCCGAGCCGCGCCGCGCCGAAGAGCCATCAACGAGGCACCACGCGTCGTCGCCGTCGGCACGGAACGTGTGGACGCGCGGTCGCGGCAGCGCCTCCAAATTCGCCGTGCGCGCTTGCTCCGTCGCGAACCGAAGCAGCACGCCCTCGTGCGCAGCAACCGCAAAGCCATCAGACATCGGAGCCAAAGCCCAACCGCCAGGCAAACCCGGTAACGACGCCACCGCCGCAGCAACGCTGTCGGCCGTACCGAAGCACGCACGCCAAACATCGTCGACGACCACATACGTAACGGTCACGTCACGCTCCATCATTAGCAGCTCGCTCTCGCTAAACCACGGCGAAAGCCAATCCGAGCCCTTCAAATGGCGCTGATGGCGCGCATCCAACGGGTCGAAGCCAAGGCCATCCGCCTTGCGCGCCTCACGCACCTCACGCAGCCCGCGTGGGACGCGGCGCCGCTCACGGCCTACCCGCCGGGCACGTGGAGTGCGGCCCGGCTCATGGCCCCCAGGGCAGGTACGCTGTTCCC